>CANHJG010000146.1 GCA_947461205.1 Opitutia bacterium
ATGAAAGACGCGGAAGACATGAAAGACAGGTAAGACGCGGAAGAAAAAACGGAGAACATCGATGCAGCGAAACGCGGTTTTAAAATTATTGCGGGCCCATGCGGAGGGTGGGCTTGATCCGCATGAAGCGGAGATGGTGGCGGCGACGATCGCGTTTGCGGAGGCGGAGAGGGAGTGCCTGCGCCGGGAGTGTGGGCCGGGCCATTTGACGGGGTCGGCGTGGATGGTGAGTCCGGACCGGACGCGGACGCTCCTCACGCATCACCGCAAGCTCGACAAGTGGCTGCAGCTCGGCGGGCACGCGGATGGCGACCCGGATTTGCTGGCGGTGGCGCTGCGCGAAGCGCGGGAGGAAAGTGGGCTGGCGAGCGTGCGCGCGGTGAGCGGCGCGGTCTTCGACGTGGACCGACACTGGATTCCTCCGCGGAAGACGGAGCCGGGGCACTATCACTACGATCTGCGCTTCTTGATCGAGGCGGACCCGAACGAGCCGCTGGTGATTTCGAACGAGTCGAAGGATCTCGCGTGGGTGAAGGTTGCGGGGGTGACGGTGCTCAATCCGGAGGAGTCGATGGCGCGGATGGTGCGGAAGACGGCCGCGCTGCGCGCGGAATGACCAGGGGACAATGCCCAAGGACCGAGGGCCGAGGAGCAAGGGCCAAGGACCCATGCCGACTGAGTTAGGTTGCGCGCGGCCTGATCGGTCGATTTTTCGGAGAGGGTGAGTCGGCGGGACGCGTTACACGACCGGCGCGATGAGGCCGGCGGCGCTGGCCAGATTGGCTTGGCGACGATCGAAGGTGAGAAACTCTCGTGATCCGAGCACCACCGCCGCTGCCACGTGAAGGATGTCGAGGTTGCGGGTGCCGAGGGTGTCAGAATGGAGGGCGCTGCGTCGTTCGGCTTCCGTCAGCACCTCGGTCAGTGGAGGCGATCCGATGACGAGAACTCCGTTGGCCAGATCGGCGAGCAACGCGTTGAGCGAAGTATCGCGCTGTGCGCGGGTGATCTCGCGGCGAAATACCCGCAACCGGAGCGCGTTGCGGACTTCCAATTGGTGGATCCAGACGATCGGCAGGGGCTGCGACTGTTTGCCCAGACACGCGACGGCCCGGGCGGTGTGGGCGTCGGGCGCGTAGAGCGAGCAGAGCAGCGCGGCATCGGCGTAACCGCTCATGAGTCGCCGCGGGAATTTGAAATGATTTCGGAGGCGGTGGTGGGCAGCACCTTGTCCCCGTAGATCGCTTTGAGGCGGGCGGCAAAGTCCGGCAATTTGACTTTGGTTTTGCGCTTTATCGGCGAAAGCACGGCCACGGGTTTTCCTCGGCGGCAGACTTGGACGCTTTCACCCCCGGCCACGCGCCGCAGGACGGCAGTGGTGTCGTGCCTCAGCTCGCGAATCGTGGTGGTCCTCACGGTGTCACACGGAGGTGACACGACGCGAAAACGTCAACGCGCGGCGGGCCGGGGCGTTGAGCGAAGGGTGCGGACAGCGGCGGCCGTGCGGCGCGGGGGCGCGCTCGGCGGGGCGGAGACCACGACCTACTTCCAGAGCGGGACGAGTTCGTCTTTTCGGACCCAGCCGGTCTGGCCGTTTTCGAAGGTGAGTTGCTGCCAGCCGAGGAAGGATTTGGTGACGAGGGCGACGCTGCCGGCAGCGAGCGAGGTCGTTTTTTGCGTGGTGTCGGCCTCGGTGGGAATCGAGCGCAGGGTGCCTGCGCGCCAGGCGACCACGGCGGAGGCGTCGGCGGCAGGGCCGTAGCTTTGCCAGCCGAGCGCGGCCGCGACGGCGAGGAGCAAGGCGAGCGGGAGCAGGGCAAAGGCTGCGGCGGCGAGGAGGCGGGAGCGATGGCCGTAGGCGCGGGCGACGAGGGCGGCGACGGCGAGCGCGGCGAGCCACGCGGCGGCGAGAAGGAGGCGTTGCCACGTGGCGGGGGACGCGAATTGGGCGAGGGTGTGGCGGGCGGTCGGCCGGAGGAACGGGGCGAGCGGGGCGGGGGCGAAGCCGGCTTTTTCGGAGGCGTGGGCGAGGTGCCAGCGGACGGCGGGGGCCGCGGGATTTTGGATGAAGGCGGCGGCGGCGTGTGCGGCGCCTTCGCCGGCTTTGTCCTGTTGCGCGAGGGCGAGCGAGAGATTGTGGTGCGCGGTCCAGTCGGTGGGCTGCTGGGCGAGGGTGTCGCGCCAGGATTTTTCGGCGGCGGCGAATTTGCCGGCGGCGTAGTCCGCGGTGGGCTCGGCGGCGCGTAGTGGGTTAGGGAGGACGAAGGAGAGGAGCAGGAGGGCGGCGAACGGAAAGAGGTTGCGCGGGAGGAAGAGGCGCAGGGGATTGAAGCCGGGGACGCGTTTCGCGGCGAGGGCGGCCTCGGTACGGGCGAGCCAATCGATGGGGAGATCGGCCTTTGCGCCGTAGAGGGCGCGGTCACTTTCGAGCCAGAGAGCGGACCACGCGGCGTCGGTGAGGGCGGCGGCGGGTGGGGCGGCGTGGCGGAGTTGCCAGAGGATAGCGGTGTCGTGCTGCCAGCGCAGCAGCAGCGATTGCTGCTGCGAGTGAAAGTCGGAAGTTGAAAGTTGAAGTGAGGAGGAGGTGCGAAGCTGAGAAATTGTGGCGGCGAGGCGGGTGCGGGCTTCGCGGCGCGGGCGGAGGGGGTCAGTTGTTTGGGCGCGGCGGATGGCGAGCGCGGTCCACCAGATCAGCAGACAGACGACGGGGGACAGGAGACCGACGGCCAGGGTGCGAGACGTGAGCGGCGTACTGGCGGGGGTGGCGCCGGGGAGCGGGTCGCGTGGAATGCCGGCGGGGAAGGCGGGCGCGGTGGCCGGCGGTTTCGGGTTGGCGGTTGCGGCGGCGGACCCGGTGGCGGCGGCGGCGGTGGCGGGTGGAGACGTGGGGTCGGGGGTTTGGCTGGCGGCGGGGGTGACGTTGAATTGCGGGGCGGTGGGGGCGGTGATGGTGACCGTGGTGCGCGGGGCGGAGACCGTCTTGTAGGTCCCGGTCTTGGGATCAAAATAGGCGAAATTGACGGGACCGAGTTGGTAGGTGCCGGCCTTGGAGGGAACGAGGACGACGTCTTCGGCGAGGGTGACGTCGAAGAGTTTGCCGTCGGAGGGCGTGCGTTTGGCTTTGGGCTGGACGACTTGGAAATCGTTGGAGACGTCGCGCTGGGGCAGGCCGGCGAGGTCGGGCCAATTGCCGGTGCCGCTGAGTTCGAGGGTCCACGTGATGGGTTCGCCGACGGCGGCTTTCTCGGGGATGACTTTGGCGACGAGTTTGAATTGGCCGACGGCGCCGCCGAAACCGGCGGGCGCGGGTGCTGGGAGCGCGCGGATGGTGAGGGCGGGCCGGGCGGATTCGACGGAGAGGCGTTCGAGGCGCGGGGCCTGGAAGAGGCCGAAGCCGACGCTGCCGGTCTGCAGGCGGACGATTTGGGTGACGGGATTCAGCGTGAGGGCGCCGGGGGTTTTCGCGTAGGCGCGGGTGCGATACACGATGTTGAGCTTGGCCTCGCCGTTGACGATGCGCTCGCCGGGTTCGGGCTTGGCCCAGTCTTCGGCGACCAGCGGGCTGGCGCTCCAGTCGGGGTTGGTTTCGAGCTGGCTGAAGTTGCGGCGGTTGACGTCGAGGGTGTAGAGGAGCGGGAAAACTTCGCCGGCCCAGAGGGTGTTGGTGCCGGGGACGAGTTGCGACGAGACGGCGGTGTCGAGGGAGGGGTTGCGGGCGGCGCCGGCGGTCTGGAAGGCGGGGACGCGGAGGTCGCCCTTGTCCGTCTTGACGTCGAACGCGGGGATGGTGACGGGGTTGTTGGACCGGGTGCGGAGACGGTAGGTGAGCTGCACGTAGTCGGTGCGGCGGAAGTTATTGAACTCGGTGCGCGAGCCTTGGCCGGTCAGATCGGCTTGCACGCCCTCGATGGGCGGGAGGCGCGGCGCGCCGTTGGGTGAGCAGTTCTCGAAGATGAGCACGAGTTCGGCGGGGTCGGCGTCGGAGGGCTCCCAGCGGACGGCCTGGGCGAGCACGGCGGCGGGGAGAACGAGAACGAGAAAGAGAAAATGGACGATTCGTTGGCGCATGGGCGTTACCAATCTTTGCCCTTAGTTTTCACACCGGGCTTTTTTTCACCTTCCATGAGTTGGAAGAGGTGGGCGGGAGAATCTTGACTGCGGAGCTGCTCGAGTTTTTGGAGCGGGAGCGCGAGCGACGGGTCGGCGGGTTGTTGCTCGGCTTCTTTTTTCTCGGGCGTGCCGCCGACTTTTTGGGTGCCGGGGTCTTCCTGGGGTGGAGGGGGTGGCGGCTCGTTTTTCTTCATGTCGCCGAACGCGGATTCCCCCTGCTTGGACGGGTCGTCTTGGTCCTGCTGCTGCTGCTGCTGGTCCTGTTTTTTTTGTTCGTCGGACTTTTCCTGCGGCGAGTTTTTTTTATCTTTGGACTGCTCGGGCTTGTCGGATTTTTTCTGATCCTGGTTTTTCTGATCTTGGTCTTTTTGGTCCTGTTTATCTTTTTGGTCCTGCTGGTCTTTGTCGTCCTGCTTTTGCTGCTCCTGTTTTTGCTCTTCGGATTTTTTGAGCAGCGCCTCGAGTTCTTCGCGGAGCTTGGACCAGTCGGCGGTTTTCGGATCGAGCTGGGTGCCGGCGTCGACGGCGGCGAGGGCGTCGCGGACGGGGCCCTCGGGGATCGGTTGCTGTTCGGACTGGAGTCGTCCGCCCCAGGTGACGGTTTCGCGGCCCAGTTCGGCCCAGTCGCGGGCGGTGGGGGATTCGGCGGCGGCGACGCGGCCGACGATTTTGGCGAGGGCTTCGGACGCGGGGGCGGCCGGGGGCGGCGAGGCGGGGGCGGGCGTGGTGGCCGGCGTACCGGGAGGGATAATGGCGAAGGCGGACGGGAGAACGAGGAAGGAGAGCAGGAGGAGGGCCGCGAGGGTGGCGGGTGCGGGCGGGCGGGGTGCCCGCGTTGTCGGGGTGAGCGTGATGGCACGGGGGCGGGGGCGCACAGGGAATTCGGCGTAGAAACTGACGAGGAGGCACCAGAGGCCGAGGGCGAGGGGCCACTGGAAACGTTCGGCGAGGCGGATCGTGTTTTTTTCGAGGAAGCGACCTTTCTGGCCGGCTTCGACGGTTTCCTTGACGAGGCCGGCGAGGTCGAGCCAACCGCTGGCGTCGCGGTAGACGCCGCCGGTGGCGGTGGCGAGTTCCTGAAGGGTGGCGCTTTCGAGTTTAGAGAGGACGACGGCGCCGCGTTCGTCTTTGATGAAGCCGCCGGTGCCGTCGGGAATCATCGCGCCGCCCGGCGTGCCGACGCCTAGGCCGAGGACGCGGATGTTTTTCGCCTTCAGGTCGTCGATGCGGGCCTTCCAGTTCTCGTCGGTGGCCTCGCCGTCGCTGAGGATGACGAGGAAGCGGTCGGCGGCGTTGGTACTGCCGAAGGCCTGGAGGGAGGCGTCGAGGAGGGCGCGGTAGTTGGTGCCGCCTTCGGGAAGGAATTCGGGGCCGAGGGCGGGGAGGAATTCGCGGAGGATTTCGTAGTCGGCGCTGAGGGGGCTCTGGAGAAACGAAGTGCCGGAGAAAACGACGAGGCCGACGCGTTCGCCCGCGAGTTTTTCGAGGAGGGACTGGATGAGGAGTTTGGCGCGTTCGAGACGGGACGGTTTGACGTCGGGGGTGAGCATCGAACGGGAGAGGTCGATCGCGAGGAGGATTTCACGGGACTGGTCGAAGACGGGTTCTTCGAGGCGGCCATATTGGGGGCGGGCGAGGGCGGTGATTGCGAGCGCGAGGCCGGCGGCGAGCCAGAAGCGCGGTCGCGCGGCGCGCGTGGAGGGTTGAGCGTGGAGGGTGGAGAGGGTCAGCGCGTGGGCGCCGGCTTCGGCGCGGAGGATCTTGGGGTGAGCAACCGCGGCGCTGCGACGACGGTGGGTGAGTTCCCAGGCGAGGAGCGCGACGGGGGCGAGGAGGAACCAGAGAAGTTCGGGGGTGGCGAAGGTCATCGGGACGAGGCGAGGGCCGAAACGCTCGGCGCGGCTGCGCCGGCGGGAGCGGGACGCGAGCCGAGAGCGCGGGAGAAGAGGGCGGCGAGGGCGAGGGCGGCGAGGCCGGGGGCGGCGAGCCACCAAAAAAGTTCGGTGGTGATGAGGTAGCTCTTGGACTGAAACTCGATTTTTTGCGCGCGGTCGATGGCCTTGAAGGCGGCCTCGACGGTGTCGGTGTCGGCGGCACGGAAGAACTTTCCGCCGGTTTCCTCGGCGATGGCGCGGAGGGCGGCTTCGTCGAGGTCGGAGAGGACCATGCGGCGGCCGATGCGGCGGTTGTTGGCGTCGAAGACGGGCATGGGGACGTAGCCGTCCTTGCCGGCGCCGATGGTGTAGACGGGAATGCTGCGGGCCTTGGCGAGGGTGGTGGCCTGTGCGGGGGAGAGGGCGCCGCTGTTGTTTACGCCGTCGGTGAGGAGGACGATAAACGCGCCCTGGCGCTGACCGCCGGCTTCGCGTTTGGCTTGTTCGAGGCGGGTGAGGGCAACGCCGAGGCCGTCGCCGATGGCGGTGCCGTTTTCGAGCAGGCCGATTTTGAGGCGTTCGAGCTGCCGGGAGAGCCAGTCGTGGTCGAAAGTGAGGGGGGCCATGGTATAGGCGCGGCCGGAGAAGAGGACGACGCCGATGCGGTCGGAGGGGCGCTGGTCGATGAAGGCCTGGATGACGGGCTTGATGGCTTGGAGGCGGTTGATGGGCTCGCCGTTTTTCTCGTAGTCCTCGGCGAGCATGGAGCCGGAGAGGTCGACGGAGAGCATGATGTCGTAGCCTTGGGAGCGGACCTCGCGTTTGTCTTCGACGCGTTGGGGGCGGGCGAGGGCGACGACGAGGAGGACGAGGCCGAGGAGTGCGAGGCCGACGGGCCAGCGGGAAGGGGCGGAGAGCGAAGGGCGATGCCAGGCGGCGGCGAACGGCACGAGCAAAACGGGCACGCTGCGGCGACCGCGCAGCCAGAGGACCAGCGGGAGAGCGAGGAGGGCGAGGAGCCAGAGCGGGTCGTGGAAAGCGAGGTGGCCCATGGTCGTTCAGCGGCGGGTGCCGGCTCTCATGCGGGCGTGGAAGAAACGGACGAGGGCGTCGAGGCGGTTTTGCTCGGTGCCGACGACGAGGCGGCTCAGGGCGTCGGGGAAGAGGGTGGTCCAGGCGTCCGCGCGTTGGCGGCACCACGTGGCGTGGGCGGCGCGTTCGGCGGAGTTGCCGTCGAGGGTGACGAGGCGGCCGGAGGTGGGGTCGTAGGCGGCGAAGGATTCGCCGTCGGGCAGGGCACGCTCCCACGGATCGTCGACGCGGAAGCCCATGGTTTGGTAGCGGCGTTGGAGGACGGTCCAGCCGTCGGGCACGCCGCGGGGGGGGAAATCGCCGAGCCAGAGGAGCACGCTGTGTTTTGGGGCGGCGCGGGCGAGGAAACGCCACGGCATCTCGGGGGCGGGATCGGTGGGCGCGGGCGCGGGGCGGGCGAGCAGCGAGGCGGCGGCGTGCATGATCTGGCCGCGGCCGCGGACGGGTTCGCGGACGATTTTGCCCTCGGGGCCGGCGTAGACGAAGCCGACGCGGTCGCGGTTGACGGCGCCGAGCAGCATGACGAGGCCCGCGAGTTCGAGGAGGGCCTCGCGTTTGGATTGCGCGCCGGAACCGAAGGAGAGGGACGGGGAGTCTTCGAAGACGACGAGCAGGGTGACCTCGCGTTCTTCGACGAATTTTTTTCGGTAGGCCTCGCCGAGGCGGGCGGTGACGTTCCAGTCGATGTCGCGGACGTCGTCGCCGAACTCGTATTTGACGACCTGATCGAACTCCATCCCGCGGCCGCGGAAGGCGGAGCGGTATTCGCCGCTGAGGACGTTTTCGACGGCGTGGCGGACGCGCCACTCGAGTTGGCGCAGCAGGGCCAGCGGCGAAGCGGCGGGCGTGGAGGCCGGGGGAGTTGGGGAGAGGAGAGCCAAGGCGGGCGGAGCGGCGGGAGCGCGGGGGCCAGACGGGAGAAAGATTAAGAGAAAGAGGAAAGAGAACGATTAGGCGGTGGTGGGAACCGGGGTGCGCTCGACGACTTGGGCGACGATTTTGTCGGCGGTGATTTCCTCGGCTTCGGCTTCGTAGGTGAGACCGATGCGGTGACGGAGGACGTCGGGGGCGAGTTCCTGCACGAGGGACGGGGACAGGTAGTCGAGTCCGCGGAGCCAGGCGAGGGCGCGGCCGGCCTGGTAGAGGGCGAGGGAGGCGCGGGGGGAGGCGCCGAAGTTGAGGTAGCGTTTGCCGGCGCCGCCTTTTTCGGCGAGGGCGCGCGTGCCGCGGACGAGAGCGAGGATGTAGCCTTGGACGGCCGGCGAGAGGTGGATGCGGTCGACTTCGGCGCGGAGGGCGAGCAGTTCTTCGCCACTGGACACGGAGGCGAGGGCGGGTTGCTTGGTGACTTGGCCCCAGCGCTGCATCATTTGGGATTCTTCCTCGGCGGTCGGGTAATCGACGATGAGTTTGAAGAGGAAACGGTCGGTCTGGGCCTCGGGGAGCGGGTAGGTGCCCTCCTGTTCGACGGGGTTTTGGGTGGCCATCACGAAAAACGGCCTGGGCAGCTGGAGGGTTTGCCCCCCGATGGTGACCTGGCGTTCCTGCATGGCCTCGAGGAGGGCGGATTGGACCTTGGCGGGGGCGCGGTTAATTTCGTCGGCGAGGACGAGGTTGGCGAAGATGGGGCCGCGGTGAGGGGTGAACTCGCCGGTTTTCGGCTGGAAAATCATCGTGCCGGTGACGTCGCTCGGGAGGAGGTCAGGGGTGAACTGGACGCGTTCGAAGTGGACGCCGAGGGCGGTGCCGAGGGAGCGGATGAGGAGAGTCTTCGCGAGGCCGGGCATGCCCTCGAGGAGGACGTGGCCGTTGGCGAGGAGAGCGACGAGCAAGCGCTCGACGGCGGCGTCCTGACCAATGACGGCTTTGCCAATTTCAGCGCGGAGTTTCTGGGACCAAGCGGGACCGTTGAGCATGAGAGGGAAAGTGAAAGGGAGAGGGAAAGTGAAAGGGAACGTGAAAGGGAGAGGGAGAGGGAAAGGGAGAGGGAACGTGAAAGGGAGAGGGAAAGGGCGAACGCGGTGAGGGGCGCGGCGGCGTTTGACTCGGGAAGCGAAGAATAGTTTCCCTAAGAGCAAACGGGGTGACGATGGCTTTACCAACTCAAATTGAAGAAAGGCTCCGGGCCCTCGGCGTCCGCGCGGCAGACGTGGAGGAGAAGTTTGTGCGCGGAACGGGGCCGGGCGGGCAGAAAATCAACAAAACCAGCAGCACCGTATGGCTGCGGCACGGGCCGACGGGCGTCGAGGTGCGGTGTCAACGGGAGCGTTCGCAGGCGGTGAACCGTGAGGTGGCGTGGGCGGAGTTGTGCGCGAAGCTTGAGGCGCGGAAGCGGGCGGCGAAAGCGGCGGTCGTCGATGCGCGGGAAGAGGAGCGGCGGCGGACGCGGCAGAAGTCACGCGGGCAGAAGGTGCGGATGATCCGGACGAAAAAGCTCCGCGCCGGGCACAAGGCCAAGCGCGGGCGGGTGGGCGGAGACGGGTGGTGAAGGGGACGCCGGCGGAGGGGCGTGGCCCGATTTCGAGCCAGCGCGCACCGGGGCGGATTTGTTCGAGGGAGCGGCATCGCGGAGGATTTCGCTCTGCCGTGCGGCGCAAATCGGCTTCGTTTGTGTCAGGGAGCTGGAATCCGAATGGTTCGAGGAGGCGCGTCAGGCGGGAATCGATCTCGATTTGATTGATCCCAACCTTGCGCTGCCGGTCGGCGAGCGGTGGCGTCAACCCGACGGGGCGCTGCGGTTCATTTTGAAATGGCAGGAGGCCAAAGTTGCCCATGACGCCGGACTTCAGCCCACTGATCGCTAAGCTCACGGACTCGGGGTTCGAGTTTGTGATGATCGGGGGCTGCGCCGCGGTGACGCACGGGTCGGCGCAGGTGACGCGCGATTTGGATATCTGCGCAGTGCTGACGGGGGCGGATGTTGAGCGGTTACGGCGGGCGTTGGCCGGGCGGAACCCCGCCGTCGCATGACGCCGCAGCGGCTGTCGTTTCTGAAATTTCCGAAACCGGGTGAGCGGATAAACGATCTCGATTTGGAAACCGATGTCGGGGTCGTGGATATTCGCACTTCGTTGCTCGGTCCCGGGGATTTTGCACACCTGAAGCGTGCGGCGGATAAATTTGAAATCGAAGGGTGCGTCTGTTGGGTGATTTCGTGGGAAGACCTGATCGTCGCCAGGGAGGTGGTCGGGCGGGGCAGGGACCAGCTCACCGCGGTGGAACGGCGCGTGATCGCGGCGAAGCGAAAGCGCTGAGCGCAAACGCGGAGGGGGCTTCGGGGGTGGCTCGGATTACAGCAGCTCGGCGGCGTCGCCGACGCGGAGGGTGCCGGATTTGGTCTCGTGGGTAAGATTCAGGGCGAAGTTGATGCGTGACGGATCGGCGGGGTCGCGGCGATAGGTGGCGAGGGTGCGGAGGGGTTCGTGGCCGCGCTCGCCGGAAAACTGGTCCGTGGTGGTCACGATGCAGCGGGCGCAGGGGCCGCCGCTGCGAAAGGTGATCGCGCCGATGCGGAGGCGCGACCAGGTGTCTTCCGCGAAGGCGGGGCAGCCGCTGACGACGAGCGTCGGACGGAAGCGGTCCATGGGGACGGGCTCTTCGCCAAGGGCGACGAGGCGGTCGTTGAGGTGGGCGAGCGAGGCTTCGCTGACGACGAGGAAGGGGTAGCCGTCGGCGAAATTAAAGAGATCGGCGGAAACGAGGCGACCGTCGTCGACGGGGGCAGTGGCTGCGGTGGTGGCGAAGGCCGGGCGGTCGAGGACGGGGCGACGGAATTTTTCGCCGATGCGGACAAGGTGGCAGGTGACACCGAGGAAGGCGGAGAGCCAGGCGGAGACGTCGCGGCCACAGTCTTCGGCGAGGAGGCCGTGACTCCGCCAAATGGAGACGGTGCGCAGCGTGGCGGGTGCGAGCGCGCGCAAGGGTACCGAAATTTCGCCGACGCCGTCGGCGCGGAGACGGAGGGCGGTCGAGGTCAGCTCGGTCGAGATGAGTGCCATGCGCGGGAGCGGGCGCTGGGTGAGGTGCGCGCCGTTTTCGTCGACCACCAAAAAGCGGCGGTCACCGACGAGACCGAGGGCGTCGACGTCGGCGGCCGTGACGGCGCACCCGCGGAAGGATTTGACGGGGTAGAGGAAGAGGCCGGAGAGGTGCATCGCAGCCGGTGGGATGAGGGGCCGTCGCTCCCTTCGCAATGCCACAGTGGTGACGACGCCGTTCCGCCACGAAGTCCTGCGAAAAGGGGAGGCTATTTGAGGCCGACCGTGACGACCGAGACGAGCGGGCGCGCTCCTAACTGGGTGGTGATGCGAATCGTGGCGTGGGCCGGGGTGGAGCTGTCGTTGACGAAGACCCCG
>CANHJG010000147.1 GCA_947461205.1 Opitutia bacterium
ACGGCGTTCAGGCTCCTGCTGGGCGGGCGGGCGATTTTCAGCAGCGCCGGGTTCAGCGTGGTGCCGGCGGGGCCATGGGCGCCGCGGTCTTCTGGGCCCTGCCCGGGCTCGCCCCCGGCGCCCACCGACGAAAAAACGGAAGCGGACTTGCGCCCGGCCAGCCCTGGGCCTGACATAACTCTCCGCACCGCACCGTGAACCTCGCCTCGCCCACCGAATACCTGAACGTCTTCAAGCCGACGACGCGCACGCAGTGGGACTTTGTCACCCCGCTCGCCCTCGCCGGCCTCGGTGTGTTCGGCCTCGCGTTCATCTACTCGGCCCAGCTTTCGGCCCGCGGCGACGACTGGCAGAAGCAACTCGTTTTCCTCGGCCTCGGCGCCGTCGTCTACCTCGCCGCTTCGCTGATCGACTACCGGTTCTGGCTCAGCGTCGCCCACTGGTTCTACGTGGCCTGCCTCGTCCCCCTCGTTGTCGTGCTCTTCGTCAACAACGCCCAAAACCTGAAATGGGGGGCGCATCGCTGGATCGATCTGGGCTTTTTTTCCTTCCAACCCTCGGAAACCGCCAAGATCGCCGTGCTCCTAATCACCGCGAGCCTCCTGATCCGCTCGAAAATCGGTACTGTTTCGCAATCTCTCGGCACGCTGGGGAAATTGGCCCTTGCGGTGGGCGCACCCATGATTCTTATCCTCAAACAGCCCGACCTCAAATCGGCAATTGTTTTGCCCCCGATGGTGTTCTCCATGCTCTACGTTTCCCGGCTCTCCGCGCGTTTCTTCGCGGGAGCGCTCGGCGTGTTCATTCTGATACTCGGCGTGGTGGCGGCGGACACCGTCCGCTACAAGCACTACATCGAGACCCACGACCACGCCTGGAAGCACCCCGAGCAAAATCTCTCCGGCTCCTGGCTCCCCCTCCGCGACTATCAGCGCAACCGCATCGTCGGTTTCCTCTGGCCCGACAAGATCGACACCAAGGGCGTCGGCTGGAACCAAAGCCAGTCGAAGATCTCGGTCGGCAGCGGCGGCCTCGCCGGCAAGGGCTGGACCGAGGGCACGCAGGCCCAGCTCGGCTATTTGCCCCGCTCGGTCGCGCACAACGATTTTATCTTCTCGGTCATCGCCGAGGAAAAAGGATTTCTGGGAAGCCTCACGGTTCTCGGGCTGTTTGGTCTGGTTCTGTTCAACGGCATTCGCATCGCCGGTTCCGCCAGGGACCGCTTCGGCACTCTGCTCGCCATCGGCGTCACCGTGTTGTTCGCCGTGCACGTGTTTGTGAACATCGCCATGACCATCGGCCTCGTGCCCATCACGGGCATACCGCTTCCCTTCATCAGCTACGGTGGCTCTTTTGTGCTTAGTTGCTGCTTGCTGCAAGGACTGGTCCAGAGCGTCTGGCGCTTCAGGAAGGACTTCGCATGAAGCCCCTTCTTCGCACCACCGACCGCCCTGCCGGAATTTCCTGCGCCGCAACTGCCGCACCGGGTGCCACCGTGCATAACCCACACGACACCCACCATGAGCGATCAATCGCAACCGAACAACGGCGTCCCCCCGGACGTCGCCGCCAAATACGACGAGGAACTCGTCAATCCTCCCCAGCAATCTGACGCCGCCCCGGTCGATACCGCCGAGCTCAAAGCCGGCGCCCAAGAACGCTCCAAGCAACGCCCGCTCCTCCAAAAGATCCTCGCGGTCTTCCAAAAAGAGAAAGGCTCCTACCGCGAGCTGATTATCAATTCCGAACCGCTCGAAAAACGCGTCGCCCTCCTCGTCGACGGCCGCCTCGAAAAATTCGAAATCGAGCGCGAATCCGATAGCCGCATGGTCGGCGGCATCTACAAGGGCAAAATCAAGAACCTCGACCCCGGCCTCAAGGCCGCCTTCGTCGACATCGGCTACACCAAAAACGCGTTCCTCCACTACTGGGACATGCTCCCCGCCGCCGCCGACTCCTCCGTGGAAGTCGTCCGCGTAAACAAAAAGAAAAACGCCCCGCCCCGCCCCGTCGATCCCACCGTCAAGGACATCCCCTCGATGTATCCGCCCGGCAGCGAGATCGTGATTCAGGTCACCAAGGGCCCCATCGGCACCAAGGGCCCCCGCACCACCACCAACCTCTCCATCCCCGGCCGCTACCTCATCCTGACCCCGTTCTCCGACGGCTGCGGCATCTCCCGCAAGATCGAGGACCTCGCCGAGCGCAAGCGCCTCAAGACCCTCATCAACGAGCTCACCATCCCGGAAGGCGTCGGCGTCATCGTCCGCACCGCCGGCGAGGGCAAGAAAGCCCGCTACTTCGTCCGCGACCTCCATCTCCTCCTCAAGACCTGGGAAGACATCCAGGCCAAGATGAAGAACGACCGGGCCCCCGCCTGCCTCTACCAGGAACCCGACCTCGTCGAACGCACCGTCCGCGACTTCCTCACCGAGGAGGTCGACCGCGTCCTGATCGACAGCAAGGACGACCACGAGCGCACCCAGAAGCTCGTCGCCCAGATCTCCAAACGCAGCGCCAGTAAGATCGCGTTCTACAAGGACAGCATCCCGATCTTCGAACGCTTCAACATCGAACGCCAGATCGAGCAGACCGGCCAGCGCAAGGTCCCGCTCCCCTCCGGCGGCGAAATCATCATCGACGAAACCGAGGCCCTCATCGCCGTCGACGTGAACACCGGTTCGCACAAAAATCGCGGCGGCGAAGAGAAAAACGTCATCTACGCCGTGAACCTCGAGGCCGCCGCCGAGATCGCGCGCCAGATCCGCCTCCGCAATCTGGGCGGCCTGATCATCATGGACTTCATCGACATGAAGGAGCGCCGCCACCGCAACGCGGTTTACGAGAAGATGGTCGAGCTGATGTCCACCGACAAAGCGAAGAACCACATCCTCCCCATCTCCTCGCTCGGCATCATGCAGATGACCCGCCAGCGCCAGAGCGAATCGCTCTCGGCCAATCTCTACACGGACTGCCCGTATTGCCGCGGCCGCGGCATCGTGAAGAGCGCGACGACCGTCTCGGTCGAACTCCAGCGCAAGCTCAGCTCGGTCGTCCGCCGCCTCCAGCTCCGCAACGACGGTAAGGACTACTCCCTCCGCGTGTTGGTGCACCCGAGCATCCTCGAGCGTCTGCGCAGCGAAGACGCCGACCTGCTCGTACGCATGGAGAAGCTCTTCAACGTGAAGTTGGCCTTCCGCGCCGACCTCAACTACCACGTGGAGAACTTCAAGATCATCAACGCCCTCACCGGCGAAGAGTATCGCTGAAGAAATCGTTCTCGTTCCTCGTCATCGTTCTCGTTCTCTCCGGCCGCCCCCAACCGGGCGGCCTTTTTGCGCACCACGGTGGTTATTCAGCCGCCGTCCACGGTACTTCATTCGACCCGGTTGCGCAGGGCAGGGGAAAGTCGCGCTACCGGACGCGCAGTGATGCACCCAAAGGTGGGTTCTCCGGCGCGATACCCACGTCCGATGGTTTTTAGACTATCGGCCCGGCCGGCGGCCGGGTTGCCCGCCCACCGGGCGGGCCGATAAAGGCAAAGTCTGAAACCGATGGGACGTTGGTCTGACGCGTTGAGCCGCGCGCGGAGCGCCCGGCCCACCCCGGGCGGATCGACGGTCGTGCCGTGATACCCACGTCCGGTGGTTTTTAGTCTGTAGGCCCGGCCGGCGGCCGGGTTGCCCGCCCACCGGGCGGGCCTAAAAAGACAAAGTCTGAAATACACGGGACATTAGTATGAGGTCGGCATTCCGATCGACCACGCACTCGTCTGCCCGGCACCAAGCGAATCCGCCGCCCCACCCAACCGCCGCACCGGCGCATTTCCCCGCATCCCGGGGGATGTCAGGTTCGCCATCCGCTCCGGAATCAGAGCAGCGCGCCGCCGAACCCCTCATTCCGCGAGCGCCCTAAAGTTGCGTCCGCCGTCGCTCAACGCCGTAACCCGCGTGAACTCCGCGCCGAGGAAGACGATCTGCGCGACGTAGTAGCACCACAACAGCAACACGAGCAGCGAGCCGGCGGCCCCGTAGGCGGAGGTCAGGCTCGCCCGTCCGAGGTAGATTCCAAGCAGCGATTTTCCCACAGTAAAGAGCAGTGCGGTCACCGCGGCCCCGATCCAAACATGCCGCATCTGCACCGCGGTGTCGGGGAGCAGCCAAAAGATCAGCGCAAAGAGCGACGTCACGACACTGAACGAGAGCACGTGGTTCGCCAGTTGCAGCCCAGGAACCGGCACCCCAAGCCGCTGCGCGGTTTCAGTGCCCAACCAGCTCAACACCGCGCTGACGATCAGCGCCGCGAGGAGGAGGAACCCGGTCGCGATGACGGTCGCGAGGGAGAAGAGGCGGCGTTTCAGGAAATGCCACCACCCCCTGCTCGGCGCCGGCGAAACTCGCCAGATCGCATTGAGCGAATCCTGCAGGTTCGTGAAAGCTCCGAGTCCGCCGAACACCAGCGTCCCGACACCGAGCAGTGTGGCGACTACGCCCGTGGTGGTGACGGCAGGACTTTGCACGGCCGCCACCGCCTCGCTGGCCGGCGAACCGGCCAGTCTTTCGATTTCGCTAATGACCTGCTGCCTTGCCTCGCCTTCACCGAACACGGCGCCCGCCATCGTAATCGCCAGCACCAGAAGCGGCGCGACCGCCACAGTGGTGTAGAAGGCCAGTGCCGCACCCAGCCGGGCCACATCGTCAGCCACGAAAGCTTGGACGGTCTTCAGCGATATCCGGCCGGAGCGTCTGAGAATGCCGACCTGCTCCACCGCGGCGGCGATCACCCGCTGACCTTGGGGAAGCAATCGATTCTGGGTCGGGCTCGTCGGGGGCGTGGCCATCATAGCCGGCTGCAGCAATGGATCCGTTTGAAGGCTGCAGCCGCATCAGCCGCCCGATCCCCGAGCTTCGGAACGTTGGCTTTCGCGTCAGCCCGAAGCGACCGTCTGCCGGACGCCCGGTCTCCGGACGTGAGCGATCCACTCGCGGATCGTGCGCGCCCGACCCTGCAGGCTCTCATGCTCATGCGAACCGTCGCAGGTGGCACCGGCCTTCGCGTGCTCGCAACCGCCGAAGGAGACTGTTTCGGCCTTGCCTGCCTTGACGAGCTTCGGCGTGAAGCCGGTGCCTTTGGGCGGACCGTCGCAAAACGGCGGATGCTGGCCGAGACCGCGAGCGCACCAAGCCTAGGATTTGTCGGCCTCGACGTTAACCGCCGACGGAGATTTCTGGTCGATGACAGGTGCATTCGTTCGGTCACATTGCAGGGATCGCACTCAAGGCTGGCGAAAATCGGTCCGGGTAAATTCGAACTCACTCCGGCCGGAAGTGGCCGGAGACGGTGCCAAACGCTGCAGAATTAACAGCCAGATGTACCGCTGAAAGCAGTCGGTAGATCGTGAACGGCTTGCCCACAAATCCGTTGATGCGTGACCCTGGATCGCGGCTAAGCTTTGCGGTGTCGAGGTGCGCCAAGGTGCCCGAGACCATGACGACTGGCAGCGTGAGGTTCGCGCGACGGAGCTGCCGAACCAATGCGAGGCCGGAGAGGCCGGGCATGATGTTGTCAGTTATGAGGAGATCATACTCCCCGTTCTTCAGCGCCTGCCAGGCGGCCTCGCCGTCTGTCGCGGTTTCAACGCGGTGACCGGCACATTCCAGGATCGTTTTTTCGAGCCTGAGTATCACCGCGTCATCGTCCACGACGAGAATGCGGAGGGTTTGTCCGCGTGCAGCGGACGGTGTGACCGGCGAGCGGTCGGAGGCATCAAGGACAGCGATCATAGTAGAGTTGGGAGTACCCGTTAAGGGCGCGGGGTGACTGCATCAACCGGCCGCAGCCGCGCGCAGTGACCGGCGGGAGCCTACCTTCAGGTCTGCGTCCCCGCGATGGGGTGAAAGCCCCCTCCTTCGACCCTCTCCGGCCCGAGAGCGAACCCATCCGCAAACGTCTCCAAAACCGCTTCGGCACCGACTCCCGCGCCGCGTTTTACCACCCGGCCGCCATCGGCCGCGATGGCGTGGGCGCCGTGCACCCGCTGCCCGAGGGCGAAGAGCCGTCCGACGTGGAAAAAATCGCCGCCGAGCCGCTGGACGACCCTGAGGTCGAGCAAGCCATCATCCGCCCCCACCACAGGTCCGCCGGCGCCAAACAGGCCGGCCTCGGCGACGCCCATGCCCTCATCCACGAAATCCTCTCCCTCGTACCCACCGCCCTCTCAACCGGCGGCGCCCTCCTCCCGAAAAAGTTTCCCGCCCACGTCAGCGAAAACTTTTCGCCGGCATCGGGCAACAGGCCAAGGACCTCGCCGCCGGCCGAGCGGCACTCCACCACCCTGGAGCGCTCCGACGGAGGGGCGCTTTCCCAAGCGCCCTGCCTTCGCTCGTCGGCGGTTGGAAACCGCCGTTCCGTTCACTGCGCCCCAAGCCCAGCCGAATCACCGATTTCGTGCGCCGCCTTGCTCCGTGACCTCTGCGTCGGCGCTCCGTGTGCTCTGTCACTCCCGCCTTCCTCGGTCCGACCCCTTCACCCCCTCACTTGGCTCCCTCCCCTCACCGCCCCGCCGAGAGATCCGCACACCCCAGCTCCCGGTCGCTTCGCGCAAAGACGTGCCGATACGCAAACGCCGGGTGCGCCCACGTCACCGCCCGCCCCCGCGGCCCCTGCTCCAGCGTCGGCTCCAGCAGCCGTGCGCGCGTCAGCTCGTGATAACCCGCGGCATCCAGCCGCGCCAGAATCAGATTTCCCTGCTCGATAAATATCCACGCCCGCTCGCCCGTGTCGCCCGCCCGCACGAGGTGCATCGTCGCATGCCACGCCTTCGGCATCGCCTCAACCGTTTCCCACTGCCGCTTGCCCGTCATCAGATCGAGACTACGCAACTCGCCGTCGGTCTGCACCCCGATCACGAGTCCGTTCATCAAGAGGGGATCCGGAATGACCGGGCTCAGCGTGTCGTCCGTCCGCGGCCGGCGACTCCGCGCCCAAATCACGTCCACCGCCGGCCGATCGCTCGCCAACCGGAACAGATACGAGCCCGCATGGGCCGTGGTGAAAAACATCAGATCGCCCTGCACCACCGGCGCCGGGATGGCGATCGGCCAACTGCTCTTCGGCTGGTCATGACTCCACCGCAGCGTGCCGTCCGCGGCATCGAACGCCACGAGCCGGTAGCCGAGTGCCATCACGACGAGCCGGCGGCCGGCCTGCTCGATCGCGATCGGCGGCCCGTACGACGCCTTGTCGGAAAACGCCTTCCACGGCTCTTCGCCGGTCCGGCGGTCGAACGCCACCACACACGCTTCGCCCGCACCACCAATTTGCGTGATCATGACATCCCCCTCGATCAGCGGATGCGCCGCAATGCCCCACTTCGGCATCCTGATCTGGTATTCGGTCAACAGGTCCCGTTTCCACCGCACTTTGCCCGTCACGGCATCGAGGCAGTGAAGATTGCCCGCCGCGCCGAGCGCATAGGCCCGGCCGTCATGAATCGTCACCGCCGCGCGTGGCCCGGCCTCATAGGTGAAGCTCGCATACGAGCACGGGGAGGAAATCTCCCAGAGCACCGCGCCCGTCTGCCAATCGAGACAGAACACCCGCTCGGACGATGTCTCCTTCGTGTAGTCCATCGCATACACCCGGCCCGCCGCCACAGTCGGTCCGGTGTAGCCCGCGCCGATCGGTACGCGCCAGCGCAACGGAATCGTCTCGCCGGAAAATTTCTCCATCACGCCGGTTTCCCGCCACAGCCCATCGCGCCGCACCCCCCGCCATTGCGGCCAGTCCGTTCCTTCCGGCAGCGAGGCTCCCGCCGCCTCTCCCGCCACCCCCAGCCACGTCAAAACCGCGGCCAACATCACACGCCGCAGGGGGAAAGAGTGGACGAGGACCGTCTCCGACCTCTCCGCGAAATCGCGGCATGCGTCGAGGCCGAAAACCGCGCGTTCCACGCGCGCCTCGGGTATCGCCTACCTGCGCCCGCCCGAGCTCATTATCTCGCCCCGCTCGTCATCCCCGCTGATTCTGTTCCGAACGCGCCGCCCACTACCCGCACGACCTTGCTTGTTCCATGCCGCTCCCACCCAAATCACTCGCGTCTGAATCACCCCCCGGCAGCCCGGTCACGTTCCGGCTCTACTTCGGCCTTCCGCTGCGCGACCACGCCTTCGTCTGGGGCGGCCTCGCTCTGCTGGCGCTGGTGCTGCTGGCGCTCTCCGCCGCCTACCAAGGCAAAGCGGCGTGGAGCGGCTGGGTCGAAAGCCGCGCGCTCCGGCAGCCGTCCTACGCGGAGCGAATTTATGCCGAGCAGCTGTTTCGCACCCGCGCCAACACGTGGTCGAATTTGGCGTTCGTCGTGGTCGGCTTCTACGCCGTCGCCCTCGGTTGCCGCGACCTCCGCCGGCCGCCTGCCCCGGACGATGGCTACGTGCTCGCCACCCCGGCCCTGAGCCTCTTCTTCGGCGCGGCCTGCTGTTTCCTCGGTTTCGGCAGCGGTTTCTACCACGCCTCCCTCACGCGGTGGGGGCAGCAACTCGACGTCGCCTCCATGTATCCACCGCTGCTCGTCGGCATCGCCCTCAGTCTGGGGCGGTGGCTGCGCCGGTTCGACCGCCCAGCCACTCCGCGCCCGATTCCCCTGTGGACCATTCTCGCCGCCCTCGTCGTCGTCACGAGCTTCCTGCTCTATCGCTTCAAGTGGTCGATGTCGTCCGGCACGGTGCTCACGACGCTGATCCTCACCACGGCGGCCGCCGCGCTCGTGGATGCCAGGTTCGCCCGCCGCACCCTGCGTTTCCGTTGGCTGGCCGCCTCAAGCCTCGCCCTCGCCGCCGCCGTGGCCTGCCGCCAACTCGATATCGCCGGAAAATTCAGCGGCCCCGACGCGTGGCTCCAAGGTCACGCGCTCTGGCACGGGCTGACCGCCCTCGCTCTGGCCTGCGTCTACGCCTATCATCGGTCGGAACGGCTCGCGCGCTGAACCCAGCCAAGCCCGGCCGTCCGCCGCCACTCAACGGCGCCCCATCGCTCGACCACTGGCGGAATCTGTCCGTGAAGAAATCGTCGCCCTGCGCCGGCCCCTTGAGCGCTCCGACCTCTAGCGCCTGACCACACTCAATGGTCAGCCGCGTACGCTTGCCCGGGTCGCCAAGGTTGCAGAGCGCGTTCTTGCACCCGCCCACCGTCATCGGGGTGAGCTCACTGATCGCGTCCGTCCGCACGTCAGGGCCTTCGCTCGCCACTGCGGCCGGGCTCATCCCGGGAATTTCCCCGAGCGCCTCCTCGGCC
This sequence comes from Opitutia bacterium, assembly GCA_947461205.1. Taxonomy (GTDB): domain Bacteria; phylum Verrucomicrobiota; class Verrucomicrobiia; order Opitutales; family Opitutaceae; genus GAS368. The sequence goes on from CANHJG010000147.1 coordinate 9,289, forward strand.
CATTCGTCGCTCTTGCCGAGGTCGACGGAGCCATTACACTCGCCGACGAATCCCCCATTGCCCATCCCCTGCATTGGCCCGGCCACAACCCCGCCGTCTTCGACCGCGACGCGCTCGACCAACGGCGCGTCCTGCCGGAGCCACCCCCGGCAAACCGTTTGCACCGCACGCTGGATCGCGTCACGGCTGGGCGCGGCGGCTCTGGCTTGAACGGCCGTCGGATCGGGCAAACTGAGGTCGAGGGGAGGAAAATCGGCCCTCCACTCCACCGCTTGACGGACGTCCACGTCCGGGCAGCGCTCAGGGCGTTTCCGTCCGGCGGCCCGCGGTCGAGCCCAGCATTTTCAACCGCGCCCGAAACGCCTCCACGATTTCACCCAGCCACACGTTTTCAAACCGCTTCCGCGCCGCGAGGGCGTAGTAGCGCTCCACCAAACCGGGGACGCGCAACATGAACTTGATCTGCCGCGACTCCAGTTCCCGCTCGACCACGATCTTCGAGACCAGCGCCAGACCTTCGCCCGACAGCGCGAGCAGGCGCAGCAGCGCCATGTCGTCGACCTCCGCCCGCACTTCGGGCTCGATCCCGGCCTTCGCCAGCAACAGGTCAAAATCCAGCCGCACGTGGCTTTGGTGACTCGGCAGAAACAGGGGCTGCCCGCGCAAGAAAAGCGGAAACCGTGACCGGGCTTTTTTCAGCGGCCGGCCCCCGACCAAAAACACCGGCACCTCGCCCAGCAGGTGATTGAAGACGTTGTGCTCCTGGTCGGCGCGGAGCGGAATATTGGAGAGCACCAAATCCAGCCGGTGCTCCTGCAGCTGCCGCGTCAGTTCGTCGAGCGCGCCCGCCACCACGACGACCTTGGTCCGGGCTTCCGCCAGCAACGGCTGGATAAAATCGAACTGCAGGTTCTTCGATAGCGGCCCCACGGCCCCGAGCCGCAGGACGCGCTGCGCGCCCGTGGTCGACCGCCGGAAACTCGTCATCAACTCACGCCCCGTCTCGAAAATCGTCTCGGCATGCTGCAAGGCCAAGCGCCCCGCCTCCGTCAGGTGCAGTGCCCGCCCCCGCCGGTCGAACAACGGTTGGCCAAGCCAGGCCTCCAACTCGCCCAACTGTTCGCTCAACGTAGACGGCGAGACGTTCAGCGCCTCGGCCGCCCGGGTCATACTGCGGTGCCGCGCAATCATCCAAAAATTCCGCAGATGGTGGTAATTGAGCCATTCCGGGGTCTCCAGCATTTCTCCCATGGCTTCGGATTAACCGAACGAAACCATCGGAACAATCTGTTTTTCAGAATTTACTCTGCTCGTTAGACTGGACCCCCATGGATTTCCTCTCCGCCCTCTCGGCCAACCTGCTCTCGCCCGCCGTTCTCTTCTTTGCCCTCGGGCTCGTGGCCGCCGTGGTGCGCAGCGATCTGAAATTCCCCGAGGCGCTCTACGTCACGCTCACCATTTATCTCCTGACCGCGCTGGGGTTCAAAGGCGGCGTCGCCCTCAACGAGGCTGGCCTCGCCACCGTGTTCCTCCCGGCGCTGGCCGCCATGGCGCTCGGCGCGGCGATCCCGCTCTGGATTTATCCCCTGCTCCGCTACGGCGGAAAATTCCGGCCCGTCGACGCCGCCGCCGTCGCGGCGCACTACGGCTCGGTGAGTGCCGTGACCTTTATCGCGGCCACCAACTACCTGAAAAGCATCGACGTGCCCTATGAAAACTACGCGACCGCCTTCCTCGCCGTCATGGAGTCGCCCGCCATCGTCGTCGGCGTGCTCCTCGGCAAACTGTCCGTCGGCCGGCCGGACTCTGTCTTCGCCGGCTCGTGGAAAAAACTCCTGCACGAGGCCCTGGTCGGTCGCAGCGTGTTGCTCCTCGTGGGCGGGCTGGTCGTCGGCGCGCTGTGCGGCCAGGCCGGTATGGACAAAGTCGGGGCGTTTTTCGTGACCCCGTTTCAAGGGGTGCTCGCACTGTTCCTCCTCGAGATGGGCCTCGTTGCCGGCGGACGTCTGGGCGATCTGCGCAAGGTCGGGCCGTTCCTCATCGCGTTCGGCATCGTCCTGCCCCTCGTCCACGGGATGTTGGGCGTGCT
>CANHJG010000148.1 GCA_947461205.1 Opitutia bacterium
TCGGTGGCGGCGCGGAGGGCGAATTCGCGGAGCGGTTCGTCGATGGCGAGGGCGAGGATGGCGGCGGCGGAGGATTCGAGTTGCGCGTAGGTCAGGAGCGCGGCGACGCGCACGGCGAGGGTTTGGGTGGAGGATTTCGCGAGGGCGAGCACGGCGGTTTTCGCGGCGGCGGATTCGGCGGGACGGGCGAGGATTTCCTGTTGTGCGTAGAAGCGCGTGGTGGCGCTGGCCGAGGCGAGGAGGCTGACGAGGTCGGCGAGTTTCGTGGTGGCGAGATCGGGGAGGGCGCGGTGCGTCCAGCCTTTCGGGGTGATGCGCGAGACGTAGCCTTTGCCGGGGTCGCCTTTGAAACCGGCGCCGTCCCAGGCGCTGACGAACATCTGACCGGAAGGGTCGACGTCGAGATCGGTAATTTGGGAAATCTGCGCGAACTCCTCGGCCTTTTGGGTGAAGGTCGCGCCGTCAGGCGTGAGGCGGTGAAGGTAGATGGCTTTGCGACCCCAGTCGGCCATCAGGGGTTGGTCGTTGTAGTGCGCGGGCCAGGTGGGTTCCGAGAGGAAGAACGCGCCGACGCCGGAGCCGCCGCCGAGATCTTCGAGGGCGGGGAGGATTTCGGTGGAAAAATTTTTGAAGAGACGCGGGTAGCCGTAATCGGCGGACTGGATGAGGTGGAGGAAGCGGATGTTCCAGCCGCCGCCGTCGTTGGTGTTGCCGCGGGAGAAAAGATTGAGGAACGGGTCGATCGCGACGTCGTAGTCGTTGCGGGTGCCGGTGGCGAAGAGCTCGAGTTCGGTGCCGTCGGGGCGGACGCGGGCGACGCCGCCGCCCTGGAGGGTGACCTTGGCGCCGTCGGTGCCGGTGGCGTTGTGAAAACCAAAATCGCCGACGGCGATGTAGATCCAGCCATCGATGCCCATTCGGATGCCGTTGGTGGAGTGGTCGGTGCCGCGGTCGTTGATGGCCTTGGCGACGCAGATGCCGGAGACGAGGATTTTGGCGGGGCCGTCGGCGACGCCGTCACGGTCGGCATCTTCGAGGACGACGAGATTCATGCCGGTGGCTTTGTCGTCGGAGCCGTGGGCGGTGTGGAGGACGTAGACGTGCGGGCCGACGGCGAGGAGGCCGCGGGTGTTGTCGATGGTGGCGAAGAGGGTGTGCGAGTCGGCGACGCCGTCGTGATCGCGGTCGATGAGTTTGACGATGCGGCCCTTGCCGGGGCCTTTGCCGAGGGAGCCGTTGAGGTCGACGCCGGCGTAGACCTCGCCCTGGGCGGACACACAGAGGGTGGCGACGCAGGGGGTGATCTCGGGGCCGGAGAAACGCGTGAGGACTAAGTCAGCCGGGACGGAGTCAGCGGCGATTGACGCGAGCGGGAGAGCGGCGGCGGCGAGCAGGAGAGCGAGCGAGGCGAGAGGGCGGAGGCGGGTGGGGCGGGACATGCGTGGGAGGAGGGGAGGCTAGGGGACGGTGCTGCGACGGGAGGACGTGTGGGCCCGGGCAAGGGTGCGCGAACCGAAGCGAATCAGCGGGTGGTTGGGCGGACGACAGGAACGAACCTTTGCGGGCGGAACGGCGAACAGAAACGGACTACTTGCCCGGGGACTTTTTCTTGGCGGACGTGGGCGGGGTCGTGGCGAGATCCGGTTCCGCGAGGGTCGGCGGGCCTTTGAGCCAGCCGAGGGAGGCGAGGAATTGGTCGGCTTCGATGAGGGTGCGGGTTTTGTAAGGGTCCTGGTTGAAGAATCCGTGGGGTTGCTCGTCGTAGTAAAACGTCTCGCAGCGGACGCCGGCGGATTTCATGGCGGCGGCGAAACGCTCCACGGTCGCGACGGGGATCAGCTTGTCGTTGCGGCCGAGGAACACCACGGCGGGCGGATCGTCGGCGGTGATGTTGTGCGCGGGAGAAAATTCTTTCACGCGCTCGCCGACGCGGGCCTGGCCCCAGCCGCCGATGGGACCGTTGTCGAAAACGGGATTGAAGAGGACGAGGGCGGCAGCGCGCGGGGAGATGGTCAGGTCATCGGCGGGATCGTCGTGGCCTTCGACGAGGCCGACGAAGGCGGCGAGGTGTCCGCCGGCGGAGCCGCCGCCGGCGCCGATGCGGGCGGGGTCGATGCCGAAGTCGGCGGCATGGGAGCGGACCCAGCGCATCGCGGACTTCGCGTCCTGCACGCAGCTGACGGGCGGGGCTTTGTCAGCCTTGTCGAGGAGGCGATACTCGACCTGGACGCAGACGAGGCCGCGGGAGGCGAGGTAGGCGGCTTGGGTGTTGAACTGGGTGGGGGCGCCGCCGGTCCAGCCGCCTCCGTGGAAGAGCACGAGGGCCGGACGGCGGTCGGCGGGTTGGGCGTCGGGGGGCGAGACGACGAACAGTTTCAGGTCGCGGTCGCCGACGCGTTTGTAGACGTGCGCGGTACCGACGGGGGCTTCGGCGGCGAGGGGCGCGCAGGCGACCAAGGCGAGGAAGGGAAAGCAGCGGAACGCAGGTGAGGAAAAAACGGGGGGGAGCCGCATGGGGAAAAGGAGACGGAACGGCGGGTTACTTCGATTGCTTCGTGGATTTGGCATTCTTCGCGCGGTCGGCGTCGCGGGCAGCGGCGCGGCCGGTGAGCGGCCAGTTGGGATCGTCGACGTGCGCGGTCTTCATGAGCGACTCGGCGCGCGCGACGACGTCGGGGTGGGCGGCGGCGACGTTCTTGGATTCGGCGAGATCGGTGGCGAGGTGGTAGAGCTCGAGGGCGAGGCCGGGGCCGTTGCGGATGGCTTTCCAGTCGCCGAAGCGGACGGCTTGGAGCGGCTGGTTGGTTTCGTGGAGTTCCCAATAAAAATACTCGCGCGTCGGGGCGGGGCCGCCTTTGAGGAAGGAGACGAGGGAGAGTCCGTCGGGCTGGAAGCCGGCGGGGAGCTTGGCGCCGGCGAGTTCGGTGGCGGTGGGCAGAAAATCCCAGAAGGCCCACGGTCCGTCGGTGACGCGGCCGGCGGGAACGACGCCGGGCCAGCGGGAGATCGCGGCCTGGCGGAGCGCGCCTTCGTAGAGGGCGCGTTTGTAGCCGCGCAGGCCATTGCCGGCCTGGTCGAACAGTTTGCCCATGGCGGAGGACGGCTCGAAGGAGGAGCCGTTGTCGCCGGCGACCATGACGAGCGTGGTGTCGTCGAGTTTGAGTTCGGCGAGAAGATCGAGCAGTTGGCCGAGGTCGCGGTCGAGGCGGGTGACTTGGGCGGCGTAGGCTTTTTGCTGGGCGGGCCAGGGCTTGTCGGCGTAGATCCCCAGATCATCGATCTCGTGGGTTCCGTGCGGGAGCGTGATGGCGTAGAAGAGGAAAAAGGGCTGGTCTTTTTTCGTGCGGACCCATTGGAGCACGTCGGCCTGAATAAGATTTTGCGCGTAGACCGGGCCGACGCCCTTGCCGGTGTTGCCGGGCAGATCGACGCGGCGGCCGTCATTGTAGAGGAACTCGGGGAAATACGAGTGGGCGTGGCGTTGGCAGTTGTAACCGAACTGGTGGTCGAAGCCTTTTTTCAGCGGACTGCCGGTGGTATTGAACATGCCCATGCCCCATTTGCCGGCGACGGCGGTGGCGTAGCCGGCGGTTTTCAGGATCTGCGCGACGGTGACGGTTTTCTCGGGCAGCGGGAGCTGGCCCTCGACGGGAACCTCCCAGTTGCCGCGCACGGGAGAGTGGCCGGTATGGAGACCGGTCATGAGCGAGGTGCGCGACGGGGCACAGACGGTTGTGCCGCAGAACGCCTGGGTGTAACGCGTGCCCTCGCGCGCCATGCGGTCGAGCCGCGGGGTCTGGATGAGTTTTTGCCCGTAGGCGCCGACGTCGCCCTGGGCGAGATCGTCGCTGAGGAAGAAGATGATGTTTGGGGGGCGGGCGGGCGTCGCGGCGAGGGCCGTCGAGACGAGCAGGAGCGAGAGAAGCGGGGTGAAGCAACGGCGGTCGATAATCATGGAAGGAACAAGGCGACGGGGCGGGTGGCAGGGGAAGGGGACGAACGTCGAAGGGGACGAACGACGTGACGGTGGCGGTCGATCCGATCGCGGACAAGAACCGATCTGGGGCTGATGACGGCGGTCGGCACCACGCCGGGCCGCGAGGGAGTCAGCGGGCGCCCTGAAGTGGGGCGCCGAGCAATCGAGCCAACTCGGCTTCCATTTTCTGGTGCAGACCGGTCGCGGCGGGTGAGCCCACGAGATTGGTGAGTTCGAAGGGGTCCTGATGGAGGTCGTAGAGCTCGTTCATGCCGACGAGGTCGCGGTAGCGGATGAATTTATAGCGCTCGGTTCGCACGGCGTCGTAGCCCATCTTCAAGGTGCGTGGAAACACGATGTCGGTCGTATATTCGATGAGGAAAGAGCTGCGCCAATCCGCCGGGGTGCGCGAGAAGAGCGGTACGAGCGAGCGGCCGTCGATACCGGGCAGGGCGGGCGCGCCGGCGAGTTCCAGGATCGTGGGCGCGAGATCCGTCGTCAGCGCCATGGCGGTGGGCTCCGTGCCGGCCTTCACGCGCGGCGGATAGCGCACGAGCAGGGGCAGGCGGATGGATTCTTCATACGCGAGACGACGCTCCTGACTGAGGCCGTGTTCGCCGTAGAAATAGCCGTTGTCGCCGACCACCAGCACGACCGTCTGGTTGAGGGTGCCCTGTTTTTCCAGTTCGGCAAAAATCTGCCCGAGGCCTTCGTCGACGGCGGCGAGCATGCGCAGGCGGTCGCGGATGGTTTCATCGGAGGTGACGGTGTCGGGGCCCAACGGGGCCAGGCCCGGGATGGGGCGCTCGAGGGCGGGCTTGCCCTTGGGCGGCACCGCGTAGTTTCCGCGGCGTGCAGGTTGGGCGCCGGCGTAGAGCGTCTTGTGCCGTTCGGCGGGAATGAAACCGCCCTCGCCGATCGCCTCCGAGGTGCCATCCGCCCGCTGAACTTTGTTCGGATGAAGTGCCTTGTGGGACAACATCAGGAGGAAGGGCGCGGTGCGGCGCTGTTGGATGAAACTCAGGGCGCGTTGCGTGAAGATATCCGTCACGTAACCCGGCGCGCGGGCCAGCCGCCCGTTTTCAAACAGCTCGGGGTCCGCCACCTCGCCCTGGCCCTTCATCGCGACCCAATAGTCGAAGCCCGGCCGTGGGGTGGGATCGTTGCCCATATGCCATTTGCCGATGAAGCCGGTCGTGTAGCCGGCGGCCTGGAGCGTGCGCGCGAAGGTCGGCAGTTCGTGGCTGCGCGGGCTGCGTTCGGTGTTGTCGAGGATGCCGTGGTGGCGGGTTTCGAGTCCGGTGAGGATGTTGGCGCGGCTCGGGGAACAGAGCGGCGTGACGGCGAAGAAATTCTTGAACTGCGCGCCCTCGCGCGCGACGCGATCCAGATGGGTCGTGCGTGCGAACGGATGCCCGGCGGCGCCGAAATCGTCGAAACGCAGATCGTCCACCACCACGAGCAGAATGTTGGGCCTGGGCGCGGCGGCGAGGGTCGCCGAAGCCACGAGGAGAGCGGCGAACGCCGCGAACCACGAACATGCTGAAGGTTTCATCGGGGAGACGAAAGCGGCCGGCGGGCCGCCCCGCAATGGCGCCGTCAGAATTTCAGCCCGGCGCTGACATACCAGAGCCGGCCGATGGGATTGTAGGTGGCGAGGTCGACGCCGACGTCGCCGCCGAAGGCCTGCGGGGCGGAGGGCGGCAGCTGGTCGGCGAGATTGTTGACGCCGAGGGTGAGCTTCAGCCCGGAGAAGCGTTTCTTCCCGCCCGGGAGGCCGAGGTTTTTGAAGGCGTAGGAAACCGACGTGTCCCAAGACGTGTAGGACGGCACCGGCACGCGCTTGAGGCTGGTGCTGCTGGCGAAGACGATGCCGCCGGCACCGAGATCGACGACGCTGGAAATGGACGTGTGGTTGAGGGTCGCGGACCAGCGATCCCGGCTCCAAGCGAGCGCCGTGAACCACTTCATGCCGGGGATCGTGCCCTGGCCCTCGTTGAGGGTGGTGACGTGCCCGGCGTATTCATAGTAGCGCTGGGTCGGGAGCGCTTGAAACTGGTAGTCGATGAAGAATGTTCCGGCCGTGCTGACGTTGAATTTGCCGAACGCAGATTTGGGGAATTCGTAGGAAGCCGACACGTCGAGCGCCTTCAATTTTTGGCCGGCGATGTTGACGCGGGAGTCGGTGACGAAGACCACATTGGGCGAAACGCCCGAGAGGAGCAGGGCCGAAAGCTGTCCCGGCGCGGTGATGCGCGTGGGTGCTGGCAGCGACGGATCTGGATTGGTGGGGAAATTGCCGATCGCCACCTGGCCGATGAAGGGCGAAGCGGTTCCGGACGCATTGACGCTGCCGAGAATATTGGCCGCACCGGCCACGCCGACCAAAGAGAGTTGTTTCACCTCGATGTAGTCGATCCCGAGCGTGAGCCGTGGCAGGGCTTTCGGTGAATAGACCACCCCGAATGAGGAGGTTTTGGCCGTGGACGGCTTGAGGTCCGGATTGGCGCCGGAGCGTTGGCGGGCGAAACCGGGCACGCCGAAGACCGTCTGGATGACTCCGGCGGCGGTGGCGCCCTCCGTGGTGGGACCGAAGAGCGAGAAGAGCGACGGGGCGACGAAGGCCTCGGAGTAAGTGCCGCGGACGGTGAGTTCATCGCCCAGCGGGCGCCAGCGCACGCCGTATTTCGGAACGCGGGAAGCGCCGGCATCGCTGTATTTTTCGTATCGGTAGGCGGCCGAAAGCTCGAGCAGGCGCAAGCCGGGCAGGTCCATGCGCTCGCTGGTCACAGGCACGCGAATCTCGGCGAAGCCGGCATCGATGGTGCGGTCGCGGGAGATCGGGTCGAAAAAGTTTCCGTTCTGCCAACGCCGGGAGGTCGGGCCGCTGCTGAAAGAATTTTCATCGGGGGTGCCGACGAGTTTTTCCCGGCGATAATCCACGCCGAGGGCGGCGCCGAACGGACCGGCGGGCAGATCGAAGAGCGAACCGGACACCCGGGCATCGAGCTGGGTGAGCCCCGCTTCGAAGAGGTTGGCCGTCGCTCCGCGGATGTTGTCGAAGACGGAGGGGGCGATCCCCTCGGGACGGGCGAGGAGGTCGATCGCGGGCTGCACGAGGGAATTGGCTGGGGTGATGGCGGCCTGCCATTGCGCGAGGGTGGTCGTGTTGGGCGGGGCGTTGTAGTTGCGGAAGATCCGGGCATAGCGACCGCCGACCTGCGGGTTGCCATTGGCATCGTAACCGCCGGCGAGGGCCAGCTGGAGATTGGGGGAGTAGTATTGCCCGCCGAGTGAGTTTTCGAGCCGGTTGGTATTGGTGTTGTAGCCGGCCTCCCACCGGAGACGTTCGCCGAGCTTCCCGCGGAAGCCGCCGACCAGACGCCGCAAATGCGCGGCGTTGTCCGCGCGGCGCACGTCCGGGGTGTAGCGGAAGGCCGCAAACAAGGCCGAACGCGTGGGATTGTAGGGGGCGTTGACCGGGACCGCGGTCGTGATGCCGAGCGCGCCCTGCTGCGACCAACTATCGCTCGAGGAGTCCATGGCCTCGACGAATAGCTCGAGCCGGTCGGGGATGAGCTTGAGCGTGCTCGCCAGCGTGATCGCCTGCTTGCGAGATTGGATGGTGAGCGTGACAAAGGGCGCCAGATCGAACGTATCCGCGATCGGCTGAACGGAAGAGGCTTGGTAGATACCGGAGGCGACCAAGTCGTTCAGGTTGGCAAAAACCGCCGCCGGGCCCGTGGACGTCGCGAGACTGGGGGAATTCAAACCGGGCCGCAGAAACGCCGTGGGAAACGCGGTCGACGACTGCCCCAAAGCGCCGGAAATCGTCGCCGACTTGCCCCGTTGCGGATTGGAGAACGGGCGTTCCGACTGAAGCAAGGGCGTGATGTCCGACTTGGAAAACGAAACGGTCAGGCTGAGCCGTTCCGTGTTGGCCCCGGCTACGAGATACGCGGAGCGCTGCGTGTAGTCACCATCGCCCGTCGACATCGCGTAGCGTCCGCCGACTTCTAGCCCCTGATAGTCGTGTTTCAGCTTCACGTTCACCACGCCGCCGACGGCATCGGAACCATAGATGGCCGAGGCCCCGTCCGTCAGCACCTCCATCGACTGGATGGCGGCGAGTGGAATCTGGTTCACGTCGACGAAGGATCGACCGCCGCGCGCGCTGGCCCCGCTGTCGGGCAAGCGACGGCCATCGAGGAGGACGAGGGTGGAAAGGTTACGGAGCGAAAGTTGCGAGCCACCGGAGGTGGCGGCACCGCCGGTGACGTTGCCGTTGGTCGCACCGAGGTTGCCGCTGCCGGCGAAACTGGGCATGCGGGTTTGCACGACCTCGAGGAGATTGGAGCCGAGGCCCGTCCGTTCGATTTCATCCCGATTGATGATGGTGATCGGGGCCGCGACGGCGTCGGCGGCGGTGGGAATATTGGAACCGGTGACGACGAATGATTCCAACTTGATGGTTTCCTTGGCGGCGGTGCCGGCGGCGGACGGGGAGCCCGGCGCCGTCTGTGCATTTAGAGGCGTGGAGGCGGCGAGCCAACCGGCGAGGGAGGCGAGCAGCAGGCGGGGGGATTTGTTCGGCTGGGTCATAAGTTGGGTGGGCGGCTCGGCGGGAGAGCCCGGGTCTCGGCCGGGCGCTGGCTGGGCGGCGGCCCGTGGGCGGCTGACCACGATGGCCCCGGAGCGGGGCTCGGGAGTGGCCACGAGCGGGGTGCCGGCGAGCAACCGGTTGATCGCTTCGAGCGGGGCGTAGTCGCCTCGGAGCGCCTGGGTGCGGACCCCGGCGGTCGAGGGGCGGGAAAAAAGCACCTCCAGGCCGGACTGGGTCGCGAAGAGGCGGAGTGCGTTTTCCGCGTCGTCCGCCGGCAAGCTGAAGGTCCGCCGGCCCACGTCCGCCGCATAGGCGCGAAGGCCCGGCACGCAGAGCAGCGTCAGGAACCAAAGCAGGCGAAGAGGGGGCGTGGGATGCGGCATCGAGTGGGAGGCGGACGCGGAGCGTCGTCGGTAGTCTCCACGGACGGGGCCGGAAAATCCCTTACGAAAATCGGCGACGGGCGAGCGGCGGGCGATCAGCGCGGGCGGCTCAACCGGAACGCGCGGTCGCCGAGTCGCTGGGCCTCGACGCCGTAGTCGGCGCGCAGGAGTTGCAGGAGAGCCGGGGTATTGTCGGCGCGGACGAAACCGCTGACGCGCAAGTCGCCGAGTGCGGGAGCGGCGAGGCTCAGGTGCACGTTGCCATGGCGGTTGAAGAGCTTCACGGCTTCGCGCAGTGGGGTGTCGTTGAATTCGAGGCGGGGCACGCGCCAGGCCAACCGTTCGGCCAGCTCGGGGGCGGAGACGTCCACGACGGCGGGCGCCAGGGCGGACGGGGCAAGATCGGCGGGTGCGACGGCGACCGCGGCGCCCTTGGACACGAACGCGAGGGGTTGCGCCGGGGTGGCGACGGGATCGGCGCTGGCGCGGTCGACGGCGACGCGGCCCTCGGTGACGAGGACGTTCACGTCGCGCGGGGCGAGCCGCACCGAAAAGGCGGTGCCGACGGCGCGGACCGAAATGTCGCCCGCGATAACGACGAAGGGGCGGGCGGGGTCGTGGGCGACTTCGAAGTGGGCCTCGCCGCGCGCGAGGGTGACGCGCCGGACGGTGGGGGAAAACTCGACGCGTACCTGGGCATCGCCATTGAGCTCAATTTGCGAGCCGTCGGCGAGGAGCTGGCGCGCGGGTTGGGTGAGCGTGGCTCCGGTTGCGAGTGCGGCCGCAGCCGGGAAAGGGGCGGGGCGAAACCAGGTGACCCCGGCGACCCCGAGCAGGGCGAGCGAGGTGACGGCCGCGGCGGCGCGGCGCCGGAGCTGGCGGCGGCGGTGCACGCGGCGCTCGACGGCGGCGAGCACGGCGTCGGCCGTGGCGGTGCGGCCGGGCCAGTCGAGGGCGTGGTCCGGCGAAAGCGGCGGAGTGGGCGGGCCGTCGGGCATGATCAGAGAGCCGCGTCGGCGGCGGTCAGGCCGCGCCGGCGGAGAAAGTCCGCGCAGCGCCGGGTGCCGCGGGCGACCTGGACTTCGACGGTACGCTCGGAGAGGCCGAGGCGCGTGGCGACCTCGCGTTGCGAAAGGCCCGAGAGTTTGCGGAGAACGACGATCGCGCGGCAACGGTCGGGCAAGTCGGCGATGGCGGCGGCGACGAGTTCGATTTTTTCCGTGGTGGAGAGAGCATCGGAGGGAGAGGGAGCATCCTCTGCCACGGATAAGGCGGCCAAATCCCTTACGCCGACGAGCGGTGAAGCCCGATCGTGGCGCAGGAGGTCGAGGGCGCGGTGGCGGGCGATTTTAAAAAGAAAGGCGCGGGCGCAGCCGATTTGGCGGCCGGCGCGGGCGGTCCAGAGGCGGAGGAGCGAGTCCTGCACGACATCGTCGACATCGCGCACGCCGGGGAACGCGCGCTGCACGTAGGCGCGCAGGGCGCCGCGGTGAGGATCGACCTCTTCGGAGAACCAGCGGGCGTGATCGGTGGGGGGCGGCATCGCGGCGATGACGGAGGCAGCGGGAAACGTGCGGGCGCTTCAAGCGCGGAGTGGGCGGCGGCGGTCTCGCGGCAATTCGGCGCTCAAACCGGCGCAGATTTGGCTGCGAGCGGCGGCCGTGGGTGGAAAAAGCTGCGCGCGGGGGCGGAGAAGCATTTCGTCGCCTAAAAATACTCCGTGGCGGTGCGGGCTTCGTCGTCGTGCGCAGCGAAGCGGCGGCAACGTTCGTAGGCGGCGAGATTGGGAAAGCTGAAGAGCGCGATCGCGACGTTGGTCGGTCCCGAGCTGCCGACGCTGGGAAAGCTCAACGCGGCCGGCGGTCCTTCGCGCGGCAGGAAATAGCCGTGGTGCGTGCCGCCGAATTTTTCGATCAGCTTGATCCACAACCGCTGTGGTGTTCGAACTCGGCAGTCTTGTCGGGGTCGAGAACCTAACGGATGAGGCAGGTGGTCATGCGGGATGGGGTTGATGCAGAGCGGTGGAACACGCGACGCGAGCGGAGCGTTGGTTTTGCCCTGCAAGTGGAAGCTCGGTTTCGGTCGGACGAAAAGGTCGGGCGTCCGCGAGATCCGCGCGGAAGCGTTCTCAATTTCAGTCCAGCTCCGTAAATTCTGCTGCTGCGTGGCTCGTTCAGCTTACGAAGCGCAAAGTGTAACGTCCCGTTTCAGGATCTCGTTGGCTTCAATGACTCCAGCCGCCCGAACATGATGCGATCCGAGCTGCCGCTGGCGCCTTGGGTGACGGTGAACCAGATGGTGCCCTCGTGCAGGCGGAAGGTGGGATACTGGAAAGAGCCTTCAGATTCGAACCGGTATTTTCGCTCCCACGTGACGCCGTCACGCGAGATCTCGAGGTTGAA
>CANHJG010000149.1 GCA_947461205.1 Opitutia bacterium
CGGAATCGCCATCCCCGGGTTTGACGTCGCTTTGCGACCAGCCTAGCGTCTGCCCATGACCGCCCTCCTGCGCCACCTCCGCCCCGCCCTCGCCCTCGTGGCGCTCGGCTTGGCCGGACGCGCCACCGCGCAATCGGGTTCCGCTGCGTCCCCGTTTATGCCCCCGGCCGCCGCCATGGCCGCCACCTCACCCAGCGAGACCCTCGAATTCGCCGGCGTCAACGTGATGGGCCCCAAAACCTTCGTCAGCATCTACGACAAACAGGCGAAAAAAGGCCGCTGGATCGCCATCGGCGGCAGCGAAGCCGGCATCAGCGTCCTCGCCTACGACCCCCGCCGCGAGCAGATCGTCGTCAAATCCGGCGAGAGCCAAAAAACCCTCACGCTGCGCAAGTCCACCGGTGCCCTCAACGCCCCCACCCCGGTCGACGTCCTCCCTGCCGCCGCCGGCTTCGCCGCCCCACCGATCGCCCCCTCCGTCCAAAAAATCCAGCCGCCGCCCCCCGGCTCCACCGACCTCACCGGCCCGGCCAACCCGCCCGCCGGTCCCGGCTTCGATCCCAACACGAAACCCGCCGGCGAAGCGAAACCCCTCACCGTCGCCCGCCAGGAAGAGGAAGCCCGCATGCTCGTGAGCGACCTCCTCGAAATCGGCATGGCCCAGCGCAAAGCCTACGAGCATGCGCAAACGAGGGCCGCCGGCGGACCACCCGATCAAACCGCCGCGCCCGCCACGCCCCCTCCCGGCGGCTGATCGCCCCTCGCCCTCCTCTCGCGCGGTCCGCCCGGACCGCGCTTTTTTTCGCCCGGAGCACCCTTTCCGTCGTTTCACCCACCGCCCCGCGTCTGCCTTTATCCGCGACATCCGCGTAATCCACGGTCAAAAATCGCGCCCTCGTTCTCGCTGTCCACCCCATGAGCAAAGTCACCCGTCCCGTCCCCGTCGCCCTGCCGGCGCACGGCGTGGCCTTTGCCGAAAGCCTGCACGCCGCGGATTTCCGCATGCCCGCCCGCACCGATCCGTTCCACAAACTCATCTACGTCCTCCGCGGCCACGTCTTGTATCAGATTCAGCCCTACACCAGCGAACGCCCCGCCGGACCCGGCTCCCTCCTCGCCCTCGCCCACGGCACGGTTCACCAACTCCGCGACCGGACCCCCGCCACCCTCCTGCTCCTCTGCCTTGCCCCCGCGTGGCTCGCCGACGACCCGCCCCGCCGCGCCCTCTGGCGCACCCTCGCCCACCGCGGCCACTGGCACCTCCCGTCCGCTGGGCTCACCGGCGAACGCTTCGAAAATCTCTGGCGCCGTGCCCTCCTCGAACAGCGCGAATCCCGCCCCGCCGCCCCCGTCGCCCTCCACGCCCTCGCCGCCCAAATCCTGGTCGCCGTGGCCCGCCAACCCGACACGCCCGCTCCCGCCGATCCCGCCACCAGCCGCGTCGCCGCCGTCGCCCGGGAACTCGCCGAAACCTTTTACGACGAATGGACCCTTGACCACGCCGCCACCCGCGCCGGCCTCTCCCGCCGCCACTTCAGCGAACTCTTCCGTTCCCATGCCGGCGAAACGTTCCTCACCACCCTCACCCGCCTCCGCCTCGACCACGCCGCCCAGTTGCTCCGCGGCGGCGCCCACTCCGTCACCGGCGTCGCCTTCTCCTGCGGCTATCGCGACCTCTCCCATTTCTACCGCGTCTTCCGCCGCCGTTTCGGCCGCCCCCCCGGCCAATGGGGAAAACCCGCACCCACCGCCCGATCTGCCAACCCCCACCGCCCACCCCGCCAAGACACCACGCCCCCGCTCGTGTAGTCTCCCCCCAGACCGTCCGCGAATCGCTCTCGTTCCTCGTCCTCTCCTTCTCCCCCTCTCTCCCTCTCCCCGTCTCCCCCTCTTCCCGTCTCTCCCTCTCTCCGCCCCTCCTCTTCAAACCCATGCCCAATCCCAAACTCCCGAAATCGCCCCGCATCCTCACGACCACCGTCGGCTCCTATCCCGTGCCCGACTGGCTCGCCGCCCTGCCGAGCGACCAGGCCGTGATCGACGCCACGCGCGTCGTCTTCGACCTCCAGCGCCAGGCCGGCATCGATCTTCCCACCGACGGCGAACTCTCTCGCTTCGACGTCAACCACCCCGACACGAACGGCATGATCGAGTATTTCATTCGCCCGATGGCCGGCGTATCTTCCGTCGTCGGCCGCTCGGTCACCGATGAATTCTCCCGCCACCACCCGATGGGCTTCCGCCGCAAGCCCGCCGGCGTCGTGTCCGGCGCCCTCGGCGAAGGCTCCCTCAATCTCCTCGCCGATTGCCAGCGCGCCGCCTCAGTCGCCGGCGGCCCCTTCAAGTTCACCGTCACGAGCCCCTACATGCTCGCCCGCACCCTCCTCGACCACCACTACCACGACTTCGCGAAGCTCACCATGGCCCTCGGCGAAGTCCTCGCCGCGCAAATGCCCGGTCTCCCCGCCGCCTGCCTCCAGGTCGACGAAGCCAATATCCCCGGTAACCCCGCCGACGGCCCCCTCGCCGCCGCCTCGATGAACCTCGTCCTCGACGCCATCGACAAGAACACCGAGCGCGCCGTCCATTTCTGCTTCGGCAACTACGGCGGTCAGACCATCCAGAAGGGCAACTGGCAAAAACTCCTCAGCTTCCTCAACGCCCTGCACACCGACCACCTCGTCCTCGAACTCGCCCATCGACCCAAGGCCGACCTCGATGCCCTCAAGCACATCGATCGGAAAATCACCCTCGGTGTCGGTGTGATCGACATCAAGGTGAACCACATCGAGACCGCCGACGAAGTCGCCGCGCGCATCGAGGCCGTCGAAAAGAAAGTCGGCCCCGGCCGCGTCCGTTGGGTCCACCCCGACTGCGGCTTCTGGATGCTCAAACGGTCCATCGCCGACCGCAAAATGGAAGCCCTCGTCCGCGGTCGCGACCTCTATTTGGGTCGCTAACGGAGCGGCGCTTTCCCCCGCGCCGTAGTCCGCAAATCCGCGATCCCCCACCAGGACCCATCGCCCCACCCCCATCCTCCCTCACCCCCATCGCGCTCCGGCGGATCACCGAATCCCCTGCGCCAAATCGCTCTCCCATAATAAATATTCCCCGTCCTTCAATCCTGCCTTCGCCGGATTTTTTCGGATATACCGCACACACCGTCCAAAGTGCTCCGCATCTCGCACCAGTCGGTCAAAATAGTCCCGTTGCCAAAGTTGGCCCGTCGCTCCCTTCAGCGCATTGATTCGCCCCGCACTGAAAATTTTCCACGAATACAGCACGTCCTCGAGTGCATGTCCCGCCACCAGGGTAAACAGCACGTGCACGTGATTGGGCATGATCACCCAGGAAAACATCTGACAGCGCGTCCCCTCGAAATAGCGCAGGGCTTCCGCCACGATCGTCGCACCCGCGGCCTGCCGCAGCACGCAAGCCCCGTGCCCCGCATCGAGCCATCGCTCGATCTCCGCGGTAAATCGGGCATGATACTCACGCTCCATCTCGTCCGACCACGGTGGCGGATGCAGCCCTAACCACAAAGCGCGCTCACCAAGCCACTGATCCATCAGCGGGCGCGGAACTGCGTCGCCCAATCGGAAAGAAACGAAATACACTCCGCCCAACTGTTGCCAGTGGGGCAGGCGATTCGCGCTAAACTCGATCTCCCGGCGCGGATCAAAAAACTGCATCTCCTCCAGTCGCATCCGTTCCATGAACTCCATGGAGCGGCGCTTTCCAAGCGCCGATTCCCGATCGCCTAAAATATCCCTCCGCCCGTCTCGTCGCTGGCATCCCCCGCGCCTCCTCGGCGGTTAGAAACCGCCGCTCAACCCGCTCGCAGCGGAGCGGCGCTTTCCCCAGCGACGATTATAAAAGCATGCTCCGCTTTGTGCACGACATCCCCCTTCCCGCCCCCGCTCCCCCCTGAAACTTTCAGGAATGTTCATTTTGACACCGCCCCACCTGCGGCGACCGTTCGGCCAACCCTTCTCCCGCGCCTTCGCTCCGCACCATGCCCGCCCTATCCCTCCCCGCCGTCTCGTCCGCCTTTCACCCGGTTTCCCCTGCCCCGGTTGAGCTCACCGCTGCCGCCGAATTCGCCCGACTGACCCGCGCCACGCTCGCTGCCAGCCCCACCCCCGGCCGCGGCGTCAACCTCTCGCTCGCCTCCCGCGCGTGGACCGCGCCCGCCGCCCTCACCCGCGCGCTCGCCGCGCACACCGCCACCCGCTCCGCGCCGCCTACCGCCGAACTCGCCTGGATGTGGCTGCGCATTAGCGACGCCGGCACTGGCGAAATCACCGCGAGCCACGGCTCTTTCCTCTACGCCGCCGTCCGCCTCCTCGCCCGCGGCATCGGCGACTTCACCCGCGAAAAACTCGCCGCCGGCCTCTTCCTGCCCGCCTCCTTCGGCTGGCACCGCCCGCATTGGGATGCCTGCTACACGCAATACTGGCGCTCCGCCCGCGGCTTCGATCCCGAGCACTATGTCGCCACCCTCGCCGAGGCCGGTTTCACCCACTGCGAGGTCAACGGCCTCCAGGCCCACATGCCGCACGAGGATCTCGTCCCGCACGAATACTATTCGCAGTTCTACAGCTACCAGCCCGGCCTGAACCACTTCGTCGACACCCCGCTCACCCACGGCATCTGGCCCGCCCTCTACCTCGACGCCAATCTCAACCACCTCCGCAAACTCGCCGACCTCGGTCGCCGCTACGGCCTGAAGCCCGGGGTCTGCATGTTCGAACCGCGCACCATGCCGGAGCGGTTCTTCCAAAAATTCCCCACGCTCCGCGGCGCCCGCGTCGACCACCCGTTCCGCTCGCGCCTCCCGCGCTACACCATGGCGCAGGATCACCCGATCGTGCAGCGCCACTTCCGCGAAGCCCTCCAGAAACTCATCCGCGCCGTCCCCGACCTCAGCTACATGTCGCTGTGGACGAATGACAGCGGCGCCGGCTTCGAACACAGCGCATCCCTCTACGTCGGCCGCAACGGCGGTCCCTTCATGATCCGCGAGTGGCGCAGTCACGAAAAAGTCGCCGAAGCCTCCGGCAAGAGCATCGTCCGCTTCCTCCACAACCTCCAAGCCGGGGCCGCCGAACTGAATCCCGACTTCGACGTCTTCCTGCGCCTTGAGCCCTTCAAGATGGAGCACGAACACATCAAAGCCGGCCTCGGCCGCCACGTCTCCTACGAGGCCCCGTCGTTGCTCGTCCGCGGCTATTCGCTGCCCTATCCCCATCCCAAATACCCGGAAAACTTCGGCGTCGCCGGCAGCATTTTCCACGACTGGATGGACGCCGCCGAAAAAACCGCCCTCGCCGAAGACCGCGCCCGCGGCACCGAACCCGTCCTCCACTACTCCGCTTCCGGCGTCTGGAATCACGAGCCCCTGATCGGCCTCCCGTTCCCCCGCCTCGTCCACGCTAAACTCAAATCCGCCGCCGCCACCGGCATCACGCGCATGAGCGCCCTCGGCGGCCTCGCACACACCACCGCCACGCCCTACTGGCCCAACGTCGTCGCGCTCCAGGCCGCGCAGTTCACCCCCGAGCGCCCGATCGACGCCGTCCTCGCTGACTACGCCGCCCACCTCGTCGGCCCCGCCCACGCCCCCACCCTCGACGCCGCCTGGCGCAATTTCGAGACCGCCCTCGGCTGGCAGCCGCTCGTTCCGCTTTTCTGCGTCTTCGGTTTCTGCTGGCAACGCACCTGGGACCGCCCATTCGTGCCCGACATCGAAGCCGTCCCCGCCGCCGACCGCGACTACTACGAGCGCCACGGCTGCTTCCAGTTCAACAATCCCGGCATCAACGATCTCGGCAAAGACGTCCTCTTCGACCTCATCACCCGCGAATCGGGCGCCAAGATGGCCGCCGACATGGACCGCGAAGTGATCTCCCGCATCCGCGCCGTCCTCGCCACGCTGGACGCCACACTCGCCGCCCTTCCCGCCGATCCCACCGCCCCCGCCGCCCAACCCCGCGCCGTCTTCACCGACCTCCGCGACCGCGTCTGCGCCTACCTCTACTGGGTCACGTCCCTCCGCAGCGTCTGCGCTTGGTGCGAACACGTCTACGGCTACCTCGCCCCCGACGCCACGGCCGCAACCCAGGCCGCCTGCGTCGAAAAACTCCAAGCCGCCATCGACCTCGACCTCGCCAACACTCGCGGCCTGCTCGAACTCCTCACGACCTCCTCGACCGAAGTCATGGCCGTCTCCGGTGTCGCTGAGAGCACGTTTTTCTACGGCGAAAATCTCGCCGACCACCTCCGCACGAAAATCCGCCTCACCGAAAAATACCGCCACCACTTGCCGCGCATCGACCGCGACATCTTTTGGCGCGCCGCCCCCGCCACCCACTGGCCGGAAGGCTGGTCCATCACCTCCTGACCCTGTCCTTCCACGGAGCGCAGCGCCGCAGCCATCCATCCCATCACCTCCCGCGTGCCAGCGCCCCGCTCCGATCCCTCCCTCGCGTCACCGGTGAAACGCACCGCCCTCATTCGACATTCGTCATTAGTCATTCTCCTTGACCCACCATGAGCACCCTCACCGCTCCCGCCCTCCCGCAAATCTACTCCTTCGGCCACGCCCTCGACATGGCCGACGACAAGATCGGCCTCCTCCGCGATTCCGCCGACGCCGCGGACGACGTCGAGGAGCTCCGCCGCCGCTTCGCCGCCGACGGCTACCTCTATCTGAAGGGCTACCTCGATCGCGAAGAAGTTCTCGCGGCCCGCGCCACCCTCACCGACGGACTCGCCGCCGCCGGCGTCCTCGATCCGGCCTATCCCACCATCGACGGCGTCTGCCAACCCGGCGCCGGCTACGTGTTCAAGCCCGAGCTCACCCACAACAATCCCGCCGTCCAAAATCTACTCTACTCCGGCCGTCTCCCTGAGTTCTACCGGAAGTTCTACGGCGAGGAAATCCGTCACTACGATTTCACCTGGCTCCGCGCCATCGGTCCCGGCAAAGGCACCAATCCCCACTGCGATCTGCCCTACATGGGCCGCGGCACCCACGGCCACATGACGTGCTGGCTCCCCTACGGCGACATCTCCTTCGAGCTCGGCGGCCTCATGGTCCTCGAAGGTTCCCACCGGCGGATGGATCTGCTCGAAAATTACGTCTACCGCGACGTCGACTCCTACTGCGCCAACAAACCCGAGCAGGTCCAAAATGCCACGACCGGCGCGAAGGGCTTCGGCTGGACCTTCAGCGGCACGCTCTCCCACAACCCGCCCGTCCTCCGCAACAAGTTCGGCGGACGCTGGCTCACGACCGAATTTCAACCCGGCGACTTCATCACCTTCGGGATGTTTCTCGTCCACGCCTCCCTCGACAACCGTACCGAAAACCGCCTCCGCATCTCCAGCGATGCCCGCTACCAGCGCGCCAGCGAACCCATTGACGACCGCTGGATCGGCGTAAATCCCCCCGGCCACACCACCGCCGGAAAAAAAGGCCGCATCTGCTGATATGAGCGCCGCCTCCGTCGTAGCGGCGAGCGCCAGCGAGGCGACCGCTCCCCTGCCTGAACGGAGCGGCGGTTTCCAACCCCCGTCCACGCCCACGCCCCTGTCCGTGCCCACGCCTCCCGCCGGCCGCCTCGCTGCCGTGCAGGAAATGGCCCGCTGGCTGCGCCTCCTTTTCGAAACCGAGCGCGAATTCGTCCGCACCGCCACCACGCTCATCTACCGCGTCGGCGAGCCCGAGCTAAAATATCTCCTCTGCCAACACGTCTGGGAATCCGCCGGCCACGCCCGGTTCCTCCGCGAACGCGGCCGCGAGCTCAGCGGCTTCGGCCCCACCGACGACGTCCGCGCCTCTCTCCGCCAGCTCTTCAACGAAGCCGTCCTGCCCGCCGACGCCGCCGTCGCCCTCGCCGGCTTCTACCGCGTCCTCAAGCCGGCCCTCCACGACGCCTACCGCCACTACCTCGCCGCGACCCACCACCTCGCCGACTGGCCGTCCCGCAAACTCGTCGAAGACTTCCTCGCTGACGAGTCGCGCCACGCCGCCGAAATCGCCCCCTACCTCTCCGAACGGAGCGGCGGTTTCCAACCGCCGACCACGCCATCCGACCATCGGGCCGGGGCTTTACGCCCCGAGGCCGATTCCGTTGCTGCGAGCGTGAGCGAGTGGCTCCCCTACCTCACGTCGCTCCTCGCCTCCCTCGGCGGCCTCCTCCACTCCCCTCCTCCCCTTCTCCCCGTCGACCTGTCTCCCCCTCTCTCCCTCCCTCCTTCGCTCCCGCTCCTTTCCACGACCCATCCCTACACCCATCCGCCCACCTGCAACCGCGGCCGCTTCCCCACCTGCTCCAGCGTCTTCGGCCATGACCCCGCCGCGGTTCCGATCGTCCGCCCGTGGCTCACCGATCCGACCACCGACGCCCGCGTGATCCGGATCTTGGTTTACATCTGGCTCATGATGGAACTCGACGCCGTCGACTACCTCGCGACCATTTTCTTCGACACCCCGCACGCCCCCTTCGACCTTCATTACGATCTCGCCCGCCACCTCTGGGACGAATCCCGCCACAGCCAGTTCGGCTACCGCCAACTCCCCCGCCTCGGCATCGACCTGATGACCCTCGAACACTCCCTCGATCTCTACACGATCCTCGTGCAGATGACGCCGCCCGAGCGCTACGCGATGATGACGATGGAATTTGAGGCCAACAGCTTTCCGACCAAAGCCCACGTCATGGACCGCGTGCGCGAACTCAACGACTTCGAGGCCGACACCCTCCTCGCCTTCGACCGCAACGACGAACAGAACCACGTCCGCTCCGGCCACCGCTGGCTGCCCGTGATGATGAGCCTCTTCGGCGAAACCCGCAGCCCCGGGGACTTCGTCACCGCCACCCGCGCCCGCTTCGCCGAGCTGGCGAAAACCTACGGCGGCATCACCCCTCACAGTCTGCCTCCCGCTCAACGCCTCACCGGCGAAAAAATCCTCCTCCTCCTCAAGTAGGGCGGGTCTCCGACTCGCCCTCCGTCTCCCTCCCTCCTGCCCACCGTCCCTCCGGCCCACCGTCTCCTGCATGCCACCCACCTCCGCCAAAATCTACCGCGCCCTCCTCGTCGGCACCGGCGGCATCGGCGATGCCCACGTCCGCGCCGTCGAAGCCACGCTGGGACGCGTCCAGCTGGTCGCGGCCGTCGATCTCGACCCCACCCGCCTCAAAACCTTTTGCGAACGCCACCGCATTCCGTCCGCCCACACCGACTACGCCGCCGCCCTCGCCGACGTTCGCCCCGATATCGTCCTCATCGCCGCGCCGCCGTCGCTCCACCGCCCCATGAGTATTGCCGCCATGGAGGCCGGCGCCTGGGTCCTCTGCGAAAAACCTTTCTGCGGCTCCCTCGCCGAACTCGACGACATTGAGGCCGCGGAAAAACGCACCGGCCGCCACGCCGCCTGCGTTTTCCAGATGCGCTTCGCCTCCTCGACCGCGCATGTCCGCTCCCTCGCCGACGCCGGCCAACTCGGCCGCCCCCTCGTCGCCGTTTGCAACACCCTCTGGTTCCGCGACGCCGCCTACTACTCCACCCCGTGGCGCGGCAAATGGTCCGGGGACCTCGGTGGCCCCACCATGGGCCTCGGCATCCACGCCATGGACCATCTCCTCCATCTGCTCGGCGATTGGACCGAGATCCGCGCCGTCGCCGCGACCCTCGACCGCGCCATCGAAGTCGAAGACGTCTCGCTCGCCATCGTCACCTTCGCCAACGGCGCCCTCGCCTCCATCGTCAACAGCGCTCTCAGCCCGCGCCAGGAAACCTACATCCGCCTCGACTACCAAAAAGCCACCATCGAGCTCACCCACCTCTACAGCTACACCCGCGACAACTGGCGCTTCACCCTGTCCCCTTCCGCGCAGGAAGAAGGCAACGCCCTCTCGCAAGCCTGGCAGAGTTTCCCGCCCGACGTCGGCTCCACCCACGCCGCGCAACTCGCCGCCTTCGTCGCCGATCTGGACGCGCAGCGCCGCCCCCTCACCTCCGGCGACGAAGCCCGCCGCACGCTCGAACTCCTCACCGCCCTCTACAAATCCGCCTTCACCGGCGAGATCGTCCGCCGCGGCTCCATTCTCCCAGGCGATCCCTTCTACACCTCCCTCCACGGTGGCCGCGCCCTCCCCCGCACTCCCGCCTGAGTCTCGGGTGGCGCGTCATTCTCTCCCTCCCCATGAAAAGCCCGGCCTTCTTTCTCCCCCTCCTTCTCGCCCTCGCCTCCGCCGCGTCCTCCGCCGAGCCCATCTTCCCCGGTCTCCAATCCGTCCTTACACCCACCGAATGGCAACGCGCCGGCCTTGACCGCCTCACGCCCGATCAAATCGGCGTGATCGACGCCGCCCTCATCCGCCATCACGCGCCGGCCGCCACCCTCGCCGCGAACCCGCCCCCGCTCGATCCCGCCCCCGGCACCACTCCCCAGGAAAATGCCCTCACCCGCTCCCGCTTCTGGACCCGCTTTGGCTTCGGCAAGGGTGACACGGCCGACTGGCGCAAGCAGCCGCCCATGCACGCCAAGGTCACCAGCTGGCAGGGCGCCAATCGTTTCGCCCTCGATACCGGCCAGGTCTGGGAAGGCGTCGAACCGATCCCCTACGAAATCCTCGGCGCAACCATCACCATCGAAGCCCGCCCCCTCGGCGCCTTTGCCCTCAAGCTCAACGAAACATCCATGGCCGTCCGCGTCCGCCGCGTAAAATAACCACCGATTCCGATTCTTTCTCTTTCCTCTTCATCGTTCTCTTTCGGCAGGAAGGTCTCTCCACGGGGAGAAAAATTACGAGAAAGAGGAAAGAGATCGATCGAACTCCTCTTCCCCTCCGCCCGCCCATGCTCCACCTCGCCAACCGCGAACTCACCGTCGATCTCCTCGACCCCACCGCCCCCGCCGATCTCCCGCGCCAGGGCTGGCGCTACTGCCACGGCGGCTATGTGTGGCAGGTCACCGACGCAAAACTCGGTCCGCTCGTCACCGGCCCGTCCTATCCTGCCGAGCCCGCGGTCTACGACGGCCAGGGCCTGCCCGAATCCTTCCGCCACACCCACCGCGACAACCTCACCCGCTTCACGTGGAAGGGCGACGCCGGACACGCCATCGGGGCCGGCAACCTCACCGCGAACCCC
>CANHJG010000150.1 GCA_947461205.1 Opitutia bacterium
CAACGGCAGCTCCCGCGCGAACTGCCGCGCCAGCCGCACCGCGTCGTGCCGGTGCGGCGCAAACACCAGCACCGGCCCCATCCCTTCCCGCAACGCCCCCGCCACCCGCCGCGCCCAAAACCCCTCGATGCACCGCGGCAACCCGTGCACCAGATCGTCCGCCTCCACCTCTTCCAGTTGCACGGGCCGTTCGCGATGCACGATCACCTCCGGCACCCGCCCGAGCCGCCGCAGCCACGCCGCGACTTCATCCGGGTTGGCCACCGCCCCCGACAGCAACAAAAACTGCAGCTCCTTCGGCGCCGACAGCATCACACCTTCGTAGTGGTTGCCCCGATGCTCGTCCGCGAGCCAGTGATATTCGTCGACTACGAGCAGCCGAAAGGGCTCGTCGCTCCCGTCGGCCGCCGGCGTGCGCGGCGGCCCCAGCGCACGCGCGCCGATCTGCCCCTGCACCGCCTCCAGCGTCGCCACCACGATCGGCGCCCCGGGATCGACGCAGAGGTCGCCCGTCGTGATCCCCACCCGCCAACCCCGCGCGGTCCACTCGGCGTACTTGTCGTTCGCGAGGGCCCGCGTCGGCACCGTGAAGAGCGCCCGCCGCGCAAAATTCGTCTGCTCCGCCCACCGCTCGAACACGTAGGTCTTTCCCGCGCCCGTCGGCGCATCGACGATCACATCACGCCCCGCCCGCAACGCCTGCACGGCCAGCGCCTGCCACCGGTCGGGTAGCATCAGCTTCTGCAAACCTGCAAACGCATCGGACAGCACGCCTCCACGCTGCGCCACGACTCCCCCGCGTCAAATCCACCTTCCATCCCCCGCCACCGACTCCCAGGGCCCCGTCATTTAACCGCGGATCACGCAGATTTCGCGGCTGGTTTTATCCGCTTTTTCCGCGCCATCCGCGGTCAAAACTCCGCCCCCTGCCCGTGTGTTCCGTGTCTTCCGCGGGCACCTCCGGTTCTTTTTCCACTCCCTCTGGGTCGATCCGGGCCCATCCGGGATTGAAACCCTCCCCTGCCTTGCCGGACCCATGGCCCCCGAAGCGGCCCCGAGCTCACCGCGCACGAGCGTCCGCCTCCGACCGTTTTCCTCCGTGCCCTCGGTTTGGTCTCTCCGCGAACTCTGTGACAAAAATTCCGTTCTCCTCATTTCAGCTAGTGGTTTCCCTTTTCCCTCCTCTCACTCCTCTTTCCGCCATGCTCCTCCGCCACGCCCCCTACACCCTCGCGCTCCGCCACCCCTTCGGCATCGCCTCCCATACCCGCACCTCCACGCCCGCGACGCTCACCACCTTCGAGCACGAGGGCATCACCGGCTACGGCGAAGCCGCCATGCCGCCCTACCTCGGTGAGTCCCAAGCCACCGCCGCCGCCTTCCTCGACCGCGCCGCCGCACACCTCGCAACCGTCCGCGATCCGTTTCAACTCGAGGAAATCCTCCCCGCCCTCGACGCCCTCGCCCCCGGCAACACCGCCGCCAAAGCCGCCGTCGACCTCGCCCTCCACGACTGGATCGGGAAAAAACTCGGCGCCCCCTGGCACCGCATCTGGGGCCTCGATCCCGCCAAGGCCCCCGTCACCTCGTTCACCCTCGGCATCGATTCCCCCGACGTCGTCCGCCAAAAAGCCCGCGAGGCCGCCGCCTTCAAAATCATCAAGGTCAAACTCGGCCGCGACGACGCCACCGACCGCGCCATCATCACCGCCATCCGCGAGGTCACCGACGTCCCGCTCACCATCGACGCTAACCAAGGCTGGAAAAACCGCGACGACGCCCTCCGCCTGATCGAGTGGTGCGCCACCCGCGGCGTCGTCTTCATCGAGCAGCCCATGCCGAAAGAACAACTCGACGACACCGCGTGGCTCCGCGACCGCAGCCCCCTCCCGCTCATCGCCGACGAAAACTGCCAGCGCCTCGCCGACGTGAAGAAATGCGCCGGCGCCTTCCACGGCGTGAACATCAAGCTCATGAAATGCACGGGCCTCCGCGAAGCCCACAAGATGATCCTCCTCGCCCGCGCCCTCGGCCTAAAAGTCATGCTCGGCTGCATGACGGAAACGAGCTGTGCGATCAGCGCGGCCGCCCAACTCTCCCCGCTCGTCGACTGGGCCGACCTCGACGGTGCCCTGCTCATCAAGAATGACTGCTTCCGCGGCACGACGGTCGTCGACGGCAAACTCGTCCTCTCCGCCCACCCCGGCCTCGGCGTGGAAAAAATCTGAGTCCCGGCAAATCCCTCCGCCCGCCCCCGCCACCCTCGGCCGGCTACGACGGTCCGAACGGAGCGGCGGTTTCCAACCGCCGAATGTTTCCCGGCGTCGCCCGCCAACTCGCCCACGCGCCGCTCTCCGCCCGCGCCTGATCTCCGGCCAGCTCCGGGTGGACGACCTCGCCATCCAGTTCCCGCCCAGCATGGCGGCGGACGCGGCCCGTTAACGTTCAGGCCCCGGGAAAGCGCGTGAGCCAGTTCAAGGGATCCGAGCGAGTCGGAATGATGGAGCCGAAGATGAGGGTGTCATCGGTCCAGCCGTAGAGCACAAAAAACGGGAACGCGTGGAGATTGCGCCGACGGAACTCCGGCACAACCGTCGACCCGGTGTGCACGAAATGTCCCGCCCCACTGGGCGAGGCCTTGATGGCGGCGATGGCATCGTCGATTTCCGACCGGAACCGCGCCGCCAGTCCCGCGGAAATCTCGACGTAGCCCGCCTGGAATTTCCGCTAGTTGACGGCGAACTCCGGGTGAAAGACGACCTTCATCGCACGGCGGTGCGATACTGCTCCTCCGTCAGAGCGATCACCCGGCCGGCCGCGATGTCTTCGATCCGGCGAATGCCCTCACTGACGGCGGCCGTGAGCGGGACGGGCTCCACGACGCTCTCGACCAACCGGCGGGCGAGTTCGAGCCGGTCCGCCGCCGGCAACTCCAAGGCAGTGCGCGAAAGTTCGGTGGTGAGCATGGCGGAATCCTAGGGCGGGGCGGGATTCCATGCAAGCGTCCGGGCGTCCCGGATGTCGGAAGCGCAGTCGCGGGAGCAGCTTGACCAGCTCGACCTGGAACCACCGCGGGCCTGAACGCGCCGGCGCCCACGTTCTCCTCTCCCGCCCGCGACCCCGCGCCCAACGTCATCTCCGAAGACCGGATCGTGCAGGCGTTGCGGCAAAAGCTCCCGCATGGGCACGGCTACGATGGGCTCAATTGCCACACGGAGGAGCGGGAAAATTTGGCCTCTCGATCCCCGCGCACCGACCAGCGCGACGTGCGGATCAGACCACCGCGCCCACCGATGCGGATCGACGGAACTCGGCACCTCCCCCGCGCCCAAACGCGAGCGCAGCCTCAGCCCGGCACCGGCGAGCAACGAACGACCCAGCAACCGGCGACGGAACCGCGGGGGCCGCGTGATCGGCCGGGGGGCCCGAGCCTCGCCAGGTCGGATCGGCCGCCACGCCCACACGAGCGGGCCGTCGGGCGACGGCCCATCCGCAGCAGCCCGGCACCACCCGATCGTCACCCGCCGATCGCGCGGCGCAGGAGATTTTCCGTGATGCGCTGCACGCGCGGATCAGGACCCGCGGGGCGCGCCCAGTGTGACCACGGCGGCATGTGGCCGGGCGGCGACGCGAGACCCTGCGCCCAGAAGATCGTCGCGGCGTT
Organism: Opitutia bacterium; assembly: GCA_947461205.1. GTDB lineage: Bacteria > Verrucomicrobiota > Verrucomicrobiia > Opitutales > Opitutaceae > GAS368. The sequence continues at coordinate 3,665 of CANHJG010000150.1, forward strand.
GAAGACAAAATTGTTTTTCGGACCGGGAAAAATCGTGGCCGTGTAGCGACTCGGCGAAACGCCACCGGACCACACGAGCCCCTCGGCCACGACTTCGAGACCGGGGATTTTCGCGGGCGCGCCGTGGTGCTCCCAGCCCACGAGGCCGGGGATGCGGTCGCCTTGTTTCATGCCCGTGCCGGCAAACATCCAGTGCTCGGGCCGCGTGCAAATCCAGTCGCCGCCGCCGTTGAACGGCACCACCGTGCGCGCACCGATGATCGCGCTCTCGTCCGGCCCAGCACGGCGGTAATCGTCCGAAAAAACCTTTCGCACCTGCCCGACTTCCGCGTCGGTCAGCCCACCGAAGTGCCCCACGCGCTCGATCACGCGGTTCGGCCGGCCGTCAGGCGCCGGTGAAAACGGCGTGACGCCGAACACCGCGTTGCCCGTGAGCCAGAGGACGTTCACCCCATCGGCGATCGCGGCTTTCACCGCGTCGTATTGGCGCGGGTCCCAATATTCGTCGTGGCCCACACTGAGAAAAGCCTTCGCGCGCGTGAGCTGCGCGGCGTCGACGCAGTCGCTGTTGGAACAATACGTGACGTCGTAGCCGTGTTGTTCGAGCCAGTAGGCCAGAGGAAACTCGAAACACAGCCAGTCACCCGAGCCGAGCGACTGCGGGTTTTCGTAGATCTGCGCGTACTTCCCGTAAGGCCGGTCGAAGCTCGCGGCCACCCCGCACACCTGCGAGCCGCGCGGGTCGGTGTAGAGCGAGGTGGTCTGGGGCCACTTGTTGTAGGCCTGCCAGGTGTTGTCGCTGCACTGCAGCAGCACGTCGGCCCGGCGGGTGTCGCGCACGATGAAGACGACGTAGTTTTGCCAATATGGCTGGTCCGCCGCGGCCGGCTGCGTCGTCAGTCGCCCGAGATAGACACCGCTCGGCCAGTCGGCGGGAATGGTGAGCGTCGTCGTCCGCGCCCAAGTGCACGCCACGAGGCGCTTCGGGCCCACCGGCGGGACCGGCTGGGCAACGCCGTCGAACGGCCCAAGGGTCGTCATGAGCCGGGCCCCGCAGCCGCCATAGTAACCCGTGCGAAAAATCTCGACGAGGAAGCGCGCCGCCGGCGCCGTGCTGACCAATAGATCGAGCGACTCGCCGGCGAGGACGGATTGCCGCGAGCAGTAGCCCTCGATGGCGGAGGCGCGCACGCCTTGGGGTTGGTCGAGCCGCACGCGCGTGAGCTGCCAGTCGAGCGAGCCGGGCCGGCGGTTTTCCTCGGCGATGAGCGAGGCGCGGGCGACGGCGGAGGGTGCCGTCGCCGCCCCAGCCGGCAGCCACGCGCCGGCCAACGCCGTGGCCGCGGAACTCCGGATGAATTGGCGCCGTGAGTGAGGGCGAGGCTCGTGCGGGGTCATGGACCGAGGTTGTTTTCGGAAATGCGCCACGCGAGAAAATTGCCTCCGCCCCCCGGAAAGTCCGCGGCGCGCGCCGGGCCGATCGCTCAAAGGTCAGGACAAAGGATCCATCATCGAACAAACGGGCTTCACCCCGGATGCCCTCAGGCAGGGGCCACGGGTCAGGGCCTTTGGCCCGGCGGCCCGGCTTTCCCGCCCCATCCTCGGCCGCCGGCAATCGCATGGCCGCCGCCGTTGATCGGTGTCCTTCCCCCGGCGGATCGCCGCTTGGGGCGCGCCGCCGGCCAAGGATGTCGCTTGCCCCATTTGCCTCTGGCGCACGGGTGACATTAAGGGGTGGGCGAGCGTTTGCTGTTGTGCGCACCACCAACCCGCGCACGCTCGCGGGGTTCTTTGGTATTCGGGCCTATAGCTCAACGGTTAGAGCAGAGGACTCATCAGCAAGGTGCCGCCGGCGAGTAATTGCCGGCGGGATACGGGGAAATTCGGAGAACCCTTCGCCACAAGTGCGGCATGGGAACGCCGAGCCGAGCCAAGGCTACAGCTCTGGAAGGTGTAGAGACTAGCGGAGGGGTCCAGTCCCCTTAATCACCGCGTAACTCCCGTCCCCTCGTTCGAGGGTGAAGACATAGTCCAAGGAGCATCGAAAGATGCGCGAACTTGAATCCTTTGGTTCTGGGTTCGAATCCCAGTGGGCCCACCAATGAACCCTCGCTGGCGGACGCAACGGGGTGAATGATCCAGAAACTTTTATCCGCCGTCGCTGCGTGATCCGCGGTTAAACGTCGCAGGATTTGGTCGGGCGCCTCCCGCGGCGCGTGAGGGTCAAGCGCCCGACCCCCAAAGCCAGGCTCGCGGCCACGACGGAGGCGTGTCGGCGGCGGGGAAACCGCCGCTCCGTCCGACCGGCCACCGTCGACCGGTCCCACCCCGGCTGGACGTAACCTCGGCTTCGTCACGCCGGAACAACGTCTCGGGCAGCGCCCTGCCGGCGGAACCAGCTCGCTCGATGAGGACCTCCGCGCCGAACGGGCGCGCCGCCCAAAACCAGTCGAGCGTCGGGTCCACCCTCGCGGCTCCACCCAAGGTCCCGGTTCACTTTGGCGTTGCACGACAGCCGCTCCGGTCCTCCCTCACCGACCATCCCGGAAATCGCGTCGAGGATCGGCGTGGCACAATCCCGCGGAGTTTCGTCGAACCACGGCCCGCACCTCGCGCCGCGGAACGCTGCCAGGTGACACCGCCCCGGCAACGATCACACCACCACGAGATCGCTCCGCACGGCCGCTTCCAAGCGAGCGAGACCGTCCTGCACCATCGCCGCGGTCGGCCCTTCGACCAGGAGTCGCAGCTTCGCCTCGGTGCCGGAATAACGCACCAGCACGCGCCCCCGTTCGCCCAGTTCGGCCTCAAGGCTGCGGATCGCGGCCGACACCCGGACCAGGGTTTCCAACGGACGCTTCTCTTTCACCGTGAGGGCCGCCGTAAGCTGCGGAAATTTCTGCAGGACCCGCTTAAGCTCCGAGAGCGGCTTCCCCGTCGCCCGCATGACTTCGATCACCTTGAGCGCGGCGACCAGCCCGTCGCCGGTCGGCGAAATTTCCGAGCAAATGATATGTCCGCTCGACTCCCCGCCAAGCGTCGCACCTTCAGCCGCCATCCGCTCGATCACGTAGCGGTCTCCGACCGACGTCCGCACCACGCGGCCGCCAGCGGCGGCCAGCGCCGCGTCCACGCCCAGATTGCTCTGCACCGTAATGACGAGAGTGTTCTTCACGAGCCGCCCCTGCGCCAACGCATGCGTGGCCAAGATCGTCAGGATCACATCGCCGTCCAACACCTCACCGTTTTCGTCACAGAGAAGACAGCGGTCCCCGTCGCCGTCATGGGCGATGCCCAGCCGAGCCCCGACCGCCCGCACTTTCGCCGCCAACGGCGCCGGATGTTCGCTCCCCACGCCGGCATTAATGTTGGCTCCATCGGGCGCGTCACCCATCCCGACCACCTCCGCTCCCAGATTGCGCAGGACGGCCGGGCTCGTGGCGGACGTCGCACCGTGGGCGGTGTCCAGCACCACTGTCCAACCGGCCAACGATCCGGCCGGCAAAATCGCTTCGGCCGCAGCGATGTAATGGTCCACCGCGTCTGAGGCCGTCGTCCAACTCGCACCGGTCAACGGCGCCGCGGACTCCAGCAAGGCTTCGATGGCGAGTTCGTCTGCATCCGTCAGTTTCACACCGGCCGCGCCGAAGAATTTGATCCCATTGTCGGAGGCCGGATTGTGGGAGGCCGTGATCATCACCCCGAGGCGGGCATCCGATTCCCGCACAGCCCGCGCCACCGCCGGAGTGGGCAAAACGCCGAGGGAAACGGGCTCCGCCCCGCCGGCGCGCAGCCCCTGCGCGATCGCGTCCAGCAGCGCGGCCCCGGAAGCCCGGGTATCGCGCCCGATCAACACGCGGGCGGAGCCGGCCGAACGCGCCCAGCGGGCCGCCGCCTGCGCCAAACGCGCGGCAAACGCTTCGTTGATGACGGGGCCACCGTAGGGGCCACGCACGCCGTCGGTGCCAAAATATTTTCTGCTCATAAAGAAAGGGAGCGCCGTGCGCGGGGGAGGGTGTGGGGCGTTCGTCGGTCACGGGCCGGGCGGAGGCCGCGTACAGGCGGACCCGCCCGGCCGATCGCGCCTGCCCCCGCGCCCACCGACGCTATTCGACGGTGACGGATTTCGCGAGGTTGCGGGGTTTGTCAACGTCGCAGCCGCGCTCGACGGCGATGCAATAACTCAAGAGCTGGACGGGAATCGAAGCGACGATCGGGAGCACGGCTTCGTGGCACTCGGGAATCACGATGATTTCGTCGGCAAGGCCGGCCGGTAGTGCGACGCGCTCCGTGATGATCGCGATGATCAGGCCCTTGCGGGCTTTGATTTCCTGCATCGACGAAATGAGCTTGTTCAGAATTTCGCCACTCGGGGCAAAAAAGACACTCGGGCAGTCCTCGCTGATGAGGGCGATGGGGCCGTGCTTCATCTCGGCGGCCGGATAGCCCTCTGCGTGAATGGAGGAAATCTCCTTCAGCTTGAGCGCGCCTTCCAGCGCGATGGGAAGGCGGCCCGAGCTACTTGACCGCAGCCACCTCGCGCAGGGAAAAATCATCAAACTCCGCCCAGTCACCGGTCAGCTGGTTTTGCAGATGGACGCCGATGCCGATCCACGCAGCCCCTTGCGGCGCCCGCGCCCCTTGCTGCAACGACACCCACTCCGGCCACGATCCATCGGGCAGGCGCGCCGCCCTGGATTTCCCAAGATGGCGGCCCTGCGCATCGAGCCAGCCAAAGGTCAGAAAAACGGCGTTGCTCGACGTGACGTGGCCCCGCGCCTGGACCGAGGCCACATAGAGCCGATCGGCGGTCGCGGGCAGCCACTGGAAGACCGTCGTATTGACGGCCCCGCTGATCCGCAAGCCGGCCGCACCGGCGCGGGCCGCCGCGGTCGTCACCTCGCCCACGTGCGTCTGCGTCGGCTCCACCTTGCTCTGCCAGGCCCCGGGCAAATCGAGGCCATAGGTCAGTCCCGCGATTTTCCGCCCCCCGCGGCGTGGGCCTTCCAGCCCGCCGTCGGGGAGCCGTTCGATCGCGGCCTCCCGCGCCACCGCATCCGCAAAAACCCGACCGTCGGTCAGACCGATTTCCGCACGACCTTGCAGCACCTCGAGCGGATCAGGACCCGCGTTGGGTTGGGCGGATACGCTGGCACGGATCGCCGCCACGGCGGCGACCGTCGGATCGTTGCGTAAAAAATCCTCGTAAAGAATCTGCGAGAACGCGAGCGGCTGCCGGGCCGTCAGCTCCTGACTATAGCGGATGAACTCATGCTTCGCGTCGAGATAGGCCCCGAGGAGGCCGGCCCCCGCCCGGCCGGCCAGACGCGTCGTGACGGTCTCGCGACTCAACCGCACCCGGAGCTCGTTCATCCGCACGAACCGCTCCGTCACCCCGAAGGCGTCGGCGACCAACGCCACCCGCGCCTGCACTGTGCTCCGCCGCGCCACCCGCCTCGCTTCGTCCAGCCGTTGCCGGAGTTCCGCACACACCGCAGACGGAAACAGATCGGCCTGCGACTCGTTGCGAAAATGCTTGAGCCAATACGACGGACCCGACTGCCGCATCCATTGCTCCTCGCACCGCTCAAAAAACCGCCGCATCGGCGCCGCCGACTCCTGGAAATACCGCGCATAGTATTCGTCGAGGAGGCCGTCGACGCTCTGGTTGGGATCGCTCAGCAGCTGCGCGACCAACCACGTCATCGGACCATCGATCCCCCAGTTCGGCGTCGCTTCACAATAGTAATCGGTGAAGCCCACGCTCCGCGCATGCCGGAGATTCTCGGCGATCAGATGAGGATGCAAGCGGGGCACCACGAACCCGACGCCGTAAAGATAGTCGTAGAGCCCCAGCCGACGCGGGCCTGCTTTCGCCCACCGCTCTTGCAGCGAAAATTCCTCCCGCCAAAACGCGGGATCGTAGCCCTGCGAACGATCCGCCGTCAGAAACGGCAACACCTGCGGATGCACCGGAAAGTCCGGCGTATTCTCCTCCCAATAGTAAGCGAGGGTCCCGAGAAATTTGTCGGGATGACTGCGGGATAATTCGTCCGCCGCCCGGTTCATGAAACGGAACGTGAGATTGGAATAGTCGGGACGCCCCCGAAACCAACGCAGAGGAGTCACGGCCGCGAGCAACTCGGGACTTTCGCCGTAGAGCAGCCCGTCGTTCACGCCCAAAGAAAAGGACACCCGGCCGGGCTCCGCGACAAACGCGTCCCGCGCCACCCTCGCCGCGTGGAGCGCGACGTCCGGGCGGCTCAGATCGGGATTCCAGGAAAAGGATTGGGCGGTCGGTTGTTCGCGCCGGCCGTTGACCAGCGGGAAATAGTCCGGGTGCTCGGCAAACAGGGTCGGCGGAAACACGTTCGCGAGATTGTGCGAAAAACTCAGCGCTGGGGTCAGCCCGTTGTGCTGCGCCCAAGCTGCCGCAGCGGGCGAGCCGAGCCCACCGATATGCCGCGACAGGAACGCCGCCGGCCCGGGTGGTGACGCTGCGTGGCCCGGCTCCCGCCCCGTCGGTCCGGGCGCAAACCAACGCTCTGGCAGAGCATCCCGGTCGCGCCGCAAGCGACTCCCCCAGCCCGCCATAATCGCCAAAACTGCCAGGCACGTCACCACGCTGATCGAAACGCGGAAAAAAGATCGTTCGGCAAACATGGGATCGCCGCAGAAAAACGGCGGGCCGCGCTCGGCGCAAGTCCGGCGCCGACGCAAACGGCACGGTGGGCTGCAACGAGGCGCACACGGCGCAGAAGCCGGACGGCGCAGGACGTGGGTGGCCCACGGACCACACGGAAGAATTTTCCCGGGGTGGGCCGTGCGCTCCGCGCGCGGCCCAACGCGTGGCACGGGCTTTACCAACGGCGGTTGGAAACCGCCGCTCCGTTACACCCCTCACCCCCGTGGCCTGGGCTTTCCCGCCCGTGGGTTTGGGGTGGGCCGGGCACTCCGCGTCTTCGTAGGCCGCCAGCTTGCTGGCGCGTCTTGGTCGGCCACCCGCTCGCGCTCCGCGTCTTCGTAGGCTGCCAGCTTGCTGGCGCGTTTTCGGAGCGCTCTTAAGTTCAGCCTTTGCATCAGGTCCGTCCTCCTTCCGCCTCCGTGTCCGAGCTTCGTGGCCTTGTATGTTCAACCCAATGGTAAAACCGAATAAGGGCGAAGCCAGCGGCGGCTTCCGAGAATGGGCCGAAGAGCTCGTCGGAGGAAGCCGCCGCTGGCGGGATTGCACGCCGGGTCCGCGAGGGCTTGGCTGGCAAGACCGG
>CANHJG010000151.1 GCA_947461205.1 Opitutia bacterium
AATAGGTCGCACCCAGAAAACCGAGCGGGATGCGCGCGGGGGCGGCGGCAGCGCGGAGGACGCGCGGGGCGGCCAGCGCGGCGGCGGCCGTGGCGTAAATGAAATCACGACGTTGCATGAAGGAAGATGGAAGGTAGGAGCTCGCTTGCGAGCGATAGGAGGTGGCGGTGCGAAACGAGGGGGCGTTGAAATCGCCCGGCCAGCGGGCTCCTACAGACGGAAGAGTTTTCGGGCGTTGCCCGAAAGGATTTTCTGCTCGGTCGCGGCGGGCAGCTTGAGGCTGAGGAACGGATCGAGGATTTCCTTCGGCTGCACCCAGGGGTGGTCGCTTGAAAAGAGGAGCTTGTCGGGACCGCTAAAATCGAGGGCGAAACGCATCGCCTCCGGCAGCGGTGAGACGATGTCCATATAAATGGAGCGGACGTAGTCGCTGGGCTTGCGCTGCAGGTTTTGCGGACCGCGCTTGAGGACCGTCACCTGATGATCGAGGCGACCGACGATGTAGGGGAGCGTGCCGCCGAGGTGCGGACAGACGAGCTTGAGCTTCGGAAACTCGTCGAGGATCCCGGACATCAGGAGCCGCGTGAGTGCAATCGTATTGTCGAACATATTGCCGAGCGTGCTCGTCATCTCGTAGGCCTTGACCAGATCGGTCGTGATGGGTTTCGCCGGATGGAGCAGGACGGGGAGGTCGAGTTCGACGGCGCGGGCGAAGAGCGGACGGAACTCCGGCTCGTCGGGAAACTTGCCCGCCAGGTTCGTGTAGAGCAGCCAGCCTTTCATCCCGAGTTGCTTCACGCAGCGGTCGAGTTCAGCCAGGGCGGCACGGATGTCTTGCGTGGGCAGGACGCAGAGACCGAAGAAACGCGTCGGATGCTGGCGCGCGAGACCGGCGATGGAGTCGTTGCACAGCTGCGCGACCGCGGGGCCGTCAGCGCCGAACCATTCGGGGCCGGGGTCGTTGATGCTGAGGGCGGTGAGCGCGATGCCGGCGGCGTCCATCACGGCGAGCTTGGCGGCGACGTCGGTGTAGAGCGGCGGAACCTTGCGCAGCCAGTCGCCCATTTGGAGGTAACGCGTGCCGTCGCGGGTGAAGACGTGCGGGTCGGTGGCTCGCTTCTCCATCAGCGTCAGGAGATCGGGTACGAAGAGGTGCGACTGGCAATCGATGCGGCCGGCGGCCAGCCCGGCGGCGGGCAGCCCGAGGGTGGAAGCGGCGGTGGCCGCGGCGCTGCCGGCGATAAAAGAGCGGCGATTCATGGTTTCATGAGCCACGCCACGAGCGCGGCGAGATCGGGGGCGGACAGGGTGGAATCGAAGGGCGGCATCGCCGAGGCCACCAGGGTCTCCTGTTTGACGATCTCGGCCCGCGTAATCGTGGCCGGCTCGTTGTTCGGCTGGATGATGACAAATTTGTTCTGATCTTCCTCGAGCATGCGACCCGCGAAGGTTTGCCCATTCCGCAGCGTGTAGGTGTGCAGCGCGAAACCCTCCACGATTTCGGCGCTGGGCTCGAGAATCGAACGGACTACGCGTTCGACGTTTCCGCGGGCCCCGAGGCCGGTCAGCTCGGGTCCGAACACCCCGCCCTCGGCTCCGACCCGGTGGCAAGCGATGCAACCGGCGGCAAAAAATACGGCGCGCCCGCGCGCTAGGTCGGCTTGGGGGAGCGCCGCAACCACCTGCGCCGTCGTCAGGGGAGCCGACGGCGGCATCAGCGCGATGGCCCCCGGCGCCGGCTCCGGAACGGCCTTGCGGTAAACCCCGGTGAACGTGGGCCCGACCTTCTGCCCGTTGACGAAAAGCACAGCCTTGAGCGTGGTCGTGGCCGTAAAGGTGAGGGTGGCGCCCTCTCCGCCCTGGGCGAACTTGGGCTCGGTGCCGTCGGTGGTGTAGCGCACCACCGCGGGCTTGAGACCGGGAACGATTTTCACGCGCACGCGGTCCACGAAATCACCGGCCGGGGGCGAAATGTCGATGAGCGGATTTCCGCTGAGCCGGGCCAGCCAAAGCGCGGCCAGCCCGGCCGTGCCGGCATCGGCGTCGCTGACGAAGCCCCGCACACTCGGCTCATCCAGCAGGCCCCGGTCAAGGAGCGCCAGCAACGCGGCCCGGCGGACCCCTCCGCGCGAGTCGCGCAGCTTCTCCCGAAGCACGTCGGGCGGCGCGATCTCAAGGAGCGCATGCCACGCCGCATAAAACGAGAGGCGCTCGGTCTCGACCGCGGCCGCAGCACAGACCGCGTCGAGCATCTCAGCGCGGCGGGCCTGCCCGATGGCTTGCAGCGCCGCGAAACGGACGCGCGGCTCGGCGTCGCCAAGAGCGTCCGCAACAAACCGCGGGAGCGCCGTCGTCCGCTTCGATTCGCGAAGACGGTGGGCGACGATGCGCAATGACTGGATGCGCGCATTCAGGGAACGCTTCGCCGCGGTGGTGCCAAACCACGTGTCGAGGCCGGCATCCTCGGGCGCGATCCGGCCGAGCGTCCACAGGGCCCACGTCTCCTGCGCGATGGGCAGATCGGGCTGCGTCGCGAGTGCGACCAGCTCGGCGCGGACGGCGGAGCCGCGCCGGACCAATTCTGCGGCGGCGTCGGCCCGCCAGCTTGCGACCGATGAGCCGAGATCGCTGGCCAGCTGGGCAAAGGTCCATTGCGCGAGTGGCTGCGCGCGGTGCGCCGCGACGGAGGCGCGGCGGGTTCCGGTGGGGGCCACGCGCCACACGCGCCCCTCGTTGGTTTGCAGCCCGTTCTTGAACTCGCCGCCGAGCACCGTCCCCCAGCCGGTCAGGTAAAGCGCCGCATCGGGTCCGACTTCGATGTCGACGGGGTTGAAGAGCGCGTTGCCGGCGCGGAGAAACGGCTCCCATTTACCCCCGGCAGGTTGGAGGAGGGCACCGTCCCAACGGGGGCGGTAGACAAAGGTTGTGCGGTGCAGATAATCATTGATGAACCAGACGCCGCGAAACTCTGCCGGCCAGCCCGGCGTATCGAAAAATACGATGCCCGTGCCGGAGCCGGTGAACACCGGTCCGCTGATCGGGACCGTCGGCAAGTGATCCCGGCCCGTCCAATGCGGACTCCACGTGTGCGCCCAGCCAAAGTTGGCACCGAAGAACGGCATGAAAATGCGATCGCCATCGCTCTGGTCGTTGTCGGTGCCCAGCCAGTTGAAACCTGCATCGAACCCGATGTCCCAAGGGTTGCGCAGGCCACGCGATACGATTTCGAGATCTGTGCCGTCGGGGTTGGCGCGCAGGACGCCGCCATGGCGCCCCCAGTCGTCCTTCGGGTCGTGATAGGTGGCGCGGTAATTTTCCTTGGTGAACGTGCGCGGTGGCGGGAAGTCGGACGCGCCGGGAATGTCGGGCAGGCCGAAAAGTTCACGGAAGGGCTTGGGTGCGACCCGGCCTGGCTGGTTGAGGCCCTTCGAGTTGCCCTTGCTCATATAGAGCTTGCCGTCGGGCGCGAAATTCAAGCCGTGCAGCGCATGCTCGATGTTCCCCAGGTCAGTATAGAGGAGCACGTATTCGTCCGCCTCATCGTCGCCGTCGAGGTCGCGCACCACGGTGAGATCGGGCGAATTGGCGATCCACAGGTCGCGGCCATGCCAGGCGAGGCCCTGAATGCAATTAAGGCCGCGCGCGAAGGTCTTGGTCTTGTCCGCGATGCCGTCGCCGTCGGTGTCGATGAGGATTTCGACCGTGTCGCCCGGCGTGTTGGGCTTCGGGTTGCGATATTGCGGTCCCTGCCCCACGAACAGCCGGCCGCGCCCGTCGAAGGCCAGCGCACACGGATTGCGCACGAGCGGCTCGCGGGCATACAGCTCGACCGTGAAGCCGGGCGGGGCGACGGGGACGAGTTGGGCGGACGGTTCGGCGGCGAAGGCGGTGGCCATGGCACCACCGAGCCCCAGCGACACGGAGAAAAACGGGAGAAGGAAACGGCTGCGCGGTGCCCTGGGGCTTCGATCGTTCATGATTTGGTTCCGGGATTGAGGGAGCGCTTGGCCGTTTCCGGTGCGAACCAGATGGCGAACATGCCAAGACCGTAGATCAGCGCCGCGGCGGTGCCGACCGCCGGGTAGCTGCCGCCCAACGCGGTGAAGAAGACTCCGGCGGCCAGCACCCCCGCCGCAGTGGCGAAGCGGCCGACGTTGTAGGAAATCCCGCTGCCCGTGGCCCGGACGTGCGTGGGAAAAAGTTCGGGCAGGTACAGCGGCAGCCAACCAAAGAAGAGGGTCGCGACAAAACCCTGCGCGAAGACGACGGGAAAAAACGATGGGCGCAGCGGCGCGGTGAACTGGAACATCGCAACCGTCAGCACCAGAGAACCGAGGCTGATCAGGAAATACGAGCGCCGCCGGCCGAGCAGGCTCGCGATCTGCGCTCCGGTGAGGCTGCCCAAGATGGCGCCGAAAGCCCACCAGCCCTGCGTCAGCGCCTTGTAATCCGTCTGGACCACCCCGCCGATTTTGTCGGCCCAAGGAATCATCCACTTGCTGGCCGCCCACGCACCGATGAGCGGCACCGAGCCCAGCATGATCCCCACCAGCGTAATCTTCAGCAGGGCCGGTTGAAACAACTCCCGCAGCGGCGCCGTTTTCTTCTCCCGTCCCGGCTGGTGGCGGGCGGCGAGCCACGTCCGCGACTCGGGCAGGAAAAACAGGACAATCAATCCCAGCGCGGCCGGCGCCGCGGCGAGATGAAAAAGCCAGCGCCAGTCCGCGGCCGTCACCGACCAGATCTGGGCCACCTGCGAAAGCAGCAGAATCCCGGCGTTGATCGCGGCGCCCATCAGACCCGCCACGAGCGGCCGGGCTTTGTCCGGCCAGGACTCCGCGACGAGCGCGACCGCATTGGGCCACACGCCGCCGACGCCCAGGCCCACGAGAAAACGCAACCCGAGCATCTGCTCCTGCGTGTGCACCCAGGCACCCAGCCCGGCGAAGACCGAATAGAAGAGAATGCTCACGCCCATGGCGCGCGCCCGGCCGATGCGATCGCCGAGGCTGCCGAGCGCGATGCCTCCGATCGCCGCGCCCAGCATCAGTGCGGCGGTGTAACGGGCAAACCAATCGCCCCCGAGCGTCGCGGTGTAACCGGCGCCGAGCAAATCCTGGGAGACGGAGAGCGACGCAAGCGGCATCAGCCCCAGCTCAAAGCCGTCGAACAGCAACCCGCCAAAGGCAGCGGAAAGGACCGCCATACGCGCCCCCCGGGAAAGCGGTTCCTTCATGGCCGGCTTTCTTGCGCGGTGAGGCCGCGCATAACCTGGATCAGCGCGCTATTGTCGAGCGCACCCAGACCGGCGGCCTCCGCCTGCTCCAAAATCTGCCGGTGCGCCGCACTGAGCGTCATGGGCAGGCCGGCCTGCACGCCCAGCTCGAGGATGAGCCGGACGTCCTTGAGATGCTGGGACAGCCGCGCGTCGGGCGAAAATTCCGAGCGCAGCATCTTTTCCCCTTTCACGTCCATCGCGCGGGAATAGGCCGGGCTGCGCTGCATCACGCGCAGCGTCAGGTCGGGATCGAGGCCGATCGCCTCGCCGAGCGCCAGCCCCTCGGCCAACGCCGCCCGGTTGAGTCCGAGCACGAGATTCGTCACCAGTTTCATCTTCGCGCCGGAGCCGGAAGGTCCAGTATGGAACGCCTCCTGCCCCAGGGTCGCCAACACGTCGCCGCAGGCGGCAAAGCCCGCGGCGACACCGCCCACCATCACCACCGCGGCGCCGGCCCGCACCTGCGCACTGTTCCCGGAAATCGTGGCGTCGAGGTAGGTCACGCCCCGAAGCGCGAGGTCGTGGGCTAATGCCGCCGTCGGCTCGGGATCACCGGTCGTGGTATCGATGATGATCTGTCCGGGGCGCAACGCCGCACCGGCCTCCGCGACGACCTGGGCCACCTCGCGATGCGACGGCAGGCTAAGAATCACGCGGTCGCAGCACCGCAGCACGTCCTCCGCCACCGCGGTGACCTGCCCACCGAGTTGGACGAGCGCGTCGCGGCGCGGCGCGGCAATGTCGCAGCCGAACACGGCCAAGCCGCCGCGCCGCAGACGCGCCGCAATCGCTTCACCCATCAAACCCACTCCGATCAGGCCAACGGAAGACGCGGTGCTTGCCAGAGGTTTCATCATGGTAGCCTAGCCGAGGTCGTGCACCGTCCTGAACACAATTTTTTGGAAAACATGCGACGGCTGGGTGCACTGCTCGACGAGGCTGGGGGCCAAGCGAAGATTCGGGCTCAGAAACGACCGGTTACGCCCGCGCTCAGGCGCGTGCCATAGTATTGGCAGTCCGTCGGGCGGGTTCCGAGCCCCTGAAACTTCAGGTATTTTTCGTTAAACACATTGTAGGCATCCACGAAAAACCCGAGCCGCGGATTCAGATTGTATTTGGCGCTCAGGTCGACCGACGCCCGCTGCTCCTGAAACTGCTGCGCCGCGGGATTAAGGTTGAAGGAGGTCAGCCGCACTCCCTCGTAATTGAGTTGGCCGCGCAAGGTGAGTTTGGACCGAATGTAGGAGAGTCCCACATTGCTCGCCAACGGGGTGAAGTTCGCCAGCTTGTCCACCACCACCGTGCCCGCAAAAGTGCCGCGAGTCAGGAGACGCGTGTAGTTGGCAAACACGCCGAATCCGCTGAGCCAGCCCGGCAGAAACGTGAGCTGCTGCTGGTAGTTGGCTTCAAAGCCCTTTACCCGGGCCCAGCCACCGTTGGTCTTGGTGTTAAAATCAAACCCTTCGTAGAGTCCTTCAAACCCGTTATTCGCCCCGCCGGGCACCGTGTTGCGGAGATCAAAGATGTAGTCTTTAATCTCCTTTTGGAACACGCCGACGGAGAATAATCCGACCGGCTTCAAATAACGTTCAATACTGAGGTCGATGCCCGTGGACCGCTGCGGCTTCAGGCCCGTGTTGTTCTGGGTGATCGAATTTCGCGCCGTATCGATCGACGTGATCGGCATCAGGTCATTGAACGACGGCCGGCCGATCCCACTCGAAAAGCTGGCCCGCACCAGGGTGTCGCGCAGCGGTTCGTAGCGCAGGTGGACGCTGGGAAACAGGTTCGTATAACTCGATTTTCGGGTGATCTTCTGCCCAAACCGCAGCTCCGGCTGGGACGTGGGATAGCGCGTGTCGGTCAACGGCCCGGTGGCGGAGACGCGGGTCTCTTCCATCCGCACGCCGGCGAGGGCGGAGAAGGTTCCCACCTTGACGTTGCCTTGCAGGTAGCTGGCCGCCACGCCTTCGCCGGCTTTGCCGTCGTTGACGAGCAGGTTCTGGACGGAGCTGTTGCGGTTATAGACAAACAGCGCGGGATTGGCGGCAAACTCCCGGTGCATCGCCCGCCAATCGGGCCACGGCGTGAAATTCGAGTAGAGTCCGTTGATCGGCTGATAGCGGTGCCCGTCGTCCCGGAACCGATTCAGGTTATCATCGTTGATCCCGGTGGCGGCGACGCGCCCCGCCACCCCATCGGGACCCACATAAGTGAACACATCCTGCGCCCGATCCTGCTTTTTTTCCTGGAAGCGATAACGAACGCCCGCCTTCAGATAGGTGGGCCACGGGGTCGCAAACGACCGCTTCACGTTGAGCTGGGCAGAGGAAATCTGGTCGTCCGCGTGAAAATCTTTCCGGTTCAGCGAGTCGGTGTAGGCGTTGTCGTAGTTGGCGGGATCCTGCCCACCCGTACGCACGAAGGACGGGAAGTGCAGCCGGTTCGTCCGGTCGACGACGTAGTTCACGTTGTTCACCCGGAGCGAAAGGTCCTGACGTTTCTCGAACCCAATCGAAGGCGCATGCGTCGCATCGAGGTCCACTTGGTAACCCTGCCAGGTGAGCTTGCCGCCGCCGTGGAGCCGGAGAGTCTTCACCGTCCGCACCCGCGACTCCATTTCATACTCGAACTGGCCGTTGGTGAGGACCGTGACGACGTCATCGGATGTGACCGCCGTGCCGTTGCTGCGGCGGACACGCTGCTTGTGCTGGTCCATGACATCGCGAAAATTATTATACATCACACCGAGGAAGACCGAGGCAAACGAGGTGAGCTTGTATTCGGCCTTCAAGCCGAGCCCGCCACGATCAAGCCGGATCTCGTCTTCCGCCGTTTGGAAATCCGTGATCGGGGCCGGGGCCGTCAGCGTGGGATTCGTATAGCCGGCGCGAAAGGCCGAACGCGGCCCAGATGTGCGGTTCCAACTGCCGGAGACGGCCAACCCGAGCCGGCGCTCGGCGCCATAAACATCCGAGTAGGAAAAACTCCCGGTCGGATACTTGGTGCCCCTTTGATAGTAGGCATTCATCCCCACCGTATAATCGAACACCCGCCCCGCCCGGTCGAACGAGCTCTTCGTTTTCAGATTGATGGAGCCCCCGATGGCATCGGCATCCATGTCCGGCGTGGCCGCCTTGAACACCTCGATCGACTCGATTGCGGCCGTCGAAACTTTGTCGATTTCGAACGCCCGACCGGAATTGCGCGTCGTCGCACCCGACATCCGGGTCCCATCCACCGTGACAGAATTCAGATTCGCCGACATGCCCCGGACGGCGATCTGAAAGACATCGCCCTCGTCGCGCTCGCCGCTGAGACCGGACATCTTCACCAGCAGATTACCGAGGTTGCTGTCGGCGACGTTGCCGAAGGCGTCCGTCGCCATGCTCGTCTTGATATTGTCCGCCGCGCGTTGGCTGCTGATCGCCGCCGCCTGCCCTTCGCGCACCGAGGAAACCTCAAATTTAGCGAGACTGTAGATCCCCGAATTCAATTTCACCGCCACCGTCGCCGTGCCACCCGCCGGCACCGAGACGCGCGCCCGGCCCTGATCCAAGCCGGTATAGTCCACGACCACGTTCTGCGCACCCGCGGGCACACCCTCGATCCGGAACGAGCCATCCGGCTCAGTGAACGCCCGGAGTCGCGGATCCGACTCGAGCGAAACCGCCGCGCCCGCCAACGCCGTGCGGGTGGTTTCATTCGCCACCTGGCCGATGAGGGTCCCGGTGGCGGTTGTCTGGGCCCGAACGACCGACTGAACGAGGCCGATGAAGAAAACCGAGAGGCCGAAGCCAACCACGGCACGACACGACGACACATTGAGGAAGGGCAGGGATTTCATGGGGCGGGACAATTCCACCGGATCGGGGTGACCGGATTACGCCCCTCACCATGCGGCCCACGTCTGCACCCAACAGGGGAAACGACTTGTCTTAAGTTGTGACAAGTCGGCGCCGCACCTAGCCCGACGCCGGCACCCTCGGCAACCGCCACGGCTCAGGACCGGCTCAGGCCCCACGCGGGACCGGCGGCGGGCCGATCGACTGGCCGGTCACAAAACGCGGCATCAACCGGTCGTGCCTGACCGTGAGCGACTGGTGGTGGACGAGTCGCGCGAGCATGACCGCCAGCTTGCGGGCGATGGCAGAGGCGTCGGAGCTGTAGCGGGCGACGGCCGGGACGAAGTAACCCAGAAACGGATCGTCTTCCCGACAAATCACCGAGAGATCGCGGGGGATCGCGATGCCCAACTGCGGCAGCACCGTCAGCACCGCCGGAATCGCATGAGATTTGGTCACGAACAGCGCGGTCGGGCGGTGTGCCAGCCGGGCAAACTGGCGCAGGCGCGTCTCGATCTCCAGCAAGCTGCCGTCGTGCTCGAGCACCACGGGAACCGGCGCGTTCGGCCTCCGGCTCGCCGCAAACGCGGCGGAGGTGACCGTGTCGGCGGCGGATCCCGTCCGTTGCAGCAAGATCGCCGTGCGTTCGTGGCCCGCCGACGCCAACTTCGCGGCCGCGTGCTGGGCGATCGCCGCATGGTCGTACTCGATCGACGGCAGGTCGACGCCCGGAAATGCGGAACCGACGAGAATCGTCGGCACCCCGCGCGCCGCGAACCACGTTTGCATCGCCGCGGTGGCGCCGAAAATCACCCAAGCCGCAGCGCGATGGGCTTGGACGAGCTTTTCCAGATGCCCCACCGATCGCATCCGGTAGGGTTGGCTGATCTCCGACAGGACGAACTCTATCCCCACCTGTTCCACGAGCGGTCGCAACTCTCCCGCCCAGCGCGCCACGGAGGGCCGCAGACACCAGAGCGGCTCCGGCAATACCAACACCACCCGCTCAATCGTCTGGGCCACTTCACCGGCGGGGGAGCGGCGCAGGATGATCGCCGGAGAACCTTGGCTCACGCGGATCTGCCCCCGCCGCTTCAGTTCATGGAGCGCGATCCGCAGCGTCGTGCGACTGATCGCGAACTGCCCGCACAATTCACTCTGGCTCGGCAACTGGGCCGTCCATCTCCCCTCCCTCATCCCACGCTCCACCAGCGCAATCGTCTGACTCACGAGGGTGGATCGCTGGGGAATGGGATGGGGCTTCATGGGGGTAAAAAAACACTCACCAAACGTGACGCCCGCTTTTGGACGCTCGACGACCCACCGAACACGAACAATCGGCTTGGATCAAGAGTGGCCAAGCCCGCCAACCGTCGCACACCGCCGCGCCCCCATCGGCCGCCACCGCCGCAGTAAGTAGTGTCACATTTTGACACCCCGCGCAGGCCTTGACCTCCTCCTGCCTGCGTCGACCGCCCTCCGGCCTCCATGAGCGCTCTCCTTTTTCGCGCGGCGTCCCGCTCATTCTCCGTCGCCGCCCACGCCATCGCCGTTTGGCTCGCCGCCGCCTTCGAGGCGTTACCGTTTCCCTTCGCGCCCACCCTCCGCGCCGCCGCCACCGGCCCCGTCCGCGACCACCGCGACGACGACGCCCGCACCCGGCGCGCCCCCATCAGGGCC
>CANHJG010000152.1 GCA_947461205.1 Opitutia bacterium
CTCAAGTCGTGCCTTCTTCCCGGGTGCCTCGCCGGCCTCGTTTTTGTCTCCGCCGCCCGGGCCGAAAAGCCACTCGCGCTCGTCAACGGCGATTTTGAAGGCCAGCTCGCCGGCTGGACTGCGGCCGGCGACAACGGCATGAGCGCCGCCGTCGCGGTTGCGGCCCATGCGGGCAAGCTTGGCCTGCGCGTCACGGATGCAAGCGACACGCTTGGCTCCAGCCTCGCCACGGCGAAGTTCCCCGCAGTGGCAGGCAAGACCTACGCGGTGCGTTTCGCGTCGCGGGTGATTACCGGCAACGCCATCGGCGTGTACCTGCGTTTCTACGACGCCAAGGGTGGCTATTTGAACACGCCGGAGAAAAAGAACCAAAATATCCTGCGCATGACGACGAAGGACACCGCGTGGAAAGACCACGTGCTCAAAGGCGTCGCCCCCGAGGGCACTGTGCACGTCGAGGTCTGGGTCCACTCGTTCACGAAGGGTCAGGTCACGGCGGACTTCGACGGCTTCACCCTTTTCGAACTCTGATAACGCGGTCGCCCGATGGCACCGGAAGATTCTTCCGCGTGCCGCCGGCGGGATGGCTCCCGGTTGTTTCTCCCACGCACGACGAGAAGGACGCATAAAATAATGCCGTTGCCGAACGATCAGGACGGCTCGGAGCGCGGTCCCTCCCTTCGGGGCTGAAGGGAGGGACGCCTCTCCGCGGCGTCCAAGCGGATGAACCAAGTCGGTTCTGGTCGGTCCGCGGGCGCGCCCCGCATCGGGCGGGCGGAGACCGGGGGCTTGTCGCGGCGGCGTCCTACTGCGGTTGCAGCAGGTCCCATTTGTTGCCGTAGAGGTCGCGGAAGACGGCGACGGTTCCGTAGTCCTCGTGACGCGGCGCTTCGAGAAACTCTACCCCGCGCGCCATAAACGCCCGGTGGTCGCGCTCGAAATCGTCCGTGTGGAGGAAGAGAAAGACGCGCCCGCCGGTCTGGTGGCCCACCGCGGCGAGTTCGGCGGCGTTTTTCGCTTGGGCCAGGAGCAGGCGGCAGCCATCCGGCCCCGCCCCCGGTGGCGCGACGACCACCCAGCGCTTCCCCGGTCCGCGCGGCGAGTCCTCGACGAGCCGAAACCCGAGGGCGCCGGTGTAGTAGGCAATGGCTTCGTCGTAGTCGCGGACGACGAGCGAAACGGTGGCGAGGGATTGGTTCATGGCGGTGGGTTGGGTGGGGGCAAGGGCTACGCGCGCCTTCGGCCCGCCGCAAGCCGCCTGAAGCTTTGGATGGACACGAATCCAAGTTTCGCGTGAATCAGGGCCGCCCTGCTCCAACCCTGGGCTGGCCGCCTCCCTTTCCCCATGTCCACCACCTCCTGTCGCCTCGCTCTCGCGCTCTGTGCTCTCACCTCGCTCGCCGTCGCCCATCCGGATGACCAGCCCGCTTCGACGGTCCGCCAAGTCGCGGCCGCGCCGATCCCGGCCGGACCGCTCGGCTCGGGATCGTGGCGTTTCCAAGTGGAGAGCGGTTGGGCCAAGATTCCCGCCCCCGCCACGCTCAGTCCCACGCACGGCGGCGTTGTCGTGGACCGGGCCGGACTCATCTACGTCAGCACCGATGGTCCGTCGGGTATTTTGGTTTTCTCGCCGGATGGAACCATGCTCCGCACCATCGCGCCGGAGTTCAGCGGCATTCACGGTCTCATGCTCCGCGATGAGGGCGGCAAGCAGTTCATCTATGCGGCCCATGTGAAGGGCAGCCAGGTCGTCAAACTCGGGCTCGATGGAAAACTCGAGTGGAAAATCAAGTGCCCCACCGAGAGCGGACTCTACCCGGCGCTTGAGGCGTGGAAGCCGAATCCGAAAACGCCGAATGCGAAGCCCGCCGGTACGGTCGTCGGCTCCGACGGCCGCACGTATGTGACCGACGGTTACAAGCCCACGGCGGTCACGGTCGGGCCCGACGGCCGCATTTACGTCGCCGACGGCTATGGCGCCAGCGTCATCCACGAATACTCGGCCGACCGGAAATGGACGCGCGTGATCGGCTCGAAGGGGGAGGGCGAGGGGCAGTTCAAGACGTGCCACGGCATCGCGCTCGATACGCGTTACGAAAAGCCGCTGCTCCTGGTGTGCGACCGCGAGAACAAGCGCCTCGTGCACCTCGACCTGGAAGGGAAATTCGTCCGTACGCTGTCGACCGAGCTGCGCCGGCCGTGCGCGGTGTCGTTGTTTGGCGAATTTGCGGCGGTGGCCGAACTGCAGGGCCGCGTCGTCATCACCGACAAAACCGGGAAGATTGTTTCGACGCTGGGCGACAATCCCGATCAGGCGCAATGGGCGGCCTTCAAGCTCGCGCCCGAATTCTGGCGGGACGGGATTTTTATCGCGCCGCACGGACTGTCGTTCGATGCCGCGGGCAATCTCTTCGTGCAGGATTGGAATGCCACGGGCCGCCTGACCAAGCTGCGCCGGGATTCGAAGGGGCTCGCGTTGGTGAAGTGACGTCGGCGCGCCCGGGGCGAGTTTACCGCGGCCCGGCGGCGTTGATGCGGTCGGCGTAGCGTTCGGACCCGGCCGGGGTGCCGCGGGGCGCCGCCTTGCCGCCTTTCGCGGCCTTGGTTGCACCCGCCGCTTTGACCGCGGCGCCGGTTTCGCGATCGAAGCCGTCGCCGGTGAGGCGGGCGGGCACGGTGTCGCCGGTCGCTTCGCTCCAGTCGGCGAGCAGTTTGGCGAGGCGGATTTTCGTGAGGCGATGCTGGGGATCCGCGGCGAGATTCTTCAGCTGCAGCGGATCGGCGGCGGTGTCGTAGAGTTCTTCTGCGGGACGCGGCGCGAGAAAAACATCCGACTGGGCGGGCGTGAGCGGCCCGGCGGAACGTGCGGCGCGGAGGGCCTGATGCGACGGACCGCGCACGGAGTCGGCGGGGCCTTGCCACGGCTGCGCGGGCCGGTGGTTCAGAAGGTAGAGAAATCCGTCGGAGCGGACCGCGCGGCCGTGGGCCTCGTAGTCGTGCCAGTTGTGCTCCGAGAAGGCGTGGCGGCGCACGGTGGCGGCGGGATTTTTCAGGATCGGGAGGAGGCTGACGCCTTGCATCGTGGGTGCGGCCGGAAGGCCGGCGGCGGCGAGCACGGTCGGCGCGAGGTCGATGGCGCTGACGAGACTGGGCGAGGGCTGGCCCGGTTGCGCGAGACCGGCGGGCCAATGTGCGATGAGATAGGTTTTCATGCCGGAGTCGTGCAGACGCGTCTTGGCGCGGGGAAAGGCGCGGGCGTTGTCGGCCATCACGAGAATGAGTGTGTTGGCGAGCGCGCCCTCTTTTTCGAGCGCGGCGACGACGCGGCCGATGTAATGGTCGAAGCGCGTGACTTCGTTATAATAGGACGCGAGGTCGGCCCGCGTCGCGGCGTCGTCATGCAAATAGGCCGGTACGCGGACCGCAGAGGGCTGGTGTTTGGGGCCGTAGAGCTCGGGTTGCCACTCGGCGTCGCCGTCCCAGTCGCGGTGGGCGTCGAGGGCGGCGAACCAGCCGAAGAACGGTTTTTCCTTGGGCCGCTCCTGGACGACCTTCACCCAGTTGGCGTGCCCGCCGCTGTTGCCGGGGACCTTGCCGGCGTCGACGTGATCGAACGCCGCGGACTGGGGCAACTCGCCGGCCCCGGGCGGCTCTGCGGTCATGTGGTGCTTGCCGCTGAGGGCGGTGTAGTAACCGGCCTCGCGGAGCAGCCGCGGGAACCAAGGCAGGTGGGCGGCGATGGGCTGGTGCAGCTCGGAGGCGCGGCCGTTGTTGTGCGGATACCGCCCGGTGATGATGCTGCTGCGACTCGGGCTGCAGCTGCTCGCGGTCAAATACGCGGCGTCGAAGCGGCGGCCGTGGGCCGCGAGGCGATCGAGGTGGGGCGTGCGCGCGGAGGCGTTGCCGGTGCAGCCGAGGTCGTCCCAGCTGATGTCGTCGGCAATGAACAGGATCACGTTGGGGCGCGTGGCGGCGGGGGGGATGGCCTCGGCGGCGGAGGCGGAAACCGAAACCAGCAGCAGGGCGGAGCAAAACCAGCCGGCGCTCACGCGCGGGCGGGCCGGGAGAAGGGTGGGGTGCATGGCGGGGATGTTTCTTCTTGGCCGCGGGCTTTCAAACTCCATCCGGCGGGTCGGCCCGTTTTTTGACCAGACGAGTATTTTGAGCCGGAGGTAGACACGGCGCAAAAACGGCCCTTAGTGTTTTGCCCACCTACCCCATGGCTTGTTTCCTGAAGACGAACTTTTTTCCGCGGGCGACTGCGGTCCTGATGCTGGCTTTGCCGGTCACGCTCGCCGTGGTCCCGGCCCACGGGGCGGCGGCCGCGCCGGCCAAGATCGAGTATAACGCGCAGATCCAGCCCATCCTCGCGGAGAATTGTTTCGCGTGTCACGGGCCCGATTCGGCGGGGCGCAAAGCCAAGCTGCGCCTCGATCGCGCCGAGTTCGCGACCGCCGTGCGCGGCACGCACGATCCGGCGATCTTTCCCGGCAAGCCCGACGAGAGCCCCCTCATTGAGCGCATCCTCTCGAAAGATCCCGACGAGGTCATGCCGCCGCCCGAGTCGCACAAGACGCTCAAGCCTGCCGAGATCGCCCTGCTGAAACGCTGGATCGCCGAGGGCGCGCCGTATGAGGAGCACTGGTCGTTCCTCCCGCCCGTCCGCCCAGCGGTCCCGCCCGGCAAGAACCCGAAGTCGCCCATCGCGAATCCGCTCGATGCGTTCATCCTCGCGCGCCTCGACCGGGAAAAACTTTCGCCCGCCCGCCCCGAAGAGCCGGCGCGCCTCCTGCGCCGCGTCACGCTCGATCTCACTGGCCTGCCGCCGACGCCCGAGGAACTGGCGGTCTTCCTCCGCGATCCCTCGCCGGCCGCCTACGCGCGGGCCGTCGACCGCTTGCTCGCGAGCGATGCCGGCGCCGAACAGTTCGGGCGGCAGTGGCTCGACGCGGTGCGCTACGCCGACACCCACGGGATCCATATCGACAACTTCCGCTCGATCTGGCCCTACCGCGACTGGGTGGTGAACGCGTTTCGCCAGAACATGCCGTTCGACCAGTTCACCGTGGAACAGATGGCCGGCGATCTGCTGCCCGACGCCACCCTCGAGCAGAAAATTGCGTCCGGCTTCAACCGTTGCCTGCCGACCACCAGCGAGGGCGGGGCTATCGCCGCCGAATATGAGGCCATTTACGCGAAGGATCTCGTCGAAACGATGTCGACCGTGTGGCTCGGCCTCACCACCGGCTGCGCCGCGTGCCACGACCACAAATTCGACCCGGTGAGCACGAAGGATTTTTACGCGCTCACCGCATTTTTCCGCAACAACACGATGCCCGCGATGGATGGCAACGTGTCCGATACTCGCCCGAGCCTCTTTGTCCCGGCTCTCGCCGACCGCGCGGAGTGGACGCGGGTGCAGACCGAACTCGCGACGGTACGCGCCGCGCAGAAAGCGCGAATCAAGGACGCCGACGCCGATTTCACCGCTTGGCTCGCCGCCACCCGCTCGCTGGCGGTTCCGCCGAAAGACTATGCTACGCCGTTGCACGTGCCCCGCCTCGGGCCGGCGAATGCCAGCCCCGCCGGCAGGGATGCTCCCGTCGCCGGCCCCTACGGCCCGGCGATCCGGCTCGGCGACCGGAGCGAAGTGCTCGGAGGCCCGATCCCGCTGCGCCGCGAGCAATCCGACAGCATCAGCTTCCTCGTGCGGATCGCCGAGAAGCCGAGCGGCCCGTTGATTTCCTCCTGGGATGCGGGCGAGACCGGCGCCGGTTGGGAAGTTTTTCTCGATCAGGGCAAAATCGGCGTTCGCTTGCGCGGCGGTCGCGCGGACTTTTCTGCGCGCGGCGTCGCGGCGGCGGCGCTCAAACCGGGCGAGTGGCATCACGTCGTGTTCACCTTTGATTCCGGCTCTTGGTCGAATCGCTCGGTCGAGGTCTACGTCGACGGCAAGGCGGGCGCCAATGCAGGCAATATCAACCACGTCCCAGGAGACATCGTGCCGACGGCGCCGCTCGTGCTCGGGGCCCGCGCGGATGCGCCGCTCACCGACGGCGGTGTGTGGGTGCAGGACGTGCGGCACCACCGTCGCGGCTTCACCGTGGCGCAGGCCAAGGTCGACGCCACCGTCATCGAGACGCACGCCGCGCTCATCGCCGAACCCGCGGCACGCACGCCGGCGCAGGCGAAGCTGCTGCGCGACCACTTTTTCGACGCCGCCGACGCGCCTTCGCTCGGGTTGCACGCCCAGGTGGACGGCCTGCTCGCGACCGAGGCCACCCTGCGCCAGCGTGGCGGTATCACCCTCGTGATGGAGGAGAAAAAAGACACTGAGCCTTTCGCCCATGTCCTCACCCGGGGCGAATACACTCAGCTCGGAGAGAAAGTCGGGGCCTCCACGCCCGCCATCCTCCCGCCCCTGCCGGCCGAGGCGCCGCGCAATCGTCTCTCCCTCGCTCGCTGGCTGGTCGATGCGAAGAATCCGCTGACCGCGCGCGTCACCGTCAATCGCACGTGGCAGCACCTTTTCGGAACCGGTCTCGTCGAGTCCGCCGGAGATTTCGGCGTCACTGGCAGCCGCCCGTCGCATCCCGAATTGCTCGACTGGCTCGCGGTGGACTTTCGTGAGTCCGGCTGGGATTACCGCCGACTCGTCAAGCTCATGGTCACGAGCGCGACGTATCGTCAGTCGGCCGTCGCCACGCCCGCGTTGCTCGAGCGCGACCCGGCCAACCGCCTCCTCGCGCGGGGCCCGCGTCACCGCCTTGAGGCCGAGCAGCTCCGCGACCAAGCCCTCGCCGTTTCCGGCCTGCTGGTCACCAAACTCGGTGGCCGCCCGGTGCGCCCCTACCAGCCCGAGGGCATCTGGGAAGATGTCGCGATGAAAGAGTCGACGACTCGCTTTTACCGTCAGGACTCCGGTGAAAATCTCTACCGCCGTTCGCTCTATACCGTCATCAAGCGCACCGCGCTCGCTCCGGTGATGGACATCCTCAACGCCCCGAACCGTGAGGTCTCGTGCGTGCGCCGCGACCGCACGAACACGCCGCTCCAAGCGCTCGTCACCCTCAACGACCCGCTGTTCGTCGAGTCCTCGCGCCAGCTCGCGGCCCGGGCGCTCCGCGCCGCGCCCGCGTTTGACGCCCGCCTCGACGCGGTCTCGCTGCGCCTCCTCGGCCGGAAGTTCTCGAAACCCGAGCGGGCCGTCATCCGTCGTACCCTCGACCAGGCGCTCACCGTCTACCAACGCGATCCGGCCGCAGCGCAAAAACTTCTCGCGGTCGGTGAGTCACCCGCCGACGCCCAACTCCCCGTGCCCGAACTCGCTGCGTGGACCCTCGTGGCGAGCCAAGTCATGAATCTCGATGAAGCGTTAACCAAGTAAACCCCATGCCCGCTCTCCCCCCCGACTGGCAGAACACCTTCGACGCTTACAACGCCGCCGTCACCCGCCGGCAGTTTTTCCGCAAGACCGGCACCGGTCTCGGCGTCGCCGCCCTCGCGTCGCTCCTCGGCGAGCGCGCGTTCGCCGCGAATGCCCCGTCGGCGGCCGCGCCGCTCACGACTGCGATGACCGAGCCATGGAAGATCGCGCCCAAGGCCAAACGCGCGATCTACATTTCGCTGATTGGCGCGCCGTCGCAGCTCGATCTCTTCGACTACAAGCCGGCGTTGCAGGGGCGTTTCAAAGAAGACCTCAAGGACTGGCTGGCCGGCCAAGGCGAACGCCTCACCGGCATGACGGCCAAGCAGGCCGCGTTTCCCCTCGCGCCGACGACGTTCAAGTTCGCGCAACATGGGCAGGGCGGGATGTGGATCAGCGAGCTGTTGCCGAACATCGCGAAGATGGCCGACGACCTCTGCTTCATCCGCTCGATGAAGACCGACGCCATCAACCACGAGCCGGCGAACCAGCTCGTGTACACGGGCTCGATGCAGAATGGCAAAGCGTCGATCGGCTCCTGGCTCTCCTATGGGCTGGGCACGCTCAACCAAGATTTGCCGTCGTTCGTCGTGCTGCACGCGAAGCACACGAGCCCGTTCTCCAATGTGCAGGCGATCTCATCGCGCCTTTGGGGCAGTGGCTTCCTCGAAGGCCGGCACGCCGGCGTTTCCTTCCGCACGCAGGGCGATCCCGTGCTCTATCTCAACGACGCGCCCGGCATCCCGCGCGAACTGCGGCGCACGATGCTCGACGGTCTGGGTGAACTGAACCGCCGCAGCTACGAGCAGATCGGCGACCCCGAGACCCAGACGCGCACGCAGCAATATGAGTTGGCGTTCCGCATGCAGACGAGCGTGCCCGAGTTGGCGGATATGGCGGGCGAGTCGGCCGCGACCTACGAACTTTACGGCGAGGAAGCGCGCACGCGCGGCTCGTTTGCCAGCTCGGCACTGATGGCGCGGCGGCTCGTGGAGCGCGGCGTGCGCTTCGTGCAGATTTTCCATCGCGGCTGGGACCAGCACGGCAGCCTCCCGCGCGACATCGCCTCGCAGAGCAAAGACGTCGACCGCGCCTGCTACGGCCTCGTGCAGGATTTGAAGCAACGCGGCCTGCTCGACGACACGCTCGTGATCTGGGGCGGAGAGTTTGGCCGCACGGTTTACAGCCAGGGCACGCTGACCGAGACGAACTACGGCCGCGATCATCACCCGCGGTGTTTCACGATCTGGATGGCAGGCGGCGGCGTGAAGGGCGGCGTCGTCCACGGGGAGACCGACGAGATGTCCTACAACATCGTGAAAGATCCGGTGCACGTGCGCGACCTGCACGCGACCATCCTCCACCTCCTCGGGCTCGATCACGAGCGGTTTTCCTTCAAGTTCCAGGGGCTTGACCAGCGCCTGACGGGTGTGGTGCCCGCGCAAGTGGTAAAGGCGATTCTGGCGTAGGGGAGAACCGCGACTGTGCCTTCCCTGTGGCGAATCTCGATCATGGGGACGGTCGGTGTCGGAACCGTGATGGCTCAATGGCCTGCGCTGCCGGACAGCATTGAGTTCAACCGCGATGTGCGGCCGATTCTGTCGGATAACTGTTTTTCGTGTCACGGCCCCGATGCGTCGCACCGCAAAGGGAAACTCCGGCTCGACCAGCGCGAGGTGGCGCTGGCGCGCGGGGCGCTCGTGCCGGGTGACGTGGCCGGGAGCGAATTGGTCGCGCGCATCCGCTCCGCGGACGAAGACGAGATCATGCCGCCGCCGGACTCGTCGAAGAAACTCTCCGCGCGCGACAAAATGATCCTTGAGCGCTGGATTGCCCAGGGTGCCGCGTACCAGCGCCACTGGTCCTACGAGCCGCCGGTGAAGGCGGCGATCCCGCCCGGGGCGAACCCCGTCGATACGCTGGTGGCCCGGCGGCTCGCCGCGGTCGGTTTGACGCCATCGCACGAGGCAGACCGGCGCACGCTGATCCGGCGGTTGTCGTCGGATCTGATTGGGCTGCCGCCGACCGCCGCGGAGGTGGCAGCGTTTGTGGCCGACCCGGCGGCCGACGCGTATGCGCGGGTGGTTGAGCGCCTGCTGGCGGATCCGCGCTATGGCGAGCGGATGGCTCTGGGCTGGCTGGATCTCGTGCGGTTTGCCGACACGATCGGCTATCACAGCGACAATCCGCGGAACGTCTGGCCCTATCGCGATTGGGTGATCGGGAGTTTCAATGCCAATAAACGCTTCGACCGCTTCACGCTTGAGCAAATTGCCGGCGACCTGTTGCCGGAGGCGAGCGCGGAAACGCGCGTGGGCTCGGCTTTCAACCGGCTGCTGCTCTCGACCGAGGAGGGCGGGGCGCAGCCGAAAGACTACGAGGCGCGCATGCTGGCCGACCGCGTGCGCGCCATCGGCACGGCGTGGCTCGGGCAGACGACCGGCTGTGCGCAGTGCCACGACCACAAATTCGATCCGTTCACGACGCGGGATTTTTATGCGCTGGGCGCTTTCTTCGCCGACGTGAAGGAGCCGGCGGTCGGCCGGCGGGAGGACGGAATGGTGGTGGCCACGCCGGAGCAAGGGGCCCGGCTCGCAGAACTGACGGCCGCAGTCAGCGCCGCGCGGAAGAACGTCGCCGCGCTGACGCCGCAGATCGACGCCGCGCAAGCGGTTTGGGAGGGCCAGCGGCCGGCGAGTGCGACTCAGGCCGAAGCGGACGCCCCGCGCGAGGTGGCGGCGGCTTTGAAAAAAGCCGCGGCCAAGCGCACGGCGAAGGACAAACAGGCGGTGAAGGCGTATTTTCGCGGGACGGTCAGTTGGGTGGCCCGCGCCGAGCTTGCTGCGCTCGCGGAGGCCGAGCGTGCGCAGAAGAGGTACGAGGAATCGCTGCCGCATTGCCTAGTAACCGAATCCGCCGCCGAGCCCCGCACCGTGCGCGTGTTGCCCCGCGGCAACTGGATGGACGAGAGCGGGGAGATCGTGAAACCCACGCTGCCGGCCTATCTGCCCCGGCCGGAGGTTGCCGGCCGCGAGCTCACCCGGCTGGATCTCGCCCGATGGCTCGTTTCGCGCGAGAATCCGCTGACGGC
>CANHJG010000153.1 GCA_947461205.1 Opitutia bacterium
ACTTCCCGAACATCTGTTTCGTGAGGCGAAGCGCGTCGCCGCGGACTACGAAATGAGTTTCGCTGAAGTTGTACGGCGCAGCCTGGAACGTTCCTTGCCCAGCTACCCCCCGAAAACCACCCCCGAGTGGCATCTACCCGAGCCCATCCGCCTCGAGCTGCGCTGCGCCATCGATGACGACGAATGGCGACTTCTCGGCAATGACCCCGACTACCGCCCCCGCCACCTGCCACCGGCTGCCCCATGATTGGTGTCGATACCAACCTCCTCATCGCTTGGCTCAACTCAGCTCATCCGTGGCACACCGCTGCCCGCCCTTGGTTCGAAGCCCAGTCTGCCTCCACCGATCTTGTCCTGTGTGAACTGGTCCTCGTGGAACTCTACGGCTTGTTGCGCAACCCGGCCGTGCTGGCCGACCCACTTCCCGCCCACGCGGCTGTAAAGCTGGTCCAAGCCTTGCGTGAACACCCTCGCTGGGAACTCGTGGACTATCCCGGCGGCCTCATGACCGAAGTCTGGTCACATGCCGCCGCGCCGGGCTTCGCTCGCCGCCGCGTCTACGACACCCGCCTCGCGCTCACCCTCCGCCATCACGGAGTCACCGAATTCGCCACCGCCAACGTCAAAGATTTCCAAGGCTTCGGTTTCACCCGCGTCTGGAATCCGCTTTCGGCCGCTGCGACCTGACGCTCCGCCGCTCTGCTGCGTCCACCCGACGGCTCACCCGCCCAACCGCTCACCGCGGAAACAACCGGTCCAGCGCGCCGAAATTTTTGATCGGCGCGACCTTCTTTTCCGTCACGCCGGCCGAGAGGATCGGTTTCGCCACCGGCGGCGGCTCGGCGCGCGCCGCGACGATCCCGTGCTGCAAGGCCGCGAGCGCCCGGTCCAGCTTCACCGCCGAGACGGGTTCCGCGGTCCCGAGTTCCTGCGCAAACAGACTCACGCGGAACTCCTCGACCAACCACCGAAACGCCTCGCCGCCCTCGCGCTCCCGCAGTTTCCCCGCCGCCGCCACATACGGCGCCAACTGCGCCGCCCGCTCGGCATCTTTCGCGGGATTCTGGCGCCAACGTTCGGCCCGCAGCTTCATCCCTTTCAGGTAGCGCGGAAAGTGCGGGAGCTGGGCGTAGGGCGTCGTCCGCAAAAAATCCGGCGGGAGCAGCACCGCGAGGTCGCGGTCGAGGCCCGCGTGCGCCCCCGGTTGCACCAGCAGCGTCTGCCGGAGCGTGAGAATTTCGCGCAGCTGCTCGCAAAACCGCGGCACGATCCCGCGCAGATCCGCCTTCGCCCGGTCGAGTACCGTGCCGAACACCACGGCCGTGAGCGGCGCCACCGTGCGGCCACCCACCCAGGCGCGGATTTCCTGAAACGCCTGCGCCTGCAGCTCCTCAGCCGGCGCCAGCGTCGAGATCAGCGGCCCGAGATTTTTCACCGCGCGCAGGTCGCGTTCGAGCCAGCCGAGATCGTTGCCCAGCTGCCGCTCGATCAACGCCGCGAGTCCGCGCCGCGTGAGCTCGCGCGCCTCTTCCGGCGTCTTCGCGAGCCGCACCGCCACCCCGTCTTTCTCCGCCTGCAACGCCGGAAACGCGAACACCGGCACGCCCGCCTGCTCGGTCACCAGCACGCGTTCAGGGATGTCGCCAAATTTCCACGTCGTCTGCGCCGGCGTCTCCCACTGCGCCCGCGCCCGCCGCCACGCCTCCGGCTCCACCCGCGCGACCGTTGCGCTGGCCGCCCGTTTTTGCAGGTGTAACGCCGCGTCGATCTCCGCGAGCTCCCGGCTCGCGCACAACTCTTTGCCCTTCGCATCAAGCACCCGCACGCGCACGCGCAAATGGTCGGGCAAGGGCTTGTCGGCCCACACCGCCGGATCGAGCGTCATGCGAAACCGCTCGGCAATCTGCGCCGCCAACGCCTGCGTGAGCGATTCCCGGCGGTCCGTCAGCCGGTCGCGGGCCGCCACCTGCTCCGCCAGGCTCTTCGCCGTTTCCGCGAGCGGCACGAAGCCGCGGCGCAGGTCCTTCGGCAGCGCGCGCAGGTAGTGCTCGACCTTCTGCTCGAGGTGCCCCGGCACCGCCCAGTCGAGCGCGGCGGGCGTCAGCGTCTCCGCCTCGCGCACGCTCACGTCGAGCGTCACGCCGTCGTCGGTCTGCCCGGGTTTGTAGGCGTAGGCCAGCGGCAGGGCTCGGTTGTCGAGGGGCAGCGCCTCGGGAAACGCCTCCGCATCGTGTTCCAACGTCTCCGGATCGCGCAGGTCTTCCGTCGCCAACATCAAGAACCGCGGCTCGGCCCCGCGCCGTTCGCGCACGAGGTCGACGAGCTCGCCCACCGCCGACACCGGCGTCTTTTCGAGCCGCGCGGCGTAAAACCGATACGTCGCCTCGTCGAGATTGAGAAACCCGCTGTCCCGGGCGCGGGTGAGGGCGTCGGCGAGTTTCTCGCGGACCGTGCGGTTGTGCGTGATGAAATCGAGCGGGAACGAAATCGTGTCGTTCACCAGCCCTTCGCGGATGAACAGCTCCAGCGCGTGCACCGGATCGATCTTGCCGTAGCCGACCGCCTTGCTCTCCAGCTCCAGTCCGTAGAGTCGCGTGCGCTGCTTCGCCATCACGCGGCCTTTGTCCCCGTCCCAAAACGGTTCGCTGTGGCTCACGCGCACCAAGTGCGTGCCGAGATCCAGCGCCCAGACCGGATCGAGCCGCGCACAGGTGCGCGCAAACAGCCGCGAGGTCTCCATGATCTCCGCCGAGATGATCCAGCGCGGCGTCTTCGGCGGCGCACCTTTCGGCGCACCCCCACGCGGTCCGCCTTCCGGCGCCCGCTTTTTCGGCTCCTCGCGACGGAACAGCACCGACCCGGGAAACAGGGTCACGCGCCGGTCGTGCGTCGCCTTGTAGCCGCCGTTCTCCTCGTCGAGGTGCGCGATGTTGCCCAGCAGGCCGGCGAGGATGCTGCGGTGGATGGCCCGATAGAACGGCGTGCCGAACGCGGTCGTCTTCGGGTCGATCTCGCCCATGCCGTGATACGCCGACGTCAGCCGGAATTCGTCCCGCTGCTCCAGCGTGTCCAGCAGCTGCGTATAGATGTCCCGCCACTCCCGCATCCGCGTGTAGCTCAGAAAATGGTCGCGGCAAAACCGCCGGAGCTTCGCCTGCGCCATCGTCTCAAACTCCCCGTGATACGCCTCCCAGATGTTGAGCAGCGTAAGAAAATCCGAATCGGGATGAACAAAGCGCCGGTGCGCCGCGTCGGCCTGCTGCTGCTTGTCCATCGGCCGCTCGCGCGGATCCTGGATGCTCAGGCCCGCCGCGATGATAATGACTTCGCGCACCGCCTGCTCCGTGCGCGCCTCCAAAATCATCCGCCCCACCGTGGGATCCACTGGGAGCCGCGCGAGTTCGCGCCCGATCGGCGTAAGCACGCGCACCGCGTCCGCGACCTCGTCGGAGGCGTCGAGCGCCCCGAGTTCCTCGAGCAGCGCGTAGCCGGCGCGGATCGATTTCGCCGCCGGCATGTTGATGAACGGAAACCGCTCGATGTCACCAAGGCCGAAGGCCTTCATGCGCAAAATCACGTCCGCGAGATTCGCCCGCTGGATCTCCGGCTGGGTGAAACGCGGCCGCTCCAGAAAATCCTTCTCTGCGTACAGCCGGATACACACGCCGTCGGCGACGCGACCGCTGCGGCCCTTGCGCTGGTCGGCGCTCGACTGCGACACCGGCTCGATCGGCAGACGCCGCGTGCGCGCCGTCGGCGAGTAGCGGCTCAGCCGCGCCAGCCCCGTGTCGACGACGAACCGGATGCCGGGAATCGTCAGCGACGTCTCGGCGATGTTCGTCGCGAGGATGATTTTTCGCCGCTGCGTCGGCGCGAAGACGCGCTGCTGCTCGACGTTGGAGAGCCGGCCGAACATCGGGATGATCTCGCAGTTCCCGAGCCGGCGGCCCTCGAGCAGATCGCCGAGTTCGCGGATGTCGCGCTCGCTCGGGAGAAACACGAGCACGTCGCCGCCGGTGCTCTCGCGCACGATGCGTTGAACGGCCTCGACCGCGCCGTCGATGTAGTGCAACGCCTCGGCCTTCGCCTCGCGTTCGTCGCCCTCGGCGGCGTCGGAACCGAACTCGTCGAGCGGCGCATAGATCACCTCCACGGGATAGGTGCGGCCCTCGACCTGGATGATCGGCGCGTCGTCGAACGCCTTGCTGAAGGCCTCGGTGTCGATCGTGGCCGAGGTGATGACGATTTTCAGCTCGGGGCGCTTGTAGCGCAGGGTGCGCAGATGCCCGAGGAGGAAATCGATGTTGAGCGAGCGTTCGTGCGCCTCGTCGATGATGATCGTGTCGTAGCCGCGCAGGAGCGGATCGCCCTGCACCTCGGCGAGCAGCATACCGTCGGTGAGAAACTTGATGACCGTGTCGCGGGTGGTCTCGTCGTTGAACCGGATCTTGCAACCGACCTCGCGGCCCCATTGCACGCCGAGCTCCTCGGCCACGCGGCGCGAGACCGAGAGCGCGGCCACGCGGCGTGGCTGGGTGCAGGCGATGCGCCCCAGCGAACCGCGCCCGGCAGCGAGGCACATTTTCGGAATCTGCGTGGTTTTGCCCGAGCCGGTTTCACCCGCCAGAATGACCACTTGGTTCGCCTGGATGGCGGCCGTGATCTCCTCCACGCGCGACGTGATCGGCAGTTCGGGCGGGAACTCCAGGCGGAAGGGAAAGGGTTTGTTTGACGGTGCGGTCACGCGGGCGGAGGGTGACCTTCTCCGTCGCACCCAGAATCACAAGGCAATGATGAAAGCCCCCCCGCCCCTTCCCGAGGAAACCTTCCAACGCGTCCTCCGCCTCGCGCAGTTCGACGGGCTGAGCATCGTCGTCGTCGCCTCCGTCTGCGCCGTGCTCGCCGCGTCCCTCGGTGACCGCATCGGCGCGGGGATCGGCGTGCTCGTCGCCGGGGCGGGCGCGGTCGAACTCCACGGCGTCTCGCGCCTGCGGCACAGCGACGCGCGCGGGATGACGTGGCTGGTCAGCAGCCAGTGCCTGATTTTGCTCGCCCTGCTCGGCTATTGCGCCCTGCGGCTGGCCCATCCCCAGCTGGAGCCCCTGCGCGCCGCGGTGACCGACGAAATGAAACAACAGCTCGAGCTCATCGGCTGGTCCATCGACCATTTCATCGGTCTGGCTTACCGCTTCACTTACGGCGCGGTGGCGCTGGCCACGATCCTGTATCAGGGCGGCATGGCGCTCTACTATTTCCGGCGCCGCGGCCCGGTCGCGACGGCGCTCGAATCGCCCTAGCCGCAATATTTCACCCTCCACCTGACCAAACTTATTTCGCGGAGGGCACGGAGCCCAGCCCCCCGAGCTCACAGCGCAGACCAGGTATTCGGCTCCGTGATCTCGCGGCTGAACTCGCTGCGCTCGGTGCAACAAAATTTATTGAGGAAAGCGTGATTGCTGCGGGCGAGCCGAACTTGCGCAGGGCCCGCGTCTACCTAGTGTCCCCCGCATGTCGAAGGAACGCTACATCGAGGCGAAACAACGTTGGGCCGAAAAACAGAAAGCCCGCGGCGTCACTGCGCGCGCCGTGGCCTCGCCGGACCGCCTGCCGCCCGGCCAGAAACTCACCGCCGGGTTTCCCGTGCTCGACCTCGGCGTGCAACCGGACATCCCGCACGAAAAGTGGACCCTGAAACTCGACGGCCTCGTCGCGCACCCCGTCACCTTGTCCTGGGCGGATTTCCACGCCCTACCGCAGGTCGAGGACGTCAGCGATTTCCACTGCGTGACGACCTGGAGCAAATATGACTGCCGCTGGGCCGGCGTCGCTTTCACGGCGCTCTACGAACTTGCCCAGCCCGCGCCCGAGGCGAAATTCGTGTATTTCACCAGTTACGACGGCTACTCGACCAACCTCCCGCTCGCCGCGTGCCTCGACGACGACGTGCTCGTGGCCACCGCCTTCGACGGCGCGCCGGTCTCCCGCGAACACGGCGGACCCGCGCGCGTGATCGTGCCCAAGCTCTACGCTTGGAAGGGCGCGAAATTCGTCAGCGGCATCACGTTTCTCGCCGAGGACAAACTCGGGTTCTGGGAGGTCCGCGGTTACTCGAACGGGGCGGATCCGTGGACCGAAGACCGTTACGCCTGAGGCGGCGGTCGCACGTCGGCCGGTTCGTTCCAGTTTTCGAACCGCGGTGCCTCCTCCGGGCCGATCTCGCGCACCCGCAGCTTGCCCTCCGCCACGGCGGCGGCCACGAAGCGCTGGAGTGAAAACTCGCCGCGTACGAGCGCTTCCCCCGCCGTCAGCATGAGCGCCTTCGGGTAGATCGCGGCGAGCGGCTCGAAATAGCCGCCGGCGTCGGCCCGCCGCCCCACCGCCCCGACCCCGGCCCCGCACTCGCCCCACAACGTCGCGAACCACCCGGCCTCCATCCGCGGCAGGTCGATCGCCAGCACCGCGAGGTGCCCGTGCGCCGCGCGCTCCAGTCCGGCGGTCACCCCGATGAGTGGGCCGCCGACCTCGATCGCATCCAGCAACTGCCCGTCGAACCCCTCGGCTCCGCGGCGCCACGCCTGCTCGGCGCGCACCGAGAGCAAGACCTCCGTCGCGCCCGCGGCGCGCATTAAGTCGCGCTGCCGGCGCCAGAGCGGCACCCCGTCGCCCGCGACGTCGAGCAACGCCTTGTCGCCGCCCATGCGGCGGGAGCGGCCGCCCGCGAGCACGACCGCGCTAAACTCGCTCGGGGGATTCATCGGGGGACCAGCATGCCCGCCCACTTCGCGTTGGACAAGCCTCCGCCAGCCTCCCAGCTTCGCCGACCATGGCAGCGACCAACCGCCCCCTGTCCAATCGCATTCTCCTCGGGCTGGCCGTCGGCATCGTGGCCGGCGTCGCCACCCTCGCCGTCGGGAAGTTCTCCCCCGAGTTCCTAGCGTTCATGCGCAAGGTCGCGACGAATGTCCTCGATCCCTTCGGCCAGATTTTTCTGCGCATGCTGTTCTTCGTGGTGATCCCGCTCGTCTTCGCCTCGCTCGCGACCGGCGTCGTCCAACTCGGGCGCCTCGACCGCCTCGGGCCGCTTGCGGGGCGCACCTTCACCCTGTTCTTTCTCAACATGGCGATCGGGGTCGGCCTCGGCCTGATCATGATGAACGTCCTCCAGCCCGGCAACCAACTCGACGCCGGGACGAAAACCCGCCTGTTGCAGGAATTCGGCGGCGCCGCCCAAAAACACATCGCCACCGGCGCGGCCTCGCCACAGATGAATTTCATGACCATCGTCGAGATGTTCATGCCGAAAAATCTCTTCGGCGCGGTGATGGGTCATAACAACAACGTCATCGGCGACGTGCTCCCGCTCATCCTGTTCGCCATTTTCGTCGGGGCCGTCGGCACCCAGCTCATCGAGGCCAAACGCCAGAAACTGCAGGACACCCTCGAGCTCGTCAGCGAGCTGATGACGGGGATCGTCCATTTCGCCCTCAAACTCGCGCCCTACGCCGTGCCGGCGATGATCTACAGTGTGATCGTCAAAATCGGCGTCGACATCCTGATCGCGCTGGGCGTGTTCGCCCTCGGCTGCATTTTCGTGATGCTCCTCCACCTCTTCGGCACGATGTCGATCTGGCTCAAGGTGTGGACCAACCGCAGCCCGCTCCAGTTTTGGAAGGACATCCGGGCGGTGCTCGTGACCGCGTTTTCCACCAGCTCGAGCAACGCCACCCTGCCCGCCGCGCTCGATTGCGCCAAAAACACGCTGGGCCTGAAGCCCAGCGTCGCCGGGTTTGTGTTACCGCTCGGCACCACCATGAACATGAGCGGCACCGCGCTCTACGAAGGCTGCGTCGTGCTGTTCGTGGCCCAGGTTTTTGGCATCGACCTTTCGCTCGGCCAACAACTCACCCTGCTCCTCCTCTCCGTCCTCAGCGCCGTCGCCGTGGCCGGCATCCCCGGCGGTTCCCTGCCGCTCATCGCCGGCCTGCTCGTGACCTTTGGCATTCCCGCGGAAGGCATCGGCATCGTGCTCGGGGTCGACCGCGTCCTCGACATGGTGCGTACCATGACAAACGTCGGCTCCGATGTAGTCACGACCGTCGTCGTCGACGCCCAGGAACGCCGCGCGGACACGCGGGCCGCCGGGACCGCCTGACGCCGCCGGGCCTCAGGCACGCGCTTTCCGTCCAGCCGGCCGCGCCGCGGTTCGGTCACAGCGCTTGCGGGTATTACGCACCGAAAACTGGGCATTTCTCCTCCTAGGCATAGGGTGATTACCCCTCGACAGTCACGGCGTTCTGAGACGACTCTTGCCATGTTCTCGAACGCCATGCACCGCCCCAACCCGACTCGTCCTCGTTCGCAGAACTTACGCCGCAACCAGCGCCAACTGCGGATGCTCACTGTCGTCCTGGCCTTGTCCCTGGTCGGACGCGCCGCCGCTCTAGGGCCGGTCAAAACCTACGCCACCCTGACCCTGCGGGACGGCCGGCAGCTTTCCTCCGTCGAAGTCATCACTTACACGACCACCGATGTGCTCGTGCGTCATGCCGGCGGCGCCACCTCCCTGCGCAGCGACGTCCTGCCCGAACACGTCATCGCCGACCTCCATCTGCCCGCCCCCAGAGCGGCCCAGCCGATCGCCTACGACGCCCCTTTTCGCGCTGGGGCCGACCAGCCCGCCGCCGATGGTGGCGAGACCGCCCCAGCGGCCCCCCGCCCCGCGGGCGCACGGGCCTTCGACCCCACCGGCCAGGGTGCCGCCGAACATCTCGCCGCCGCCAAACCTTCCCCCCCCGGGGCCGCGCCGGCCACGTCGGCCGGCGACGACCACATCCCGCTCCTCGCCGGCGGCCCGCGAAGGTCGGCCGCCGCACCCACCTCCGCGTGGATCACCCTCGCCGGCCGCGTCGCCGTCACGCTGCCCGCCAGTGGTCCCCATTTGCTCGGCGACGTCGAGGTGCGCGCCTATCCGGCGGCCCTGCTCGCCCGCTACCTACCCCAAGCCCGCGCCCAAGGTGCGGCGGTCGCCCGCCAATACCGCGAACTGGCTGCCGTGGCCGTCCAAGAAGGCCGCCCGGCCGACGGCGCCACGCTCACCGCCCGCGCCGCCCAAGCCGCCGACCAGACCCTCGATTTTATGCCCTTGGCGCCCTACACGGCCCGCAGCGACGCCTACGGCCACTTCACCCTGCGCCACGATCTGCGCGATGCCCGCTTGGTCGCCATCAGTCGCGTCACCGTGCCCCAGGGCACGTGGACGTTCTCTTGGATCGACGTCGCCCCCGGCGAAAACCCCCACCTGACCGAGGCCAACGCCACCCTCGTGACCGCACCCGGCGCAACCGGCCCGCGCCTTGCCATCCAATGACGCCGCTCGTTCTGCTGCTCGCGGCCGCGCCAGCCGGCCTGCTGCTCTGGGGGGCGATCCACCTGAGCAATGTCGCCCTGCGGCCGGAAAAACCGGGCCCGCTGGTCTGGGCCCTCGTCACGCTAGCCCTGCCGTTAGGGATCGCCCACTCCGGCGCCGACCAGGATCGCCCCCGCGCCCTGTGCGGCGCGGGCGATTGCCTCATCCTCGCCCTCAGCGCCACCGGCGTGCGGGTGTTTGCCGACCCGCGGGAAGCAGGGCTGCTGAGCCTCGAACCTCAGGAGACCCTGCGCCGCGCCGCCGGCGCCACCGAGGCGGCCCACCAGCCCCAGCGGGCCGTGCAACGCCCAGCTGCCGCCGCGGCGCTCGATGCCCGCACTACCGGGGAGGGGAACCTGAAGCCAGCCGACCCCATCCGCCCCGCGCGCCACCTCACCCCCTCGCTCCTGCGGGGCGGCGCCCCCTCGCCCCGCCTCTCGCCCCCACCCCGAAACTAGCGGCTCCGGCCATGCCCTTCCTCGGCAACCCGTTTTCCCGCCCCCTCGCGCCCCCGTCCCGGTTCGCCGCCGGGAAGATGAGCTCGCTCCGCGGCATGACCCTCGTCGAGGTCGTCACCGCCATCGGCGTGATCGGGATTGTCTCCACCAGCCTCATCTCGGCTTCGATGCTCACGCGCCGCCTCACCGAGATTGCCGTCTATCAATCCTCCGTCACCGCGATCATGCAGGGCTATCTGGAGCAGATCAAAAACATGCCCTTTGAAAGCCTGCCCTTCTCGCCGCCCAGCGGCACAAGCATGTCCTCCGGCACCTACACGACCACCTATGCCCTCGCGACCCAACGGGACGACGTTACCGCCGATCAGCTGATTCTGTCCCCGCTCGCGCCCCTCACCACCGCCAACCTCGCCCCGCCGGCCATACCCGCCACGGTCTACGACAACACCAAGACCTTCGACGTAAATCGCACCAGCGACCTCACCCTTCACATCTGGGTCTGGATCGAGGACCTGACCCCGACCGGCTACACGCCCGCCCAGCAGGCGAAAGCCATTACGCTGCTCTACATGTGGCAGATCCAGGACGGTAGCCGCACGCGCTCCTACACCGGCGTGATCAAG
>CANHJG010000154.1 GCA_947461205.1 Opitutia bacterium
CGCGCTGGCGCTGCCGCGGCACGCGGCGCATCCGGAGAAACTCGCCGCGGGCGGGGTAAAACTGGACGCGGGGGACTGATGGGGGCGGTGGTGGAGGAAAAACTTATGGATCCCGTGCTGAAAAAACTCCCGTTCATCGACCGCTACCTGACGGTGTGGATTTTCTCCGCCATGGCCGGCGGCGTGGCGCTCGGGCACTTTGTCATCACGGACCCCGCGGCGTTTTTCGCGCCGATGGCGGTGGGCACGACCAATCTGCCGATCGCGATCGGTCTGATCCTCATGATGTATCCGCCGCTCGCGAAGGTGAAGTATGCCGAGCTCCCGTGGGTGTTCGCCGACACCCGTATTCTCGGTCTATCCCTGGTGCAAAACTGGATCGTGGGTCCGGTCCTGATGTTTCTGCTCGCGGTGATTTTTCTGCGTGACCGTCCGGACTACATGGTGGGGCTCATTCTCGTCGGGATCGCGCGGTGCATCGCGATGGTGCTCGTCTGGAACGAGCTCGCCAAGGGCAGCCGTGAATACGCCGCGGGACTGGTGGCGCTCAACAGCCTCGCGCAGATTCTGTTCTACAGTGCCTTCGCGTGGCTCTTCCTGACGGTGTTGCCGCCTTACTTCGGGCTGGAGGGGCGGATCGTGAAGATCGCGATGGGCGACATCTTCTGGAGTGTCATGGTCTACCTCGGCATTCCGTTTGCAGCGGGCGCGATCAGCCGGGTGGTCCTGGTCCGCGCGAAAGGCGAGGCCTGGTATGAACAGACGTTTCTGCCGCGGATTTCCCCGCTCACGCTGGTCGCGCTGCTCTTCACGATTGTGATGATGTTTACGTTCAAAGGGGAAACGATCGTCCAGTTGCCGCTGGATGTGGCGCGCATCGCGGCGCCGCTCGTCGTCTATTTTGCCGTGATGTTTTTCGTGAGCTTCTTCATGGCGAAGAAACTCGGGGCCGACTACGAACGTTCGGCGACGCTCGCGTTCACGTCGGCCGGCAATAATTTCGAACTGGCGATCGCGGTGGCGATCGCGGTGTTTGGGCTGGATTCCGGCGTGGCCTTTGCCGCGGTCGTCGGGCCGTTGGTCGAGGTGCCGGCCCTGATTGGGCTCGTGCATGTGGCTTTGTGGCTGCGCAAAACGTTTGGTCCTCCCGGCGGTGGACCGGCCGCGCCATCGGCGGCCGGGTAGGGGCTGGGCGTAATCCTCCGCGCTTGGGCTCGCGTGAACCTGCATCCGTCGTTCAACGTCGCGCCGTGTCCGTCATGACGCCCCGCCCACCCACCTGTCGCACCGGCTGCACAATCGTGCCGGATCGCCGCGCGTCGGTGCGGCCGACGGCCGCCGCGGGCGGGCTGGGGCGTGGGGAGGCGGGGGCATGATTGCCGGGGTTTTTCTCGTCGTGGCCGCGCTCTACGCCACCGTCGGGCACGGCGGGGCCTCGGGCTATTTGGCGGTGATGGCGCTCGCGGGTTTCGATCCCGCGGCAATGAAGCCGACGGCGCTCGTGCTGAATGTCGTGGTCTCGTTGATCGGCACGGTGGTGTTTGTCCGCGCCGGACATTTCGCGTGGAGGTTGTTCTGGCCCTTTGCGCTCGTGGCGGCGCCCTTTGCCTATTGGGGCGGTGGCTGGCACCTCAGCGCGGACGTTTTCCGGGGGCTCGTGGCGGCGGCGCTGGTTTTCGCGGCGGGTCGGCTCTTTCTGCCGGCGACCCTGCGGTCGGAGGTGCGGCCGCCGCCGGTGTGGGCGATCGTCGTCGCGGGCGCGGCGATTGGATTTGTCTCCGGGCTGATCGGCGTGGGTGGCGGAATTTTTCTGACGCCGTTGATCTTGTTTTGCCGGTGGGCGGAGCCGAAGCCGGCGGCGGCGGTGTCCGCGCCGTTTATTTTGGTGAACTCGCTGGCGGGCCTGCTCGGTGCGGCCGAATCGTTGGATCAATTGCCGGCGTCGTGGCCCTGGCTGGCGGTCGCCGCGACGGCCGGCGGGTTGCTCGGCTCGCGGTGGGGCAGCCGGGTGGCGCGGCCCGCGCAGTTGCGGCCGGCGTTGGCGCTGGTGCTGCTCGTGGCGGCGGTGAAGCTCGTGATCGCTTGAGCGGGCGGCGCAGTTGAGGGTTGAAAACAGAGGGGCGGGTGCGAACGTGACCGTTCGCATGAAACTGGAGATTCCGGACGGAGACTTTGCAGGCTACATTTTTGACCTCGATGGCACGCTCGTCGACACGATGCCGTTGCACTATCGCGCCTGGGACACCGCGATGCGGCAGGCGGGGCTCACCTGCCAGCTCGATGAGGAGCTGTTTTACTCGCTCGGGGGCGTGCCGACGCGGCGCGTGGCGGCGCTGATCGGGGAGCACTATGGGCTGAAACTCGATGTCGAGGCGGTGTTCGAGGCGAAGGAGCGGCTGTTTGGCGAGATTCGGGCGGATGCCCGGTTGATCGAGCCGGTCGTGGAGTTCGCCCGAAAGGTGGCGAAGTCGCACCCGGTGAGCATCGCTTCGGGCGGGACGAGCGACATCGTGCACCCGATGTTAAAGCTGACGGGGCTCGCGGAAATTTTTCCCGTCGTGGTGTCGGCGGACGATGTGGTGCACGGGAAGCCGGCGCCGGACATGTTTTTGCTGGCCGCGAAGAAAATGGGCGTGGAGGCGACCCGGTGCCTCGTCTTCGAGGATGCGGAGCCGGGCATGCGCGCGGCGGAGGCGGCGGGGATGAAGTGGGTGCGGGTCGCGAGCCGGAAGCAGTGAGTCGAGCGCGGACGTGCGACGGGGAGAGCCGGTGCCGCGAGGCGCGCGGTGGGCGCAGGGTTCGTGCGCAGGAATCAAGCGGCGGGGCCCATCCGGGTACATTTCGGGCTTTTGCGGCGGGATCAAATCGTATTGGAGTGATGGGATGACTTTCGATTCGTTGGTAAAACCCTCGGTGCGCACGCAGCCTGTCTATGAGCCGGGCAAGCCGATCGAGGACGTGGCCCGGGAACTGGGCCTCGATCCGGCGGGGATCATTAAGTTGGCGTCGAACGAGAATCCGTGGGGCCCGTCGCCCAAGGCGATCGCCGCGGCGAAGCGGGCGCTCGAGCACGGCGAACTCTATCCGGACGGCGGATGTTTTGCGTTGCGGCAAAAACTCGCCGGCAAGTGGGGGTTGGGCGCGGACCAGTTTGTCGTGGGCAACGGATCGAACGAGATCATCGAATTGCTCGGCCATACGTTTGTGGCCGAGGGGGACGAAGTGGTGATGGGTGCGCCGGCGTTTGTCGTCTACAAGCTGGTCACGCTGTTGTTCGGGGCCAAGGCGGTCGAGGTGCCGTTGGTCAACTACCGGCACGATCTGGCGAAGATCGCCGCCGCGATCACCCCGCGTACGAAACTGGTTTATGTGTGCACACCCAACAACCCGACGGGCACCGCCAATACCGAGGCGGAGTTGCTGGCGTTCGCACGGGCCTTGCCGGAGCACGTCGTGGGTGTATTCGACGAGGCTTACGCGGAGTATCTCGAGCGGGCGCCGGACTTGCGTCCGCTCATCGCCGAGGGGCGCAAGGTCGTGTGCCTGCGGACCTTTTCGAAAATCTACGGCCTCGCGTCGTTGCGCGTGGGCTACGGCTACGGCAGCGCGGAGCTGTGCGCGCTGCTGAACCGCGTGCGGCAGCCGTTTAACGTGAATGCCCTCGCGCAAGCCGCGGCGTTGGCCGCGCTGGACGACGATGCGTTCGCGGAAAAAACGGCGCGGGAGAACCGGGCGGGGCTCGCCCAGCTCGAGCGCGGGTGTGCCGAGCTCGGTCTGGAAATTGTCGCAAGCGTGGCGAATTTCATGCTCGTGCGCGTCGGCGATGGCACCGCGGTATTCCAGGCGTTGCAGCGCCGCGGTGTGATCGTCCGGCCCGTGCGGTCCTACGGCATGCCCGAGTGGGTGCGCGTGACGGTGGGCACGCGGGAGCAAAACAGCCGGTTCCTGGCCGAGCTCCGTAATTTGCTCAAGGGCCCGGCGGGCGGGACGCGTTGAAGGGCTTTTCGCCGCCGACGGGGTAGCACGGCGCGAAGGGCAAATTATCGGGGAAAAAATCGGCCCGGTCGGGTCGCGCACGAGGACTGCAATCAGTCAATGACTTCGTGTAAAATTCACTTGCACTAGTAATTCTATTGCATTCTCATTCGGGTCCTTTCTATCAGGTGTATGAGTACTTTACCTCAGGCTATTTTCCGCCGACCAAATGAGTGCGGTGGGATTATTATTCACAGAAACTGCTTCCTTGGAGCGCAATCGGGCCCAAAGGTTGCTATCCAGAGGGCTGTGTTTTGAGCTTTCTTATTTTCCTTTCTACTCTTTAGATAACGTCAGATCACCTCGTAACATGAAGCACTATCCACGCTTGGTCCTTATTTCAGTCGCGTTAGGCACCGCAGTCAGCGCCGCTCCGTTTTTGGCGATCGGAGATGGGGCTGAGTTGTTTGTCACCGGCACGCTGGGAGTCCGGGCTGATGACAATATTTTCACGACGGACAAGCCGATCAGTGACACGATTTTTGACCTCAATCCCGGAGTCGAGATCACGTTTGGCAAGGACGCCGCGCTCAAAGGAGCGCTGACGCTGGTCG
This sequence comes from Opitutia bacterium, assembly GCA_947461205.1. Taxonomy (GTDB): domain Bacteria; phylum Verrucomicrobiota; class Verrucomicrobiia; order Opitutales; family Opitutaceae; genus GAS368. The sequence goes on from CANHJG010000154.1 coordinate 4,590, forward strand.
ATAGTTTCGCCAACTACTCCGACAACAGCAATCTGAACACGAACCTCTTCACGGGGGATTTCAATGCGACGTTTGACGATGCCAAGTTGAAGCTGAAGTTCAATGCGGGTTTCCATGAGCTCAACCAGAACGCCCCCGACATCCGGGGGCTGACGCGGCGCGATCAGTTTGTCATCGGCTCGGGCGCGGAAGTGGAGGTTTCGCAGATCACTTCGGTCGCCGCTGGCGTTGATTTCGACCACACCAACTACAAGCGCCGTGGTTATGGTGATACGGATACCCTGACGGTCCCGTTGAATTTTTACTATAAATGGACCCAGAAGACATCCCTCAGCGCCGGTTATCGTTACAAGGACTACCAGACCACCGTGGGTCTGGATTCCACGGACCATTATTTCAACGTCGGTGCGCGCGGTGAGCTGTTCTCCGAGAAGCTGACTGGCGAGGTGACGGCCGGTGTGACCACCCGTAAGTTCTCCCGCGGAGGGGACGAGACCTTGCCCGGCTTCGACGCCAAGCTCACCTACGAAATCACGCCGAAAACCTCGCTCCAGCTCGGCGGTTCGAACGATTTCGGTACGTCGCCTCAGGGCGCGCAGCAAAAAAATCTGGCCTTCAACGCCGGCCTGAACGTCAAGCTTGATGATCAGTGGAGCCTGAACGGTGCCGTGAGCGCGCGGAACATCGATTACTACACTCGTACCGAAGACTACATCGAAGCGTCTCTGGGCGCAGGCTACACGGTCAATTCCTACGTGAAAATCGCGGCGAGCTACACCCACCGCAACAATAGCTCGCCCCTCGCCGGCGGTGATTTCACGCAAAACGTATTCAGTCTCGCCGCCAGCTTGCGCTACTGACGTTTTAGCAATCCATTTTCACTTTACGGAAGAAGGTCTATATGGTCTTCTTCCGTTTTTTTTCGCCTCCTGTGCCACCGATGTCCAAGTTGGTTTTTTCCCTCGTCTTCTCGCTGTTGTGGGCTCAGGGGGTGACGGCTGCGCCGGCGGATTCCACGTCCAAGTCGACGTCCAACGCAAAATCGAACGGAGCCAAACCGGACTACATCCTCCAACCGTCCGACTTGATCCGGATCCAGATTTTCCAGGAGGACGACCTGAATCGGGAAGTGCGCATCTCGCAGGAGTACACGGTGAAGCTCCCGCTGGTCGACACCGTCGACCTGAAGGACAAAACGGCCCGGCAAGCGGAAGAACACATCCGCCAACTTTACGGCCGCGATTTTCTCGCAAAACCGCAGGTCAACCTGTTTGTCTTGGAATACGCCCCCCGCCGGGTGTTTGTTGCCGGTGCCGTCGCGACGCCCGGGGTGGTGGTGTTTCAGCAGGAGCAGGGCTTGACCCTGATCGACGCCATCTCGCGGGCCGGGAGTTTCAACCGACTAGCGGATAAAAAACGCGTGACGTTGAAGCGGACGAAACCGGACGGTTCCACGGAAACCTTCACCATTAATGTCGACGACGTCATGAAGGGCGACACGAACCAGACGTGGCCGCTTCAGCCGAACGACGTGATCACGATTCCCGAGAAAATTCTCTGAGCTCAGGCTTCGTCCCGCGATGGAAACTCCCGAAAAACAGAAACAGGAAGGCGCCGGCTACGGCTACAATTACGGCGGCAACTACGCCGGCTATTCCGCGGTGGGCTACGGCTACGGCGACGGTGGAGGCGGCGGAGCCGTCCAACGGAGTTTCCAGGACTATCTCCTGATTCTCCGTGAACGCATCTGGTATGTCGTCGTCGTGTTCCTCGTCGTTTTTTCGAGCGCGTTGGTCTTCACGCTCAGCCAGACGAAAATTTATCGTTCCAGCGCAACCGTGCAGATTTTCCGGCGCGACCCCAACGTGATCCAGATGCAGCAGGTGATGGACAACGACATCCGGTCGGCCGAAGATCTCAACACCCAGATCAAGGTGTTGGAGAGTGCCAGCATCATTCGGCGGGTGGCGGAGCGGATCACCGGTGAGGATTTGCGGGCTTTCCTTGCTCCTTATGAGAAGAGTTCGGCGGATACCGCATTCGTCGCCGACATTCTCGCCCTCAACCGCAAAGTGGTGCAGACGCGTCTGTCGCTCATCGTCAACATCACCTACGACCACCCGGACCGGTTTGTGGCGGCCAAGGTGTCCAATCTTTTCGCCGACGAGTATCTGGCGCACAACACCCGCATCCGGATCGACGACTCGCGCACCGCCTACGATGCCTTGAATGTCACGGTCGACGACCAGCGCAAGAAGGTCGATCAGCTCGCCGATATGCTCCAAGCCTACAAGGAGAAGAACAACATGGTGTCGCTCGATAGTCGCAAAGACATCGTAAATGATACGCTGAAGGCCATCAATCTTGAGGCGAACCGGGCGGCCACGTCGCTCAATGCCGCCGAGATCCGCGTGAACCAAGTGAAGGAGCATCGCGCCAAAGGAATCGACCTCACCGATCTCCCGTTCATCGCGAACCAGCCGGCGATCACCACGCTCGTCCAGCAACGCTCGTCGCAGCAGATCGCCATTGCCCAGCTCCGCGAGCGGTATTTGCCCAAATATCCCAAAATGGTCGAGGCCGCCAACTCCTTGGCTCAAACCGAGCGTGAACTGAAGAAGGCGATTGACTCCGTGTGCGCCCAGGTGGAATCCGATTATCAGTCGGCCGTGCGCAATAACGAACAGGTTCAGGAGGATCTGCGGAAACAGAAAGCGGAGTCGCTCGATCTTGACCGTTACGCTCTGCAATACACCAAACTCGAACGGGATTTGAAGCTGGCGGAATCCATTCTGCAGACGATCACCGGTCGCGCGCGCGAGACTTCGATGACGGGTTCGATCCAAACCCAGAACGCCCGGATTGTTGACCGCGCCGCCGCCGCGCCGGAAAGCAAGCCGGTCACGCCGAACGTTCCGCTCAACTTGGGTTTGGGCGTCGTCGGTGGCCTGGGCCTCGGCCTCGCGTTCGCTTTCTTTGTGGCCTTCATCGACGACCGGGTGAAAAGCTCGTTCGATATCGAAGGTGTCGTCGGGCTCCCGTTGATCGGAATTATTCCGCAGATCAAACGCATGGATCAGTCCGAAAAGGCCCAGATCGTGGTGAACAATGCCGACCGGCAGGTGGCCGAAGCATTCCTCACGCTCCACTCGAGTCTTCGGCTGAAAGACGAAAGTAAGAGTGCAAAATGTATCCTCGTTACAAGCACCATTCCCGGCGAGGGCAAATCGTTTACGACGACCAATCTCGCGCTGACGTTTGCAGCTCATGGCGAGCGGGTCTTGGTGGTTGATTGCGATTTGCGCAAACCTAACATCCACAAATCTTTCAAGGTGGAAAATCTCAAGGGTTTGATCGATGTGTGCGCGGGCACGGCAACGTTGGACGAGGCCATCATTCAGGGGCTGCAGCCGAATTTCGACATCCTGCCCGCTGGCGGACGGGCGAAAAATCCGACCCAGATTCTCAACAGCAAGGGCTTCGAGCTGGTGATTTCGGATCTGCGCAAGCGCTACGACCGGATCTTCATCGATACTCCGCCGCTCGCGGCCGTGAGCGATGCGCTCATCATTTTGCCGCTCGTGGACGGCTCGATCTTCACGATCTACTTCAACAAGGTCCGTCGCAAGGCCGCCCAGTTCAGCGCCAAGAAAATCCTGGATGCGAACGTGCCAAATTTTGGCGCCGTGCTCAATGGTCTGAACCTCGCGGTATCCGGCTATTACTACGCGCAGTATTACGACAAATCCTACAAAGATTACTACGTCGTGATGTCGAAGAACGAGGAGCAGGACAAAGACGCGGGTTAACCGACCCTCGCCCGGGTCGGTTACCGGGCGGCGGCGCGGCGGAGGCGGTCGTTGATCGCCTCAGCGAGACCGGAACCCCTCGCGCGTTCGGCATGAAGCCGCGTAAACCCGCCCTGATCGGCGCGGCGGAGGGTGGCGAACAGCCGCCGGGCCACCCCCCGCATTTCGCCAAGCTCATCCAGCCAAAAAAGATTGGGCGTAAGCCGGCCCGCCGGTTTCGCGAGAAAGATCCATGCCTCGCCCGCGGCCCGCTGGCGGGGGATTTTTCCATGAAGAACGAGCGGAGTCCGCGGACTGTAGTGGCGCTGCAAAAGTCCGGGCGCGATCTGGGGCCTCCGCGGCTGGTCCGTCGGAGCCTTGGCCGCCGGCGCAGTGATTTTCCGACCGAGGGCGCGTTCGAGTTCCTGGCGCGTCACGGCGCCGGGCCGCAGCAAACGGGGATTCCGCGGATCGCGCAGATCGATGATCGTCGATTCGACGCCGATATGGGAAGGGCCGCCGTCCAAAATATGGCGGATTTTCCGGCCTAGACCGGTGCGCACATGGCCGGCCGTGGTGGGACTGACGTAGCCGAAGGGATTCGCGCTCGGCGCCGCGAGCGGCAGGCGCGCGAGCCGGAGGAGGCGGCGGAACAGGCGATGCGACGGCATCCGCACGGCCACGCTCGTCAGGCCCGCAGACACTACATCCGGCACGCAGTTTTTTTTCGGCAACACGAGCGTCAGCGGCCCCGGCCAGAATTTCCGCGCCAGCAGGAGGGCGGCCTCGTTCGGCTCGGCCACCGTCGCGAGTTCGGCCAGGCCGTGGATGTGAACGATCAGGGGATCCTCGGCCGGCCGGCCTTTGGCGGCAAAAATTTTTCGACAGGCGCGGCCGTCGAGCGCATTGGCCGCGAGCCCGTAGACGGTTTCGGTCGGAACCGCCACGAGTTCACCGCGTCGCAGGAGGGCGGCGAGCCGGGCGAGGTTGCGGGGGGTGCCGCGGTAGACGCGGGCGGTGGCGGATTTGGTCATGGCACAAAAAAGCCGGAGCCCAAAAGGCTCCGGCCGAAAAGGGATGCGGCCAGACTTCTGCCTACTGCGCCAGCAACATGTTGCGCGAGTGCTTGATCGTCTTGGTGATGGCGCGCTGATGTTTGGCGGTGAGATGCGTGTATTTGCGCGGCAAAATTTTGCCGGTGTCGGTCACGTAGTGGCTCATCACTTGGGGCGTGGTGAACGGAATTTCCGCTGGCGTGGGTGTCTGCTGCTTCTGTTCGGTGGTGCTCATGTCTTTCAAGGGAGTGGAGACGGTGGAGGCGGAGCGGGGCTTGTCAATCCGCGATTTTGGAGTGGAAAAGGCGGGGGTTTGCCCGGAGCCTTCGTCGGTCCCTGTATTGTCCCCGTAGCTCAACTGGATAGAGCAGCGGTTTCCTAAACGTAATATCCAGAAAATGAACAAAGCGAAAATACATTCTAAATTAGTTGTTCATCAATACTTTATGAACTACTTTTAGGACATTTCATAATAGTGAAAACAGGGCATTTAGGGCTAAATAGTTCATATTTTTGGTAGATGTTGGTAGAAAAGACGAACTACGGTTTTTCTTGCGATTATCTACCAAATGAAAAAAGTGATGTGAAACGATGAAAAACGAAGTCCTTCGCAAGACCTTTCCCCGCGTGCGGGAGGTCGTGAAAAACGGGGTCACGCGCTACGTTTGCGACTCGCGGCGACAGGGCTTTGGGGGAGGGCGTCAAGAATGGTTCAGTTCGCGAGATGAAGCGTTGGATCGCGCCCGCGAAATCTCGGACTCATTGGTAAAGGGAACAACGCTGACTGATGAAGAGCGGTCACTCTTTCTGTATTTTCGCGATGCGTTCACTCCTCACCAAGTGACGGTCAAATCTGTATTGGAAAAAGCACTATACCGACTTCAGAATAAATTGGAGAAGGACGAAGATGAACGAAAGACAATCTCCGACCTCGTGGATATGTGGGTCGCTTACAAAAAGGAGGGGAAGTTCAAGCGTATCCGTCCTGTCACCCTCACCGAAATAGAGCACACAGGAAAAACTATCAAATCGCTATGGGGTGAGCTTCAATACCA
>CANHJG010000155.1 GCA_947461205.1 Opitutia bacterium
CCACGCGAAAGCGCACCAAGTCAACCAAGGTGAAGGCAAAGACCGTCAGTCTCGCTCTCTCCGCCGATCAGGCCGACTGGCTTGAGCAAGCCATTGCCGAGCATCGCCGCGTCAAAAAAAACTCCTCGCCGATATGCGCCGCCTCTCCCGCCAAATCATGCGCGCCAAGTTTCCTGACACGGAACGACGCACCCCCCTGAATAAGAAAGTTTTGCGCCTTATCTAAGCGCCATTCCCAGCTCCTTCCTCGACATGTCGCCCGACCCTAAAATGTCCGGCAAGGAGTGGGGCAACGCGTTCTTTCCGCCCGACCCCACCGCCGGCGAGGCCGCCTCCGCCCATCGCGCGCTCCCCGCCCTCGACCGCCGACAATGCGGGGAATTCATGCTGCAGGCCAACTCCGCCCCCGACCGCGCCGGCGGCCGGCAAGCCCTATGGCTCGACGGCAAACTCGTCGGCGAATTCACCGGCATCCGCTGGCGCCGCGACCTCGATCTCAAAGTGAACGGCCTCTGGCTCGAACACTGAGGGCGACGGCGCCGGCGAGCCGACCAAACGCTTTTGGCAGGACAGCCAATCCGTCTGGTTCGACGACGTCGTGGTTGCGACCCGTTCCATCGGCCCGATGACCGCTCCTTAATTTCCCCCCGCCCCTTCCGCTCACCCCCCGCCATTTTCTCGCGTCATCCGCTGCCGCGAAGAGCCTCGCTCGCGCGCCCTCTTTCTCGCGCGCGCCACGGTCCCCGCGCCCTTCTCGTTCGTGCTCCTTCGCGATCTACACTACGACAAACTCGCTCACCACGATTTCGCGTGGCTCGAAAAGAAACATCCGAACGATCTCAATCAGATCAAAAACTACGCGCGCCTCACCGCCGAGATCATGCCGCGCCTCCTCGCGACACTCCGCGACATGATCACCGACCTCAATCGCAGCCCCGCCCCCCCCCTTGCCTTCGTGCTTCAAGTGGGCGACCTCGTCGAGGGGCTCTGCGGCAACGAAGGGCTCGCCACGCGGCAAAACACCGAGGCCCTCGCGTACGTGCGCGACGCGCGGCTCGGCGTCTCGTTCGTGTTCGTCAAAGGCAATCACGATATCACCGGCGACGGCGCATCCGCGGCCTTCGCGAGCGTTTTCCATCCGTTTCTCACGGAGCAAGCCCGCGCCCTCACCCCCGCCACCGATGAAATCTGCAGCGCCCGCTCCACGGTCCGCACCGGCCACGCCAAGTTTGCCTTCTTCGACGCCTACGACCGGGAAAGCCCCGACTGGTTCGAGGCCGTCGCTGCCCGCCGCACCGCCGAACATTTTTTCGCCATCGTCCATCCGCCGTCGTCCCCTCCGGCGCCCGGGCCACGTGGCATCAATTCTCCGCGAAAAAAGACCGGCCGAAACGCGACAAATTCTTCGAACTCCTCAGCCGCGAGCGCGCCATCGTCCTCGGCGGCCACATTCACCGCTGCAACGCCCTCGCCCGCGCCACCCCGCGCGGCCGCTTCGCCCCACTTGCCGTCAGCAGCGTGATCAACGCCCCCGCGTCTCAACCGAAAACCCCGCGGTCCGGTCTCACCGACTACACCGGTGACCAAATCCGCGTGGAGCCGAAATTCTCGCCCGACACCGCGGCAGTCCGAAGCGCCGTCTACGACGCCGAACGCCCCTTCGTGAAGGCCTTCGACTACGCCGACCTCCCCGGCTACGCCCTCATCACCGTCAACGGCCCGCGCGTCACCGCTCAAATCTTCCCCGGTCTCAGCCGTCAGCCGTGGCGCACCGTCGACCTTTCCGCCCTGCTCACGGGCAACGTCTAGCCCAGCGATCAGAAATCCGTCCACGTTCAATTGCTGCTGCCCGTCGAGTGAAAACGTAGCAAACCGACCCCGTTTTCCGTCTCCATTTGGCTGCTTTTTGCGCGGAAGCGCGGCGCAGATGACGCGGAAAGCGGCGGGAGCAGCGCGCACCTGAAACGCACTTGCGCGGCCAGCGATGCCAGCTAATCTCGTCTCATGAACGCGCGTGACGAATTGTTGGATTTTATTGTAAGTCAGATTTCCGGGACTGCGTTGGCCGGTTTTCAGGCTTCCGATTCGGCGCGTCAGCGGGTGTGGACCTTGATCGCCAAAGAAAAGGAGACCGGCTTGCTCCCAGAGGAGAAACTGGAATTGGACGACTACCTGAAGCTCGAGCACCTACTCGTGTTGGCCAAGGCGAAGGCGCGGTTGGCGGGCGGACATGCCTGAGAACATCAGCCAGGCGCTGCGTCGGGAAGTTGCCGCGCGCGCGGGCGAGCGCTGCGAATATTGCCGCCTCCCCGAGTGGGCCTTGCTGGCCGGATGCGAAGTGGACCATGTGATCAGTCGGAAACACGGAGGTCGGACGGAGGCTTCGAACCTCGCGCTGTCCTGCGCCCGCTGCAATCGCGCCAAAGGCACGGACATCGGTTCGATCATCTCTGAGACCGGTCAGTTTTCCCGCCTCTTCAATCCGCGCACGGATCGATGGGAAAATCATTTTGCTTTGGAAGGAAGGCGTCTCGCCGGTAAAACGGCGATGGGGCGGGTGACCATCACGCTGCTGCGACTGAACGATGACGAACGGGTCGTGGAGCGCGAGTGGATGCAACGTCTCGGCGATTATCCGTAGGCAATCCTAATCGCACGGCTTCGCGGAAGAGACCTGAGAAGTGCGACCGACGTTCTGCGGACAGGCCTACCCCCAAACCCCAAAGCCAGACCCAGTCCGACTTCCTGTGCAGCTGCATCATTGCGACTCACCGAGTGCAATGTGCAAAGTTTGACCCCTTCGGCTTGGCCCTTTATCTGAGCAACAGGCCGTCAAGGTCGGAAGTCTTTGAATTGGCCTCGAAGCAGACTGACCGGCACGTTGCTCAGATTCACCCATTGCTCGACAGGGCGGTCGCGCTGCTGGATGAATTCGCGCTCATAGGCGCCGGGGTTGAACCGCCGCGCAGCGGCTTCAAGGTCCGGCGTGCGCCGCGCTGCGGCGATGCGCATCATCAGTCCGCGGTCGATCCCCGAGCCTTGGAACTCGCCGCGGAAAAACCGCATTACACGCTGGTCGACGAACGTGAAGTCGCGATGCAAGTAGAAGAGCGCCGTGAAGCTCCGCGAAAACGTGTCCTCGTCCCCGGTCTTTGTCGCCGACTGGTCGGCAATCTCGCGCAACGCGTGCTGCGCCCTCGGCACCGGCGCCAGCTTGAGCAGATCGAAGACTTCCCCTTTCAGGAGCCGCCACGACGTCTCGGTCTTCGCTTCGAAGCCCGCAGTCTGGCGCGCCGTCGCGATGATCTGGTCGAGGTAGGCCTCATTGCCCGTAGCTTGGTAGAGCGCCCACTGCGAGATGAGCTGCGTGCGCGGCTCCGCCTTGAGGCCCCACCGGTAGCGCTCGATCGCCTCCGCATCCTTCAGTCCGCCGAACGCCGCGATCCACGTCGCCTCGTAGCCCTGCTGGTTGGTGGCCCAGCGGTCGCGCGCCATCGCGCCGAGCTCGGGCACCTGTTGCATGACGGCGACGCGCAGCAGTTCTGGCATCTTGTGCAGTTGGTAGGCTCGCATCAACGTGGCAGAATCGATCGGGTAGCGATAGAGGTGTAATCGCGTCGCGGCCGTGACCACCGCCAGCTCGGAAATCGCCGCGCCGTCGGCCCCCGCTCGTAGCGCCGCCTGCAGGTCGGGCACGCCGGCGGAAGAACCGAGCTGCAACAACAGGTCGGCCACACGCGTCCGCACCACCCAATTCGGATACTTCAACAAATCCGTCAGCACAGCGATGGCTTGGTCGCGATCATAGAGGGGATCCAGGAGTTCGCCTACGGCCGGCATCCACTGAAGCAGGTCACCCGTGGCCAGGGTCTGGTCGATCCGCGCGCGGAATTTCGCGTCGATCGGCCAGCCGGGCTCACGCGCCGTAGTCGCAACCGCCGGCTCGCCGGCTACGGGCGTGGACACCGGCGGGCGCAGGGGATTCGCCAGCGTCGCGCCCGGGCCGCCGGGCTCTGCCGTAGCACGTGATTTCGGGGATGGGCGATCGCCCGCCACCGTTCGCACGTCGCCGCGCGGGCGCAGCATCACGACCGCCACGATCGCGAACACACCGACAACAACAAGGAGTCGGAACATAGGGTCAGCTTGCGAATCTTTCACTTGGTCGCGGCACCGAAGGAGCAATCAAACACGGAAAGACACGCCGAAAAAACGTCTAACCCAGTCTGCGGCTAAACATTCGCCAACCGTCCTGTCGAATCGCCGAAGCGCTGGAGGTCGGTCGCGCCCGCCTGATCGGCGAGCGTCAGGAAGAGGTTGCTCATCGGCTTGCCCCCGTGCTGCACGTAACGCCCGGTCTGCAGCAGGCCGCCTCCTCCGCCCGCGAGGAGCACGGGGAGATTGTCGTGGCTGTGCCGGTTGGCGTCGGCGTTGCCGCTGCCGTAAACAATGCGCGTGTTGTGCAGCACCGAATTTCCATCGATGTCGCGCGCGTCTTCGAGTTGCTGCAGGAACTTCGCAAACCGCTCCGCATACCAGCGGTCAATCTTCGCAATCTTGTCGATGCGCTCCTGGTTCCCCTGATGGTGCGAAAGATCGTGGTGCCCCTCAACGACCCCGATCTCGCTGTGCGATCGGTTGTCGCCGTCGTGGGCGAGCGCGAACGTCGCGACGCGCGTCGTGTCCGTTTTGAAGGCCAGCGCGAGCAGGTCATACATCAGCGCGATGTGCTCGCCGTGACTCTGCGGCACGCCGTTGGGCGTCGGCTGGTCCGGGTCGGTATTGGGTCCGAACTGTTCGGCCTTCTGGATCCGGACTTCGACGTCGCGAATGCCGGTGAGATACTGGTCGAGCTTATCGCGGTCGGTGGCGTCGAGCCGGCGCTGCATGAGCCGCGTGTCTTCGTTCACGAAGTCGAGCACCGAGCGGCGCGCCTGCATCCGGCGCTGCGCGTTCGCCGCGCGCGTGCCGTGCGCCCCGGCACCAAACATCCGCTCGAACAGCAGGCGCGGATTCGACTCCGGCGACATCGGCGTGGTCGCCGAGCGCCACGAAAGATTGAACTGATACGCACACGCGTAACCCGAATCGCAATTTCCCGCGCGGCGCTCCGTCTCGCAGCTGAGCTCGAGCGAGGGAAAACGCGTGAGGTGGCCGACCTGGTTCGCAATCGCCTGGTCGATGGAAATCCCCGCGCGAATATCCGTCGCGCTCTTGTTCAGCCGCACGCCGGTCAAAAACACGCCGTTGCCACGCGCGTGGTCACCGCCACCATCGCCACCGGCGCGGGCGTTGTTGTGATCGAGTCCGCCGACCACCTGCAGACGATGCCGCAACGCCGCGAGCGGTTCCAGCGTGGCGCTGAGCGCGAAATCTTTCCCGGTGCCCGTCGGCCACCACGTCGCGGGAATCGCCCCGTTCGGAAAATAGACAAACGCCGTGCGCAACGGCGCGCCGGTCGCCGTCGTCGCGAGCCCCTTGGCCGCCTCCGCCGCGAGCACCCGGCTCGGCCCGAGCGACGCGAGCGAGGGCAGCGCGATGCACGCGCCGAGACCGCGCAGGAAATGCCGGCGATTCATGGCGTGAACGTGTTGTTCGGCGGCGGACACGGCGGGGACGACGGGCTTTTTCATGATTCAGGGCGACGGGAGCGTGAGGCGGGCGGCGGAGGCACCGGAGGCCGGTGCGACTTGGGTAACAGAAGGAGTGGACGGGTTCGGGGGACGACGACGCTGCTGGAACGGCGCGGACTCGATGATGCCGCGGATCAACACCGAGAGCCGCCCTTCACCGGCCTCCAGACTGGCGACCAGTTGGTCGAGCGTGTCGGTGTCGTAATAGTCGACGCCGCGACCCAAAGCATAGGTGAGAAGTTTTTCGCTCACGCAGCGATAGAAGTCGCCTCGGTGCGCCGTGGCGAGGATGCGTTTCAGCTCCCGGATGTCGGCGAATTTCTCACCCGTGATGAGCTTGCCCGCCGCCTCGATCGGCTGGTTCATCTCGGCCGTGCGCCACTGGCCCATCGCGTTGAAGTTCTCCAACGCCAGCCCGAGCGGGTCCATCCGGCTGTGACACGACGCACACAGCGGGTTCGTCGCGTGCAGCGCCATGTTCTCGCGCAACGTCATCGCACGGATTTTTTCCGGGCTCGCCGCATCTTCGAGGGAGGGAATATCGGGCGGCGGCGGCGCCGCGGGCGTGCCGAGAATCGCATCGAGGATAAATACCCCGCGCTTCACCGGCGACGTGCGCGTCGGGTTGGAGGTCGTCGCCAGCACCGTGCCCATCGTGAGCACTCCCCCACGCGGACTGTCGGGCGGCAGCGTCACCTTCCGCATCCCGCGGCCCGTCACACCCTCGATTCCGTAATGCTTCGCGAGCTCTTCATTGAGAAACGTGTAAGGGCTGTCGATCAGCTCGGTCAGCGGACGGTCCTCTTTGAGCAAATGCTCAAACACCATTTCCGTTTCCTGCTGCATGGCCTCGCGCAGTTTGGCCGACAGCGTCGGCACCACCGCCCGCGACCGACGCTCCCGAAAGGCCTTCAGGGCCTCCGCGAATTCGGCCGCTTGCTCGGGCGTGCGCTGCGCCTCCGGAATCTCCCGCAATCGCGTGAACCTCGCCCGCGCCTCGAGCGACTCTTTGGGGCGCGGATGCTCCCGCTCGTAAATCGCATTGTCGTCGAGCACGACTGTCGTAATGTCGCGCGCCTGCAACCATTGGCCGGTAAAATTCCGCACAAATTCGCCGGACCGCGGATGCGTCAACAGCCGCGTGATCTGCCCGGACAGCGACGCCCGGAGACGATTCTCTCGGGCGAGCCGAAACAGTTCTTCATCCGGCATCGTGGACCAAAAGAAATACGAGAGCCGCGACGCCAACGCGTAGTCGTCGACGAACGGATGCGTCTGCCCCGCGCGCAGCGGCTCGACGCCTTCTTCACGAAAAATAAACCGCGGCGAGGCCAGCACCGCCACCATCGCCTGCGCGATGCCCGCTTCAAACGTCGTGTCCCGCTCCGTGAACACGCTCTCCGCCAGCGTCACAAGCCGCTTAACCGTCAGTTCATCGACCGGGCGCCGAAACGCCCGCGTCGCGAACCGCCCCAAAATCTCGCCCGCATAGGCCCGGCGCCCCGCCAAATCCGCCGGTACTGCCCGCGGAAAAAATCGCCCGTAGTCCTTCGGCGTAACCCAATGCTCTTTCGCCATCGGCCCGCGCACCGCGACCGCGTTCAACCGCAGCCGCAATTGGCGCACCTGCGGCCGGTCGGCGCCGACGGTCTGGATCTCGCAGGTGAACGTGTGCTCGCCCGGCTGCCAGTCGCAATCGAAGCGAAACGTGAGCGACTTCCCCCCCATCCGCGCAAATTCGCGCTCGAAGCGCTTTTCGCCGTCGACGCTGAAAATCAGCCGGCACTGGTTGGAGTCGAATTGGTTGTCGACGAAGCGCTCGACCGGACGCAGATCGAGGACGACCTCGTATTGCCCGGCGTGCTCGACGCGATGCTTCGCCGCCACCACGACGGGGGTGTAATAGGAAAGCTCGAGCGCATCGCCCGCGGGCTCCGGCGCGGGGCGCTTCACCGCCGGCGCCGTCACCGTCTCGCCCTCGGCGGGAGCCGTCGCCGCCGCATTCAGCTCGGCGGCCGTCGGCGCCGCAGGTTTCCGGGCCTCGACGACCGTAAAACGCCGCCCCGGCACGGAACGCTCCGCGATTTCGGTCGGCCCCGGGGGCATGACGGTCGTGACGATCGTCTGCGCCGCATCGAGATACTTCTCGAGCAGCATGGGCGAAACCGTGAGGACGTCGCCGATGTTGTCGAACCCGTGCCCCGAATCGTCGGTCGGAAATTCCTTCTTCGTGTCAAAGTCCATCCCGGTCAGATCGCGGATGGTGTTGCGATACTCCGTGCGGTTGAGCCGGCGGACCGTCACCCGGCCCGGATCGGGCACCGCGGGATCGAGCTCGAAAACCTGGCGTTTGATCCACGCAGAGAGTTTTTCCGCCTCGGCCGGCGGCAAATGCGGCTCGTCGGCCGGCGGCATGATCTTCGAGCGGACGTTGTTCAACGCCCGCAGCCAGAGCTTGTGATCCTTCAGCTCCGCCGTCGTCGAAAACTCATCGAGTGTCACCCCGCCCTTGGCCACGCCAGCCCCGTGACAATCGTAGCAATATTCGTTCAACACCGGCTGAATCTCGCGCTTGAACGTCACCAGTGCGTCTTCGGCCGCCACCCCCACCGCCGGCAGCACTCCCGAAAAAACGAGCGCGGCGACCACCCGGGCGCGGGCGAATTGACTGGGCGACGATGGAGTCAAGGGAGGAAAAACCGGTGAGGGGCGGAGGAACGATTCGCAGGATGGCGAAAACGGCAACCCCGTTTCGACAGACGAACCGGCCGGCGGGACGTTTCACAGGAAAGCAAGGCAGCCGCCCGTCGGACGGACCATTTTTCGCCGCGGTCGCCCCCAGCGCCGAAGGCCCCGTCTCCTCCGCCTGCGCCTTCGCCGCGTACGCCCCACCGGCGCGCACGACCGCCGCCGAAAAAAAACGCCCCGCCGCGCGAACGCGGCGGGGCGCCAGAGTTTCCTGACGGTGGCGGCATGCGGTCGACCGCCGCGCGTCGTCAGGCGATGTTCGCGGTCATGTCCTCAATCTTCCAACCCTTGCGGTAGTATTTCGGGTAGAGCAGCGCGTCGGCCTCGGGCAGCGAGGTCTTCATCGCCACCGGATCCCACGTAAACTTCTTGCCCACGAGAATCGCCATCGTGCCGAGGCACACCATCTCGGTGAACGGCACCGAGTATTCGAAGTTCGAACCCGCCCCGGTCGGATTGTTCGCCCGGATCGCGGCGGACCACTCCTTGTGCGGATTGTTTTCCGGCACGCGCGGGATCGTCTTCGGCGGGAACAACGGCGTCAGCTCCTTGTGCTTCTCCTCCGGAATGAACCGGGGGCTGTTGCAGTAATCGTTGCCGTCGTAAACCGTCCCCTTGCTGCCGATGATCAGCTGTCCGCCCTTGGCGAGTTCGCGCGTGGCCTCGAGCTCCGCCGGCTTGTCCGGACGGTCCCCACCTTCGTGCCACATCAGGCGCACCGGCGGCAGCTTGCCGCGGGCCGGGAATTGATACTCGACGACCGCCGACTTCGGGAAGGCCACCGTGCTCTTCTGGTCGATCTTCTTGAGCTCGACGCTCGTCGGGGCCCCGAGATTGAGATTCCAGTACGCCGCATCCATGATGTGACACGCCATGTCGCCGAGCGCACCGCAACCGTAGTCCTGCAGACCGCGCCAGTTGAACGGATGGATCTTCGAGCTGAAGGTCCGCTCCGAGGCGCGTCCGAGGAACGCGTCGAAATTCATGCCCTCCGGCACCGCTTCCGCCGCCGGCCATTCCTGCATGCCCTGCGGCCACACCGGACGGTTGGTCCAGATCTTCACTTCACGCACTTCGCCGAGCAGACCGGCATTAAACCACTCGCGCACGAGGCGGATGCCCTCACCGGCGTGGCCTTGGTTGCCCATCTGCGTGCACACGCCGTTCAGGCGGGCCAGCCGGAGGAGTTCGCGGGCCTCGCCCACCGTCTGCGTCAGGGGCTTCTGCACATAAACGTGCTTGCCCATCATAATCGCCATGTAAGCCGGCAGGAAATGCATGTGGTCCGGCGTGGCCACGCCGACCGCATCGATCTGCTCGTCCATCTCGACGAGCATCTTCCGGAAATCCGTATAGAATTTCGCCTTCGGGAAGGCTTCCTTGAGTTTCTTCAGGTTGCCCGTGATCCGCTGGCTCTTCGTGTTCCAATCGATATCGCACAGCGCGACGACCTCTTCGTCCTTGTGCGCCATGATGTCGCTGAAGCCCTTGCCGCCGCAACCAACCTGCGCGACGCGGATCTTCGCGCCAGGCGCGATCGGACGGGGTTTACGGGGATTCTTGGCCAGGCTCGCACAGCCGGGGAATCCCAACATGGCCGCAGCCATGGCAGAGAAGGTGATAAACTCGCGACGATTCAGGGTGATTTGAGACATAGGGGGTGAAGGGTTGGACCGGGACACGAAAAGACGGACCCGAGCCAAAGCGGTTGCGCACAGTTTGTCGCGCGAAAAACATCCGATTTTTGGCAAAGCCTCCTACGATCCCACCTCGTAGACCTCCACCAGCACCAGGCCCGCGCCCCCGTCGGCGCCGCTCACCTGGATCGTCCACGCCCCCGCCGGCAACGTCACCATCAACGCCGCGTCGGCCCGGCCGGTCTGCACCGCAAACGCCCCGGCCCGCGCCGCCGCCGCCGCCGCCGCGAGCCCCGCGGGATCGGCCGACGACTCCCAGCCGCTATTGGCCGCGACCACCGCTCCGCCCGCCGTCACCGTCAGCGCCGGCCGCGCCAAGGTGCCGC
>CANHJG010000156.1 GCA_947461205.1 Opitutia bacterium
CCGCGAAAGGCGCCGGGTTTGCGGACCAGCGAGGGGATGACGTGGCGATCATCGGTGTGCGCGTGGTCCGCTGCATCCCCGGCAACGGGCAGAACTCCCGCCCCCCGTCGGTGAGGCGAACCGGGTTTTCACTCAGGTGCACCTCGCGGTTGAGGCCGAGCAGCGTGGACGGCACGGCGCAGGTCAACCGCCGGCTATTTTTCCACGAAATCCGCCCAACAAAAAGCCCCTTAACTCGCCTGGAGCTAAGGGGCTTAAAAGCTGGTGCGGCCATAGGGAGTCGAACCCCAAACCTCCAGATTCGTAGTCTGGCGCTCTATCCAGTTGAGCTATGGCCGCGTAACAGAGGGCGGAAAGAAGCAGCCATTCACCGTCCAGTGCAAGCGGTAATTTCACCGGGCGCCGCGCGAACAGCTCCGGCGCGAGGCGGCGGACCGAAAACGCCCCGCCGCCCGTCCCGTCTTCAGCTTACTTGCCGATGCCGTGGGCCCGGAACCCCAGCTCACGCAATTTCGCCAGATCGAGGATGTTTCGCCCGTCGAAAATAAACGCGGGCTTGTGCATCGCCGCATAGATCTTCGCAAAATCGAGCGTCTTGAATTCGTCCCATTCGGTGACGAGCGCGAGGGCGTGCGCACCCGCTGCAGCCTCGTAGACATCGTGCGCCACGGTCAGACGCGAGTCGCCCCCGACCAGCGTCTCCCCGGCGCCGGCGATCACGTCGCGCCGGATCTCGTCCGCCGGCACCTTCGGGTCATAAACCACCACCCGCGCCTGTTCCGCGAGCAAATCGCGGCATACCGCAATGGCCGCCGACTCGCGCGTATCATTGGTGTCCTTCTTGAACGCAAATCCCAAGACGGCAATTTTCTTGTCCGCGACCGAATTGAAGAGCGACCGCACGATCTTCCCGGCGAAGCGGTGCTTCTGCCAGTCGTTCATCTTGACCACGCTCTCCCAATAGGCCGCCACTTCGGACAGACCGAAGCTCTCGCACAAATAGACGAGGTTCAAAATATCCTTCTGGAAACACGAGCCGCCGAAGCCGACCGATGCCTTCAGAAATTTCGGCCCGATGCGCGAATCCTTGCCGATCGCGTTCGCCACCTCGTCAACATCCGCGCCCGTCGCTTCGCAGAGCGCCGAGATCGAATTGATCGACGAAATGCGCTGCGCGAGGAACGCGTTGGCCACCAATTTGGAAAGCTCGCTCGACCACAGATTGGTGGTGATGATCCGCTCGCGCGGCACCCAGTGCGCATAGACATCGACCAGCGTCTTGACCGCCGCATCGCCACCTGGCGTGCGTTCGCCACCGATCAACACCCGGTCCGGCATGTGCAGGTCCGCGATCGCCGTCCCCTCCGCGAGAAACTCAGGATTGGACAGCACCTCGAATTTGAACCCGCGCGAATTCGCCGCGAGAATATCCTTGATGGTCTCGGCCGTCTTGACCGGGATCGTCGACTTTTCCACGATGATTTTCGGGCCGTTCGCCTGCTCGGCGATGGTCCGAGCCACCGATTCGATGAACCGCAGGTCGGCCGCGCGCCCCGCGCCCACCCCGTAGGTCTTCGTCGGCGTGTTCACCGCCACAAAAATAATATCGGCCGCGCGGATCGCTTCGTGCACCTCGGTCGTGAAGTGCAGGTTTCTTCCCCTCGTTTGCCGCACCACGGCGTCGAGCCCGGGCTCATAGATCGGCAGCGTATCGGAATTCCACGCGGCGATGCGCGCAGCATTCATGTCCACCACGCGGACCTCGATCTTCGGGGCCTTAAGGGCGATCATCGCCATGGTCGGCCCGCCCACGTAACCGGCTCCAATACAGCAAATTTTCATAGGATTCGGGCCACCATTGCCCGCCCTAGGTGCAAATCCAAGGCATAAAAAAGGGCCGGCATCAACCGGCCCGTGGGCGCACTGCGCGGACGAAGAAAAAAGACGACGGCGTCAGGCCGGATGCGGCGCGGGGGCGGCGTGTCCGCCAATATCGCCGGGACTCGTGGCCTTGTCCGCGGCTTTTTTCTCCGCTGATCTCTCCTCCAGTTTCGGCGGCAACGGGATCACGATGGGCGAACGAATCTCGCCGAATTCGAGAATTTCCGCCACGTGACGTCCTTCGATCGTCTCGTGCTCCAGCAGCGCCTCGGCAATTTTATCCAACGCCGCACGGTGCGACAGAATGAGCGCTTTCGCCCGCAAATACTGTTCATCGACGATCCGGAAGACCTCGGCATCGATCTTGCGCGCCGTCTCCTCGGAGTAGGGCTGGCTGCGCGTGATCTCGCGCCCGAGAAACACCGTGTCGTTACTCTCCCCAAACGCGATCATGCCGAGCGGGCTCATGCCCCAGTCGCACACCATGTGGCGCGCGATTTTCGTCACCATCAGGATGTCGCCGGACGCGCCGTTGGAGATGTCGTTCAAGACGACCTCCTCGGCGAGGCGACCGCCACAGCCCGTGGCGATCCGGATCTCGAGCTTCTTCTTCTCCTGCGTCAGCACATCCTTCTTGGGAATGAACATCGTGCTGCCGAGACTGCGCCCGCGCGGAATGATGGTGACCTTGTGCACCGGCATATGGCCGTCGTCCAGCAAGGCCTGCACCAGGGCGTGCCCGGCTTCGTGGTAGGCCGTGAGTTTCTTCTCGTCGTCGTCCATGAGACGGCGCCGCTCGCGCCCGAATTGCACCTTCTCGCGGGCGTCTTCGACGTCGATCATCTCGACCTTCTTCTTGCCGCGGCGGGCCGCGAGCAACGCCGCTTCATTGAGCAGGTTGGCCAGTTCGGCACCCGACAGACCGGGCGTACCGCGGGCGATGACAGAAAGCTCCACCGTGTCTGCGAGGCTGATGCGCTTGGCGTGCACCCGCAAAATTTGCTCGCGTCCGTTGAGATCGGGCAGATCCACGTAGATCTGGCGGTCGAAGCGGCCGGGGCGCAGCAACGCACTGTCGAGCACGTCCGGACGGTTGGTGGCCGCGATGATGATGACGCCTTCGTTCGTATCGAAGCCGTCCATCTCGACGAGCAACGAGTTGAGCGTTTGCTCCCGCTCGTCATTGCCGCCGCCGAGGCCGGCGCCGCGCTGGCGGCCCACCGCGTCGATTTCATCGATAAAAATCAGACACGGCGCGCTCTTGCGGCCCTGCTCAAACATGTCGCGCACGCGGCTCGCACCGACACCCACAAACATCTCGACAAAGTCCGAACCGGAGATGCTGAAGAACGGGACATCCGCTTCGCCGGCGACCGCCTTGGCGAGGAGCGTTTTGCCGGTGCCGGGAGGACCGACCATCAAGATACCCTTCGGAATCCGGCCACCCATTTTGGTGAACTTCTTCGGATCCTTGAGAAACTCGACCACCTCGGAGACTTCTTCCTTGGCCTCGTCGCAACCCGCCACGTCCGCGAAGGTGATCTTGTCGCGATCCCGCGTGAGCAGCTTGGCCCGGCTCTTGCCGAAGCTCAACGCGCCCCGGCCGGCTTGGCGAAGTTGCCGCACAAACAGAAAATAGAGCAGGCCGATGATAATCATGAACGGGATGACCTGCGCCGCGATCGAAGCGAACAAGGTCGTGGTCGGCTGTTCACTAAAGAGTTTCGATTTCTGCAGCCGCTCCATGCTGGTGTCGGTGACGCGCCCGGCGGCCCGGAAGTCCTTCCACGGGCTACCCTCGTCCTTGCGGCTCTGCCCCGTCACCGTGTGCCAGTCGCGCCCGCCGCTCGGATCCGGCCGGATCACCGCCGCTTTGCGCGGATCGCTGTCGTTAATGTGCTTCGCTTCGGCGCGTTCCACCACTTCCTGAATGGTCAGCGTCTCCGGCGCCGTGTTCATATTAGGCGACCACATCAGCAGTCCCACCACTGCACCGACCAGCACCAGCCAGAAGATGAGCATCTTCGGCTGAAAGCGATCCGGCGGGAGATTTTTAAGGGCGCGGCGGGACTTTTTATTTTCGGGTTCGGACATTTCCGTGATAGGAGTGAGCGCGGAACGTGGATGTTCCCGGAGCATAAGTCAATTGGCGCTCCGTCAGAATCTCCCCGACGGCTTTCCAGCCCGTTCGAACCGCAGCCGCCCGCGGCGGAGCACCGCAAAGCCTTCGCGGCCGAGACTCTGGCGGGTCGGCTCACCCCGTTCGACGGCCGCGAGTAGCGCCTCGAATCCCTGCCGCGACAAATCTCCCGCCCGGGGCTGCGCCAGCAACCAGCGGTGCAGCGCCCGCCGCACCAGGCCCCGCGGCTTGCCCGCCAGTTTCTTCAGCGCGAGGGTCCCGTCCGCGCGCAGCGTCCGCAGTCCGTCGAGCCACGCCTCCAGCGCCGCATCGTCTTCTTCCAGCCGTTCCCGGGCGTGCGCCGCCCCCGCGAGAGCGTCGCGCTGCGCCGCCAGCACCCACGCAGGCAGCACCTCGTGGCGCACGCGGTTGCGGAAAAAATAACCGCGCGCATTGCTCCGGTCCTCGCGCCACCGAATCCCTGCGGCCCGCAGCGCCGCCACAATCCCGCTCTTCTTCAGCGTCAACAACGGCCGCAGGTGCACGTGGCCGCGCGCCACCGTGCTCACCGGCCGCGGAGCGGCCAGCCCGGCTGTGCCGCTCCCGCGCGCCAACCGCATCAACATCGTCTCCGCAATGTCGTCCTGCTGGTGCCCGAGCCAGAGCGCCCGCCCCCGCCCGGCGAAAAAGGCCATGCGCGCCGCACGGGCCTCGGCTTCACTCGCCCCGGCGTGCGCCGCCGCCCACTCGCCCCGCTCGAAGCGGACCCCGAGCGCCGCTGCCACCGCGGCGCAAAACGCTTCATCCGCCCGCGACGCCCGTCCGCGCAACCGGTGATTGAAATGCAACACCCGCAGCCGCGGCCGTCGCTCCGGCCAATGGGCCCACAGCAGTAATACCAGCGCGAGCGAGTCCGCCCCGCCCGAAAACGCCACCGCCCAGGTCGCGCGCGGCGAATTGTTTTCCGCCCACGCGACGACTGCCGGGTGCAACTGCCCCCGCGGCACCGCCGCCGCCAGCGCCGCCGCCCGCGCCGGCCAGTCCATCGCGCGACGTTTCATGACGGTGGGCGAGGGGCCGGTCTTTCTCCGGCCCCGACGTTTACGCGAACGTCAGATACTCTTTGCCGAAATACGGCACGAGCGCGGCCGGAATCTTCACCCGCCCGTCGGCTTGCAAATTGTTCTCCAGCAGCGCCGCGAGCACGCGCGGCACCGCGAGGCCGGACCCGTTGATCGTGTGCACGAGTTCGGGTTTGCCGGTGTCCTTCGAGCGAAAACGGATCTGCGCCCGCCGCGCCTGAAACGCCTCGAAGTTCGAACAGCTCGAGACTTCCAGCCAGCGCTTCTGACCGGCCGACCACACTTCGAGATCGTATTTCTTCGACTGGGAAAAGCCCAGGTCGCCCCCGCACATCAGCAGCACCCGATACGGCAGACCGAGCTTTTGCAGCAGGCGCTCGGCATCGAGACGGAGCTTGTCGAGCTCGTCGTAACTGGTGCTCGGATGCACCCACTTCAACAGCTCGACCTTGTCGAACTGGTGCAGGCGGTTCAACCCGCGCACGTCCTTGCCGTAGCTGCCCGCCTCCCGGCGGAAACACGGCGTGTAGGCGCAGCGGTAGATCGGCAGCGCCGACTCCTCGACGATCTCGTCGCGGAAAAAATTCGTCAACGGCACCTCGGCCGTCGGCACCGCGTAGAGCTGATCCGGCGTGGTCTCATACATCTGCCCTTCCTTGTCGGGCAACTGGCCCGTCGCCGTCGCGCTCGCCGCGTTCACAAAAATCGGCGGATTCACCTCCGTGTAACCCGCCTTCGCGTCCTCATCCAAAAAGAAGTGCAGCAGGGCCCGCACGATGCGCGCGCCGTCACCGACATAGAACGGAAAACCCGCCCCCGTGACCTTCGCCCCGCGCGCGAAGTCGAAGAGTTTTTCGAAGCCGGGAATCTCCCAATGCGGCAGCGCGCTCGGCGACACCGCCGTCACTTCGCCGTGGGTCGCATAGACGACATTTTCTTCCGGCGTGCGCCCCTCCGGCACGCTCGCGTGCGGGAGATTGGGCACCGACAGCATGGCCTGTTTGAACTTTTCCTCGGTCTCCTTGAGCGCGAGTTCCCGCTCCTTCGCCTGCGCCGACACGGCCTTCATCTCGCCCACCTTCGCGATAAATTCCGGCGAACCCTTGGGCAGCGCGGCCATCTCCGCGTTCGCGCCTTTCTGCCTCGCGCGCAGCGCCTCGACTTCGTGCAGCAGGGCCCGCCACGCCGCGTCGATCGCGAGCACGGCATCGAGGTCGACCTCGAGGTGTTTCTTGGCAATCGCCGCGCGCACAGCGTCCGGCGTTTCACGAATCAATTTGGGATCAAGCATGGAAAATGTTTGGGAACGAAAGGGCGGTCACCGGCGCGCACCGCGCACGGGCGGGTCACTTGAAACGTGCCCGGGCCTTCAGGAAACGCGAGTAAACGTCTTTCGCCGACAGCAACTTCAGGTCGCCGACCGGCGCCTGCACCACCACGTGACTCGGCGCGGTGAGCGGGTACGGCCCGAACAAGCGCGGGTCCGTCGGGCCGAAGATGCCCAGCACCTTCACGCCGAGCGCCGCCGCCAGGTGCATCGGACCGCTGTCGTTCGAGATCACCCAGTCCGCGCGTTTGATGAGCGCCGGCAGCGACACGAGGCTCGTGTTGCCCGTCAGATTGAAGAACTGCGCCGGCGGATAGGCCGAGCGGTCATGCACGTAGGTGCTGCCCGCCCAGACCACCTTGCGCGTCTTGTCTTCGCGCAGGATCATTTCCGTGAGCTGCTTGAAACCGCCCCATGATTTTTCGGCCCGGCGGCTGTCGGGGAACATCACGATCGGCTTCGCCCCACCCCGCCCGTCGGCAAACCGCAGGTTCAGACTGTCCACCTCCCGAAATTTCAAGGTACCGCGCAATTCCGGCTTCGCGCCCAACACGGGACAAAACTGCAGCAACACATCGATGGCATGGCTTCCCTTGCCGTCCGGCGGCAACGGCACCCGCTCGTCATAAAACATCCCCGACCACTCGCGCGCGTCGCTGCGGCCCACCTTTTTCTTCGCCAGCGCCCGCGACGTCATCAGTCCCGTGCGCAACAGGCCCTGCATATCGAAAACAAAGTCGAACTTCGTTTTCCGGATTTCCTTCGTCAGCTTCAAAAACCCCTTCGCGCCGGCCGCCCGCTCAAAAACATAAACCTGGTCCACCGCCTCGCACGCACGCACGATCGGCGCGAACATCTCCCGCACCACCCACGAGATACGCAGACCCTCGACCTGCGACTTCAGCGAGGTCGCGACCTGGAGGGCATGCACAATGTCGCCGAGCGACGAGGGCTTGATAATGAGGAGTTCGGTCATGGAAACGTCGCGTGGTCGGGCAGAATCTGCTTTTAACCATGCGAGGGTTACGTTTCATGGTTTTTCCTGGCGAAAATCAAACGCCAAATCCTGCTCTCCCGTCCGCGTGCTGCTTTTTTCACTCAAATTTCTCGGTTGGCTCCTCGCCCACACCCCCGAACCGCTTCTGCGTGCACTGTCCGCCACTCTCGGCGAGGGCCTCTTTTTCGGCCTCCCACGCCGCCGCCGCCTCGTCCTGTCCAACCTCCACCACGCCTTTCCGGAGAAACCCGCCGCCTGGCACCGCACCCTCGGCCGAGAAAGCTGCCGCCGGATGATTGAGACCGCCCTCCTGTCCCTCGCGACCCCCTACCTCACCGCCGCCCGCCTCCGCCAAATCGTCTCGGTGTCACCCGAGATGCTCGCCGCCTACGCCCTCCACCGGAGCTCCCCTGCCGCGACGCTCATCTGCTCCCCGCACCTCGCCTACTGGGAAGCCCAGACTTCGCAACCCCTCGTCGTCCCCGGCCCGTTCCCCGAGTTCGGCATCATCTTCCGCCCGCTGGACCACCCTGCCGCCAACGCCTTCGTCACCGCCTCCCGCGAGCGTTTCGGCATGAAGCTCCTGTCGCGCAAAGAGGGCTTCGCCGAAGCCCTGAAAATCCTCCGTCGTCAGGGCTTCGTCGGCGTCCTGTTCGATCAAAACGCCGGCCTCCAGGGCGCGCTCACTACCCTCTTCGGCCGCGTCTGCTCCACCACCGAACTCCCCGGCCTCATGGCGGAAAAATTCTCCGCCCGCGTCTACGGCATTTTCCCGCGCCGCCGCGCCTTCTGGCGCGTCGAGGTCGGCGCCCACCTCATTGCCACCGGCGGCACCACCGCCTCCGTCACGCTCAGCCTCAACCGCTGGCTCGAACACCTCCTCACCGCCGACGACAACCTCTGCGCCTCGTGGCTCTGGGCGCACGACCGTTGGCGCAACCAGGACATGCCGCCAAAAAGGCTCCGCCTCGAGGCCAAACGCGACCTCCTCGCCGCCGATCTCGCCGCCCGTCACCTCACCGCCCTCCCGCGTCGCACCCGCGTCTATATTCGCCTCCCGAACTGGCTCGGCGATGTCGTCATGGCGCTCCCGCTCCTCCGCGCCCTCCGTGCCTCCCGCCCCGACGCCGAAATCACGCTCGTCGCCAAAAAACAATTTATCCCGCTCCTCGAGAGTTGGGCCGTCGCCGACCGCACGCTCGCCCTTCCGCCCCACGGCCCAGGCTACTACGTGTTTTTCCGCCGCCTGCGTGCCGGCTACCCCGACGTCTGGCTCCTTTTCACGAACTCGCTGCGCGGCGACCTCGAAGCCTGGTTCAGCGGCTGCCGCCAACGCTTCGGCCTCGTCCGCCCCGGCAAACCCCGCCCCCTCCTTTCGCATGCCTACCGGGTCCCCGCCAACTTCGACGAGCGCACCCACCACCAACTCGCACTTTGGGAAACCTTCCTCCGCCACTTCGGCCTTAACGCCCCCCCCGACCGCACGCCGCTCTCCGCGGCGGTTTCCGACCACTCGGCTCTCAACCCCCGGGGCTCCACGTCCATCCCGCTCATCGGCCTGATCCCCGGCTCCGAAAACACCCCCACAAAACGCTGGCCCGTCGCCCACTGGCGCGCCCTCCTCGAAGCCTTCCCCGCCGCCCGTTTCGTCCTCTTCGGCACGGCGAACGATGCCCCGCTCACCGCCGCGATCGCGGCCGGCTTCGACCCGGCCCGCCTCGAAAACCTCGCCGGCCGCACCTCTCTCCCCGCCTACGCCGCCCGCCTCCGCACCTGTCGTCTCCTCGTCACCAACGACACCGGTGGCATGCACCTGGCCAACGCCCTCGGCGTCCCGCTTCTCGCCCTCTTCGGCCCGACCAACCCCGTGCGTACCGGCCCCGTCTTCACGGCGCCCACCCGCCTCCTGCAACCGCCCGGCTGCCCGCTCACCGGCGGCGGCCAGCTCGCCGACCTCACGCCCGAATCCGTCGCGGCAGCCTTGCGCGAACTCCTCGCGTCACCACTCTCCTGACACCCCCGGCCGAATTCCTGCTCCCGTCTCCCCCGTCTCGCCCCCTCTCGCTCTTCCGTTCTTCCCACCCCGTGCCCCTCCTTTCCGTCACCGACCTCCGCACTTATTTTCATACCCGCAGCGGCGTCTATCGCGCGGTCGACGGCGTGAGCTTCTCCCTCGAACGCGGCGAGACCCTCGGCATCGTCGGAGAGTCCGGCTCTGGCAAATCCGTCACCTGCTACTCGATCATGGGCCTCATTCCGACGCCCCCTGGCCGGATCGAGAGCGGCACCGCGCTATTCGACGGCGTCGATCTCCTCCATTGCACCCCCGCCCAGTCCCGCGCGATCCGCGGCAAACGCGTCGCGATGATTTTCCAGGATCCGATGACCTCGCTGAATCCCTACATGCGGATCAGCGACCAACTCATCGAACCGCTGCTCATCCACGAAAATCTCTCCCCATCCGCCGCCCGCCACCGCGCCCTCGCCGCCCTCGAATCCGTCGGCATCAACGACGCCGAGAAACGCATCCACCTCTACCCCCACGAATTCTCCGGCGGCATGCGCCAGCGCGTCATGATCGCGATGGCCCTCATCACGAAACCCGAACTCCTCATCGCCGATGAACCCACCACCGCCCTCGACGTCACCGTCCAGGCGCAGATCCTCGAGCTCATCAAAAAAATGCAGCGCGAGCTCGGCATGGCCGTGATCTTCATCACCCACGACCTCGGCGTCGTCTCCGGTCTCTGTGACCGCGTCCAGGTCATGTATGCCGGCCGCATTGTCGAATCCGCCGACACCCGCACCCTCTTCCATTCGCCGCGCCATCCCTACACCCGCGCCCTCCAACGCTCCATTCCCTCGCTCCAGCCCAAAGGCACGGAACTATACACCATCTCCGGCCTGCCCCCTGACCTCTCGAAACCGCTCCCCGGCTGCGCCTTTTCCG
>CANHJG010000157.1 GCA_947461205.1 Opitutia bacterium
ACGCGAGTGTCCCGCGAGGCGGAGCAGCGGGCTTTCGACGCAGAAATAGGACAGGGTGGCGGCGGCGAAGGCTCCCAGCAGCGGTGCGATCAGGTGGCCGGTGGCCAGCAACCCGGTGGGGGACAGAAACAGCTGCTGCCAGAGGTAAAGGCTGTAAGAGATGACGCCGATCATGGGCAGGGTGCCGCGACGGAGCCAGCGGTGCAACCTCGGTCCCGGGATGAGATGGCCACAGGCGACGAACCATGCCCCGGCGAGAGCGTCCAAGGAATAGCAGTACACGGAAGGAAAGCCGTGAACCAGTTCGACCAGCAACGGGTACAGCCCCAGCAGCCAGACGCCGCCCCACACCATGCCGGCCACGCCGTGCCGGGACAAGTGGGCCTGCGCCGCGGCGGAACGAATGAGAAAGGCGGTGATATATTCGGCCATCAGCGAATCGACTCCGGGATGGAGCATGGAGCCAAGCTGGCCGCGCTGTTCGAGGAACAGCCAGGAGGTTCCCACGCGTGCGAGCGGACACCAGACCATCGGCGCGCCCGCGATCCAAGGACCACGGCGCAGGCCTCCGGCGACGAGGGCAAGCGGCCAAAAGAGGTCAAACGGTTGGTCAAGGGCTCGCGTCCACAGGTGACCGATACGCCAGCATCCTCCCGGAGGCGGATCAATCCAAAGGAAGGCGCAGTTCCAAGTGAAGGTTCCGGCGGCCCCAAGGGTGTGCGAGGTGAGGCCGAGCGGTAACCAGATATTGAGGACCACGAGAACGACCGAATAGACATAGAAAGCGGGGGAGATCCGCAGGGCGCAGCGTCGGTAAAATGGGGGGAAGGGAGATCCGCCCGGTGGAAGCCCGTTCTTTGAGCAGCAGGCTGGTCATGAGGTAGTCGCGCAGCACGAAAAAAAGCCGCACGCCGGCCCCGGCATTTACGAAAGCTGTCAACCAACGCCGGCGGTTTCATCCAACGGGGGTAGTTTTGGGCAATATGTCCGGCGACCACGAGGAGGATGGCCAAACCGCGGTGTCCGTCGAGCGGGTCGCTGCGGTCGCGGGTCATCGGGAGGGGGGGGCGCAGCGCGCCGGGCCAACCGGGTCTGCAGGGCGTCAAACCACAGATCGGCGGCGGCGTTGAGACCGCGGGTATTCAAGTGAATCCCGTCGCGCCGATACTTCGCGCCGAGTTGCTCGACGTCCGGCCCGGCGCCGGCCCCGGGCTGCGTGTTGGCGGCGGGCTGGGGAGGCGAACTTGCTCGTTGAGCGCCGTGCCGGCACCGAACGTGGCCTGCGCGACGAGAAAAGCAGCGTCGGGGGGGAATTGGCGGGTGGTGTCGTGGACGGCGGCCAGTTCACGGGCGTAATCACGGCCGGAAACCGCCGCGACGCGACTCTCCTGTTCGCCCTGTTGCCAGAGAATGAAATCGGCGGGCAGGCCGGCCACGTCGAGCTGGCGCAGCGTGCGCAGGAGGCGTTCGTGGGGTCGGCCGCCGGGCGCCCAGTCGGCGGCGTGGGTCGAGCCTTCGCCCACCACCGCAAAAATAATCGCCTCGGCTTTCGTGGTCAGGGCGAGCTTGGCGCCGAGCCGGGTCCAGATCGAGCCGGCGTCGCCGTCGCCACCCGGGAGGGGGGCAATCGAGGAGGACAGCTGACCATCGGCGCAGGCGTCAACGTTCGCGCCGGCGGCGGCGCGTGGCTCGCCGTAGTTGGCGGCATTGGCCTGACCGATGCAGACGAGCACGAGCCGGCGCTCGGGCGAAAGGCGGGCTAGGTCGGGGGCGGCCATCCGTGCGCCCACGCGTTTGACGGAGAGTTCGGCGCGCACGCGGCCGAGCGGCCAGCGGTGCTGGAGCCAGATCCCGGCGGCCAAGCCTACGGCCAGGCTAAGGCCGGGCAGCAAGAGCGACGGGGCCGATTTCATGCGTGGCCGGTGACGGCGTGGTCAAACAGGGCGCATTGACGACCGGTGAGTGATTCGGCCAAGTAGTGTCGATTGAAATACGAATCGTTGCGGGAGGGCAGGGTGCCTGCGGGGAAGCCATCGAAAGCGAGATCAAAAAAACGGCCGAGGCGCTCGTAGGCTTCGTCATTTGCCCCGTCTGCACTGAAACGCACCACGTAAGCGCAGGCGAGTTCGTCGAGCAGACGCTCCATCACGCTCTGCTTGAAAACGAGACCCAGCATGGGCCGGCCGCTCAAATAATAGGGATAGATTTTTGAAGGAGAGTAGGCCAAGTCGCTAGAGCCGGGAAGGAGCAGAATGTCTGCTTCGCTTTGGAGACGCAGGCACTCGAGGTGACCAAGGCGATGGGGAACTTCTTCCACTTGCTCGGCCACACCGCAGGCTTGGGCGACGGGCATGACGGAATTCTTGCCTTGGCCCGGGGCCACGTAGCTCGTGCCGAGGAAATGAAAACGCAGGCGCCGGGCCCGGGCCGGCGAGCGTTCGTGATACCGTTTCAACCCTTGAAACAACACGGTCAGCGAGTGGGGCAGGATCGGGCCGGAGGCGCCGGTATAAACGATGTGCAACTCGCCGCGCCCATGGGAGAAGTGGCCGGGAGCGCTTTCGTCGCGACGCGCGGCCAGACTGTCTTCCCGGCTCGCGCCGAAACCGATCACGGCTTGAGGCACGGCGGCCAGCCACGGGTAGCGCGCCTGCAGGTTGGTCAGGTAGTCGGGCGAAACGCTCATCACACCGCGGACGTGACGGAAGGCCCAGCGTTCGAGCAGCCAGGCGACCAGGCGCGCGCCCTGGTATTTCCAGCCGCCAGGCGGGCGGCGCGATCCGGGACGTTCATAGTAGTCGGTGCGCCACGGGTCCTGCAGATCGAAAACGTAGGGCACGTGATAGAGGAACCGCCAGATCCGCCCGAGCGTGAACGTGACGAATTGCGTGTTGCTGAAGAAAACCAGATCGATTTTTTCGCGGCGAATGAGGCGAGCGCCGGCGAAAAGAAAGTGGAGCCAGCAGCGCAGGCCGAGGTTGCCGACGCCGATCAGCCGCGTCCACTGGCGAGGCAGCGCCGGAACCCGCACCACCCGAAGGCCGGGCGGGATCGTTTCGGCGAGCGCAGGTTCGCGGACGCCGTCCTGCCACTCGTCGCCGACGCAGAGCACGACCGGCTCCCAGCCATAGGCGCGATAGGAGGGCAGACTCATCCGCACCCGTTGCATATCGGGAGCATTGACCGGGGGGAAATGCGGGCTGACGATGAGCACGCGACGGAGCGGGGCGACACTCATGGCAGAGTGACGCGAAGTGCTTTGGCGACGGCCGCGAGGAAGACGGGTGACACCCGCTCCCAACAATAGGTTTCCGCAGCGGCGCGACGGGCCGCGGCTTGGTGGCGGGCCAGCGCGGAGCGGTCGGCGAGGAGGGCGTCGAGGTCGGCGGCCGCGGCGGTGGAATCGGCGAAGTCGACCAGGCGGCCGGCGTCGGGGGCACGGCCGAGGATTTCGCGTTGACCGGCGGTGGGCGTGGCGACGACCGCGAGGCCGGCGTTGAGGTATTGGAGAATCTTGTTCGTGACGGTGAGATCGCGGCTGACGATGTCCGACTGCTCAAGGGCGAGTCCGATATCATGCCGGGCGATCAACGACGGAAGTGCTGCAGGGGGCACGAGAGGGAGAAAGGCGATGTCGGCCCGGCGCGTGGGTGCCAGTGGGGCAAGCAGTTGGGCGCGATAGCCGGCGGGAGGTTCGCCGAGGAGAACCAAACGGCTGGGGTGGACGGTGCGCGTCCAAGCGGCGAGGAACTCCTCGAGGCCGCGGCCGGGACCGAGAGTTTGGGAGAACCAAAAAAAAGCAGGAGGTTCGCCCCAAGGGCCGGTGCGTGGATCGGGCTGCAGCGGAAACGAATTGGAAAGGACGATCGGTCGCCGGCCCCCGTAGCGGGTATGCAGGGCTTCGGCTAGGGCCTGCGAAGTCGTGCTCGAGTAGGCGGCGCGGTGAAGGAGCGTACGCTCGGTCGCCCGCAGGAGGGACAGCGGGCGGCCGGCGCGCGCGTGGGGCAGGAGATCTTCCGAATGCCAGTCTTCGATATCGGCGGCGACACGATGGCCGGCCGAGAGCAGGCGGGTGCCGACCCAGTGAGGAACTTCGTTGTGAACGAGCGTGAGATCGGCGGCGTGCCGGGTCGCCGCCCGCAGCAGGTCAGACGAGGGACCGAGGGACTCCATGGAAAGCCAGCCAAGACGCGTGGCGGCGAGGCGGGCGAGTCGGAGGCGGAGGCGACGGGTGAAGATGGCGGCGCGCTCGCCGGGGGGGGCGGAAGGTGCTGCCGGGAGAAAATCGACGGAGAGCCGGCGAAAGGGCGCGGTGCGGAGGAGGGCGACGTCGGTCGCTTCGGCGGCGGCGTGGTGGCGGACGCCGAGTACGGTGACATCGAAACCGGCGCGTCCGAGCGTATCGGCCTCCTTCAGCGGCCGCGGATTGCGGCTCAGGTGGCCGTTGGTGATGATGAGAATGCGGGACGCGTTCACGGCGGGTGTTTTGCGAGCACCGTGGCGTGGGCGGGGCGCGCCCCGTGGTCGCGCGTTTGCGCGACGAACCAGGCCCACGCCTCGGGCTGCTCGCGCCGGAAGCGCAGGCCGCGGGCGAGACGAAGCGGGTGCCGCACGGCACTGAGAAAAAAATGGATCCAGTCGCCCAAGCGCGCGGGGCGGAGCAGGTGGGGGTTGCGCAAGGCGAGGGCGAGGCAGAAAAAAAGCCCGGTGTCGCGAGGGCGTTGCGCCCGCCGTCGGGCCCACAGGTCCGCGTAGGCAGCGGGAGGAACCGGGACGTGCTGGAAAAACGAGGCGGCGACGAGCAGTTTGGCCTGGAGCCAGCGCGCGGGGTCGGCGTCGCGGGCGGTGGCGAGGGTGAGGGCAAAGTGGGCGAGCGGGGCGGTGAGAAGCAGGAGCGGGCCCTTGGCGGCACGCTCGCGCGCGGGCTCGATGATGGAGAAGGGCAGAGCGGGGGACACCTGTTTCGGCCGAAAAGTATGCGGACGAAAGACCATGGCGCCGTTGGAGTGAAGCGCATCGAAGGCCTGCAACAACTCCGGCGGGTGAAAGGCGATGACGGGTGCGTCGGATCCGGTGGGTCGGGCCCAGATCGTGGCTCCGGTATCGGTCCAGGTTCCGTCCGATTTTTCCTGCCACAGTTTCATATTGGCCCAAACCAGCGAGGCGGCCGGGTGCTGATCGAGCGTCTGGAGTGCGGCGGCGAGAAAGGTCGGATCCCACCAATTGTCGTCTTCAAGGAGGCTGGCGAAGGGCTCCGGACCTCCGGCATAGGCGTGATTGAACGTGGCCACTGCGCCCCAATTCCGGTCGTGAGCGACGTAGGAAAAACGTGGATCGGCGGGCGCGAGTTCAGCGAGGATGGCGCGCGGCACGTCGTCGTCGGGGGCGTCGTTGTGCAATTCGCAAATCCAGTCGGTGAAGGTCTGCGCGAGGAGGCTGGCGAGCGCGCGCCGGAGCAACTGGGGGCGGCGGCAGGTGCAGAGAAAGATGCGGATGCGCGTCATTTGCGGGAGACCAGGCGTTGCAGCCGGCGGGCGAGTTTCCAACCGAGGAGACGCGCGGCCCATTGCTCGCGACAGCCTCCGGTGGGGCGGAGCGTCGAGCCGCCGAGAGCACGGGACTCGGCTTCTGCGCGCCGGCTAAGATCGGGGGCGTCGGGGTAGATTTCGAACGCGAGCCGCTGCCAATAGTTGGCGAGGGCGCGTTGGGTGCGGGGTGAATCCTCGGCTCGACGCAGGTGGGCGGCGATCAGCTCAACCGAGTGAAAGACCGATTCAAGGGCCCGACGGCTGCGCTGGCGGCTGAGGCTCCCGCTGAGATTGCTGCGGTAAAGCGAGTCGCCGGCCGAAGAAAACACGATCGCGGAGGCGGCGAGGACGACGCGGGCAAAATATTCGCCATCGTCGTTGAGCGAAAGCGATTCGTCCCAGGGACCGGCCCGGTCGGCGACGGCGCGGGGGACGAGCCAGGCCGCAGGATGGATCATCCGGGCGGCGCCGGTGTGGGCGAGGAGGTAGTCAAGCGGGGCGAAATCGCGAAACACGGCGTCGTCGACAAATAGAGCGTTGGTGGGATCGCGGCTAAAGCGACCCCAGCGGCAGGTGGCGATGGAGTCGGCGTGGGCGGGCGGGCTGCGGAGAGCGGTCAGCTGCGCCGCGATTTTATCCGGAGTGAGGAGATCGTCGGCATCGAGAAACTGAATATAGTCGCCACGGGATAGGCGGAGGGCGTGGTTGCGGGCGGCGCTGGCTCCGGCGTTGGGCTGCGTGACGACCCGGACGCCGTGCGGTTCGAAGGTGCGAGCAATGGCGAGGCTGTGGTCGGAGGAGCCGTCATCGACGATGATGATCTCGGTGCGGGGATGGGTTTGCGCGAGGGCGGAGGCGAGCGTGGCCGCGAGCCAGGGCGCGGCGTTGGAGCAAGGGATGAGAATGCTGACGAGGGGGCTCATCGCGGAACGCCGGTCGGGGCGGGCCAAGCCGCAAACGGACCTTGGTGGTAAAACATCCAGGTGCCGTAGCGATGCGCGGTCCAAGCGGACGGGGGGTAGTCGGTGAAACTGTCGAGGAGGGCGCGGGCCTGACCGGCGGCGAGCATCCGATCGTCGACCAGCACGACGAGATTTTCGGCGCGGCCGGAGCGGCGTACTGCGGCGAGTTGGGCGGCGTCCATCATGACGGCGTGGGTCGACCAGCGCCGCACGCGTTGGAGCTCAAGGGTCATTTCGGGGGACGGCACCACGATAAGCGACGAAGGAGGCAGGGTCGTATCGAGCGTGTGAAGGACGCTCAGCCCCTCGCTCGAGAGGACGTTTTGCGTGGTGCCGCGGCGGCCTTCGTTGGTGAGCCGCGTCAGGTAGTGGGCGCGATTGGCGAATGAACCCACGCCGTAGGCCGACGAGAGGGCGAGGAGGAGGCAGAGGAGTTTGCCCGGCCAGGGGGGGCGCGAGTCGTGCAGGGTGGCGATAAGCGACGGGAGGAGCAGAAAGCCGACGGGTTTGAAGAAGCGTTCTTCCAAGCCGCCGGCCGAGCGCCAGAGGAGCACGCAGCCGTAAAAAGCGAGATTGGCGGCCACGACGCCGACCAAGAGGCGAGCCCAGGCCGGGCGATGCGAGAATTCCTGTTTGAGCAAGCCGACGAGGACGACGGAGCCGCCGAGTGCGATGAGCAGGTAAAGGGGCCACAGCGCATGGACGCTCGCGACGAGCGGGTGCGACGGATGCTGGAAAACGCGCCCGAGGACGTTGCTCAGCGAGAAGATGCTGGAGAGCGGAAAGCCGAGGACGCGGAGTGCCGAAATCCACCAGTCGGCATCGATTCGGCCGCCGAAGCCGAGACCGGGAGCGACGCCGAGCCGCAGGTAGGTGGCCCAGAAGAGCAAATACCCAAGGCCGAACCAAGCGGCCCAGCGGGCGACTTCGGCAAGTTTGGCGGCGGTCAGCCAGGGGCTTCGCCCGAAGTGAAGACCGCGGAAACCGGCGATGAGACCGGCGGCCACGGGCACGAAGGAATTTTTGGCCATTGCCCCGAGCCAAAAGATGGCGGGTACGGCGACCCAGGCAAAATTTGTTCCGCCGGCGAAGACCCGGTGCAGGGCGAGCACGAGCCACGGGAGCACGGCGAGGAGAGCAGTCTCACCGCCCATATAATCGCCATAGGTCCGGGTGAGGGTCCAGTTGCACGCGACGGCAAGCACGGACCAGCCGGCGACGGCCGGGGTGAAACCGAAGGTCCGATACAGCCGATAGAAGCCGATCAAGGCGAAGGCGCTGGCGACTCCGCCGCCGAGGGCGATGGCGTGACCGAGGGAAAGCCCGAGCAGTTGCCAAGGGGCGGTGACGAGATACTGACCCGGGCTCCACCACGCCTGAAAAAACGAGGTGTCCCGCGAAATATCCGCACTGTCCGGGGCGATCATGTGATTCCAAGGGGCGCCGGCGCGCCAACTGTCCCAGACGTAGAATCCCGTGGCTGAGTCGGAGTTCATCGCGGGCGGTACGAACCACGAGACGAGGGTGAAGACGGCGTGCAGGGCGACGGCGGCGAACAGGGTCGTCGGCAGGTCGTGAAAGAACGGCGGGAATGCGGTGGCTTGCGGAGAGCAGGAGCGCCGGTCGGTCATGCGGGCAGTGGGTTCACGCGGGCGGCGGGGCGCAGGAACGGCTTCTCGAGCCACCGATAGAGCGGCCAGATGGCGAACGCGGTGACGACGACGACGCCGGTCTGCCAGAGAATTTCGGAACCCTCCGTTGGACCGCGGTTGGCCGAGGCGTGAAGATAGAAGTAGCCGCCGATGGGCCCGTGGAGGAGGTAAAGAGAGTAGGAGATTTTCCCGAGTTCCACGAGGGGGGTGGGCCAAAATGCAAGTTTACCGCCCAGGGCAGCGGCGCAGAGTCCGGTGCCGAGGATCGCGGTCGTCCACTCGGCGACCAAACGATGCTGGAGCAGGGCGGCGATGGCGGGAACGGCGGACGCGAGAAACATGGCGAGGGCGAGGCGGCGATGGTCCCGCCATAGGGCCAGGGCGGCGCCGGTGCCAAACAAGGGCCAGAGCTCGATAAAGAAACCGAGCGGAATCCGGGACCAGCCAGGACGACAGGCGAGCAGGCAGAGGAGGGCGTGGGCGAGCGCCAGGGCGGCGGGGCGGCGGGCGGGTGGGGCCAACAGCAGGACGGTCATGACTGCGTAGAAGGCGAGTTCGAAGGACAGCGACCAGTAGACCCCACTCATCGGGGGGAAAGAGCTGACCGGGGCGGTGGCGAGAGTGATCGTGGCCAAAAGGGCGGCCCCAGATGCCGGCAAAGCGGCGACATCGTTGGTCCCAAAGATGAGTTTCACGGCGAGTGCGAGGGCGCAGATTACGGCCAAGCTGCCCCAGTAAGCCGGGAAAATGCGCCGCAAGCGACGGAGGGAAAATTCGCCCGGCGTGGCGCTGCCCAGCCACGTGCGACCGATACAGACTCCGCTGATCACAAAGAAGAGGGATACGCCAAGGTAACCGTGTTGCCAGACGGCGCGCCACGCTTGGGAGATTGCGCCGTGGGTGGAGGCGGGCATTTCGGCCAGGTGGAAGAAGAACACGGCCAACGCGGCGAGGGCGCGAAGACCGTCGATTCCGCTGACCCGGTGTTGCGCGAGCCGGCGGCTATCCGGCTCAGCGGGCGAGGTCGGCATGGAGGACGTGTTTCCACGCGTGGCGGAAGTAGCCGCGTTTCGAAAGATCGACGTAGTGGTGCAGCGCAGCGGTCGGTGCGCGGCATTCGGCCTCGTCGGGGAGCAGGCGGTAGTCGCGAGCAGGGAGTCGGCGCGCCGGCGTGTCGGCGAGGAGGAGGGCAACGAGCGCTTGTTCGAGGTAGTAACTGGTGCCATGGCGCGCGAGGAGTTCGGCGGTCCAGGACTCGAGACGCGGCCAGTCGAGATGGTCGCTATCGAGACCGCAGACGCCGACGTTGACGCAGGAGGGCACCGCTCGGCCGGCTAACGCGGCGAGCGTAGCGGAGGGATAGCCATAAGCGTCGTGAACATCGAGCATATGGATGGGGCGGTCGGGCGCGGCGAGCCAGGCGAGGAGGGCGTCGGGCGGGCGGAAAAAGAGCATGTCGGAATCGAGCACGAGACGGTAGCCGTGATGGCCGACGTGAGCATCGGTGAGTTTGCGCAGGTGAATGTAGGTGCGGCGCTGGGCGCGGAGCGCGGGGAATTTCGCGACGGGCAGCGCGGCGTCGAGGAGCGCTTCGCACTCGGCGGCCCGGCGGACGAGCGAGCCGGGAAACAACCGCTGCGACTCGGCAATCAGCGTGTCATCGAAAGAGCCGTCGTCGATGAAGCCAGGGCGCACGCTGTCACGGCCAGATTGCAGCAGGGACCACGCGCAGAAGGCGGTTTGGTGCCAGCAGCGGCGGCCGGTGAGAAACCAGACTTCGGCGGAGGCCCGGCGGGTATCGGGGCGCGGGGGAAGCTGGGCGGCGGCGCGGCGCATCGCGGCCTCGCCCCGGTGGTCGAGCCACTGGTGCCACGGCCCGCCGGCGCGCCGGGAACGCGCCAGGGCGGCGCGCGGACGGTGCCACGCGAGGTAGGCGAGGCGACCGAGACCGAGGCGACGGGCGAGTTCGCGCCCCGGGGTACGGTCGGGCAGGGGAGTGAAAGCGCGGGTCATGGCGCGGGCAGGGTGGTCAGGAGGCGCACGAAATCGGCGTCGCTCAGCGTGCGGCAGGCGGCGTAAGGGCCGGCTTGGAACCGGTGGAGGAGGCGGGCGGCGGCGACGGGACCGAGGACGCGGGCCAGCGGCTGAAAGAGGCGACCGCCGAGGGCGGACGAGCGGCGGTGGTCGGCGAGGCGGCGCCAGAGAGTGAG
>CANHJG010000158.1 GCA_947461205.1 Opitutia bacterium
ATGCCGGCTTGGACGCGATGGGTTGGACTCCGTTGACTGTGGCGTCTTCGTGCACGCTTCTGCCAGACGAATTGCATGTGTGGCGGGTGTCGGTTGATCGAGTGGGAGTGGAACTAGAGGAATGGAAAGCGCTTTTGGCCCCGCGTGAGCGGGCCCGACTGGAGCGGTTTCATTTCCCCTCAGACGCGCGGCGCGAGTTGGTGAGTCGCGGGGCCTTGCGCTGGCTTTTGGGGAGCTACCTGAGTCGTTCGCTGGCAGGAGAGGAGTTTGCGCTCGAAGGAACGGGCAAGCCCGTCTTGCGGGAGGGCTCTTCGGGCGAGCGCTTGGAGTTCAACAGTTCGCATTCAGGAGATTGGGTCCTCTTGGGGTTTTCGCGCGGTCGGTCGTTGGGTGTCGATATCGAGCGGTGGCGCGAGATCGACAGTGAATCGATCATGCGCGACTATTTCTCGCCGGCGGAGTTTGCGGCGTGGAAAAACGCGCCGCCGTCGTTGAAAACACGGGTCTTCTTTGACGGATGGACGCGCAAGGAGGCCTATCTAAAAGCGCTGGGGGTGGGACTGGCCAAGCCATTGGCCAGTTTTGAGGTCGCCCTCTCGTCGGATGCGCCGTCCGCGCTCATCACCGACAGCGAAGATGCCCTCGCGAGCGAGCGGTGGGAGTTACGCGACCTCGCTCCCGGAACGGGTTATTCCGCTGCCGTGGTGGTCCGGCGGGGCATTACACGCGTGCGCCAGTTTGAGCTGGTGTGAGCCGCAGCGCGAGAAGCGGGTCCATGACAAGTGATCATGGCCGGACGCCGTTCGTCGGTACCGTCGTGGCGAGAATGTCGATCACGGGACTGGGCGGGGTGGAGCCGAAGCCGAGCTTGGCTGTGAGTTCGCGGCGGAAGGCGCTCCAGTCGAAGTCGAGGTAGGAACCGCCGCGTTCCGAGTGTCGGATAAAGGATTGGCCGAGCAGGGTGGTGTATCCTGCCATCAACAACGGCCCGGTGAAGAGTCGAAGCGGGAGTGCGAGCCACGGCACGGTGGCGTTGAGAAAGTCGCGCACGGCGCGGGTAATCGGGTTTTGCGCCAGATAGTAATTCAGCACCCCGCCCGCCGCTGCGGCGACCAGCGCCCGGCCGGCGTTGTGCGAGAAGGGCACGCCGTAGAGGCGGGAAATATCCCCGAGCATGTCGAGTTGCACGCCGGTGACGGCGATGCTGCCGGCCACGGGCAAAGGAATCATGCTGGCAGCGGCGCACAGTGCCGCGTGGTGCCGGACAATCTTTTGGGCCTGACGGGAGCGCTCAGGTGTGGCAAGCCGCACGGCAGGTCGGACGGCGGCGGGCGGGGAAGTTGCGGCGGTCATCGGGTCGGACCGGTCCGGCTTACAACGACCGAATGAAGGCTTTGCCTTCGTCGACTTTGGCGAGAAATGCTTGGCGCATCGCCGGAGCATCAAAAGTCAGCAGATTTCCTCCCGACTCGAAGTGAGAAATGAGGATGCGACCGGTCGCGTAGGTGATGGCGCCGGCCATCAACGGCATGGTCGTGGAACCGAAGAATGTACCGACGCCCGGAAGTGCCTTGGCCGCGCTGCCGAGTGCTCCGGAGGCCATGGTCCAAGCGCCGACGCCACCCACCAGCGCGACGACGACATTGCGAGCAAGGTGGTGGCTAAAATCGACGCCGTACAACTTCGAGAGTTCCGCGATCAGTTTCAGTTGGACTCCGGAGATAGCGGCGACATCGAAAAAGGGCAGGGGGAGCACTCCGGCGCCGAGCGCATACGGGACATGGCGCTTCAGGATTTCGTCGGCGGCTGCTGCACGGGCTACCGCGTCGACAGCGACGGGCGCACTGAGGGGAGGAAGGGGAGGCGCGGCGACACTGGGCTCGCCGGGCGTGCTCTCGGGTTCGGCCGGTTTGGCGGCGGACGAAACCGTCGGCTCAGTCTGGACAGGACCCGTTTCGGGCGGAGCGTCGACGGTGGGCTGCTCGAGAGATTGACTGAGCTTATTGAGCAGCCGGTCGCTCTTCTTGATCCGTGGCATGGTGATAAATTAGGGCTGAAGTGCGGCCAGTTCGAGCGCGACGTGCAAGAGTTCTTCACGACTCTCACTGTCGAGCGCGCGCCAACCGAGAAGGGCGGAGTGTTGAAAGGCTTGGCGTCGGCTCACGTGGGTCGTGAGCGGAGTAAGCCCGATGCGATGGGCGAGCGATGCGAGGTCCTTGCCCAGGACCGTGCGCGGTTGGACCTGATTGAACAGAATGCGGGCTTGGCAACCTGGCCGGAGATGGGCCCGGATCACGGCAACGCTGTCCTGAGAGGTCCAGAGGTCCGCCGGTGAAGGCGAACTCACGAGCAACACGCAATCGGCTTCGGCAAGCGATTGCAGGAGGAGAGGGGAATCCAGCTGCGGCGGCGTATCGATAACTTGAAGACGGTAGTCCACTCCGGGCTGCGCCAGTTCCACATCGCGAGTCTCGCGAAGCCACCGCGTCGCGGTGCCCTGAGGATCGCGATCCAGCAGGGCGACGCGGTGACCGGCTTTTTGAAATGCGACGGCGAGAAGCACGGCCATGGTAGTCTTCCCAGCGCCGCCTTTTCCGTTGCAGACGGTGATGTTCACGGGAGCGGTCAGACCGAAGAAGCGGGCGCAAAAAAACTCCCGGGTTTTTCCCGGGAGTTTGCGGAGAGTGGTGACTCAGACGGCGGGTGCGGACGCGACGGCTTGGGTCGGACGTTTGTCGGAAGCGAAAACCAGCACGAGTCCGACGATCGGGGTGAAGATCAGGGCGCAAAAGAAATTGCCCCAGAAGCCAAATTTACGATCCTTGCCAATATAGGCAACGAGGGTGACCAAAATCAGGTAGGGAATCAGTTTGACGAGCATGGGTGGGATGGATGGACGGTTGGTTTATGTGAGCTGAGCGAGAGTCAGAAATCGACCGCTTTGGAGATCTTGGCGTCGACCGCGCGGGCCAGCGTGGCGACGCGGGATTTTCCTTCGGCGAACTTATCATCAAACACCTTCTTCGCCTCGACCGAGTTGAAGGTGAGGAAGGTGCCGCCAGATTCGAAATGCTGGGTGAAGACTTTGCCGATCGCATACGTGGTGGCACCGGCGATCAGAGGCAGAGTGGCGGCACCTAAGACCGCACCAAAACCGGGGATAGCTTTGATGACGCTCCCGAAGGTTCCGGCGGCGACCGTCGTTGAGCCCACTCCGCCAATCAGCGAGGCGATGACCGCCTTCCCGGCGTTTTCAGAGAACTCCACGCCGTAGACGTGGGAGATTTCAGCGAGCATCTTGACTTGAATGCCGACAACCATCGCAGCATCTGCGATCGGAACCGGAACAAGACCGGCACCCATGGACCATGGCAGGTATTTGTTGATAATTGCCTCGGCACGGAATTGTTTGCTCGTAGCGGGATGGGCCTCAGTCATGTTAGTGAACTCCGATTGGGTTGGTTGAAAAGATTTGCGAGAGAATTTGGGTGTTTTGATGCCACGCAAGAAAAAACTTGTGCATCCCAGTTGCGTTTCCGCTGAAAGCCAATCCGAAGAACTGGTCGGCAAAATTGCTCGCTTACCATCGGCGTGGGAAAGGCAGACCGAGAGGGAGGGAACGAAAACTCGGCTGCCGGTTGCTGCAAGAATTGTGGGCGCGAGCGAGCAAGCGGGTGGCGGCGTCGGCCTAGCAGCACCGCTCCGGCGGCGGGCGGCCGCAGCGCGCCGATCGGGACTGCGCGGATGCGTTTTTTCGTGTGGCTCACGGGTGCCGGTGGGCAGCGCAGGATGCGACGTCGATCTGCCCGCTCAGCTCCGCGCACGACCGGTTTCAGCAACGCCTGCTTTTGGGTCGTCGAACTCGCGCACCTTTAGCCCCCCCGGGTTTCGTTGCATCCTCGCGCGCTGGAAAAAAGCCGCAACGACCGAAGTCACGCTCCCGCTTTCTCTGTCCCCAGTCGTCGTGCCAGGCGGAGTTATTCGGACAGGCTCTTGATCGAACGCACGAACGTCGCCACCCGGGCGATCACGTTCGGCGCTTGGGTTTGCAGGAAAAAGTGTCCGCCGGGGAAAAATTCCGAGGTGAAGCTCCCGCTGGCATGGGATTGCCAAGCGAGCAACTCGGCGGGCAGGACGTGCCGATCGTCGTCGCCGCCGAGGGCGAGCAGCGGGAGTTCGAGCTTTGGCTCCGCCGTGGGGCGATAGGTTTCGTAGGCCGTCAGGTCGGCGCGCAATGCGGGCAGAAACAATTCCAAGAACTCGCTGTTCGCGCGCACGACCGCAGGAATCCCGCCGTAACGTTGATCGACCTCGGCCGCGAATTGGTCGTCGGGGAGTCGGTGAAGATCCGGTTCGCGACGCGGGGTTCCGGGTGCACGCGCACCGCTGACGATCAGGCCGGCCGGTCCGGGCACCCCGCGGGCGCGGAGCGCACGCGCCACTTCGAAGGCCAGCAGCGCACCAAAGCTGTGCCCGCAGAATACGAAGGGCCGGGCAGAATACGGTGCCACTTCGTTCGCGAGTGCAGAGACCAGCTGATCCACCGTGCTGAGCGGAGTTTCGCGGAGCCGGTTTTCGCGACCCGGCAGCCGAACTGCGACCACCTCAGCGCTGGCGGAAAGTTGAGCGGACCAGCTGTGCCACGTGGCGGCTCCCCCGCCCGCGAACGGGAAGCACCAGAGCCGCAAGGGCGCCGCGCTGTTTGGGCGCGGGGAACTCAGCCACTTGCTGGGAGCGAGAGGAAGCAGCATCGAGACCGAGACGGCTACCGACGCGCGTTGGCGTCCATTTTTTGGCGCAGACTCAGGGGGCGCATGTCCGTCCAAACTTCCTTGATGTAGGCGAGGCATTCCTCCTTCGAACCGGACTTTCCAGCGTCACGCCAGCCGGGCGGATTCTCGCGGTAGGACGGCCAGAGTGAGTATTGTTCTTCGTGATTAACGACGACTTTGAGAATCTCGGGCGTGGTGTCGGTTGGGTTCATGGCGTCGGGACTTGGTCGAGGGTGTGGGAGAAGGTGTCGATATGCGGCGGTGGGCGTCAGTGGCCAGCCCAAACTTTCGCCGCCTTGACATGGTTTCGCCGCTGTCGGCATATCACTGGGATTGGGCGGAGGGGTCCTTCGCCATTCATGAAAACCGCCACCCGCCATTGCCTTCAGTTTTTCCTGGTAATCGCCGTCGTCGTGGCTTCGGTTGTGGCATGGCGGGATTGGTCCCGCCCGG
The DNA here is from genome assembly GCA_947461205.1 of Opitutia bacterium. Lineage (GTDB taxonomy): Bacteria > Verrucomicrobiota > Verrucomicrobiia > Opitutales > Opitutaceae > GAS368. Next base: position 5,226 of record CANHJG010000158.1, read on the forward strand.
TGCTTCGGTTGTATGTTTGGAACGATTATATCTATCCCGACGTGATCGCCGATTTCGAAAAAAGATTCGGCGTGCGAGTGGACGTGACCAACTACCGCAGCAACGCCGAGATGATGGCCCGCGTGAAGGTCAGCTGGAACGAATTCGATGTCATTATGCCGTCGAGCTATATGGTCGCTTCGATGCGGCGGCAGGGTTTGCTCCTGCGGCTGCCGGGCACCGGCTTGGAGAACAGGGCCAACGTTGACCCGAAATTTCGCACCGAGGCCAAGGACGCCTTGCCGGCCCCGTCGCCGGTGAAGTTCCAAGTCGCAGGCTCGGTACCGGACACCGGACCGGTTGAGAGCGTAGCCAAAGCCGGAACCTCGGGCGCCGCCGCGATCGCACGGGACGAGGATTATGCGATCCCGTATTTGTGGAATTATTTGGGGATCGGTTACTCGAAAACGGAATTTCCCGACAAACCGCCGGCAGCGGTCGAGCCCCCGAAGACGTGGGCGCAGTTTTTTTCGCGCGAGGTCGCTGCGAAATACGGTCGTCGCCGGATGATGGTGGGGGAGCCCCGGGAGTTGATCGGGCTTGCGCTCATCGCGCTGGGGCAGTCACCGAACACCCGGGAGCGTCAGAGTATCAGGGACGCCGGTCAGCTGCTACAGCCTCGGGAGCTTTCGGAACAGCCGCGTCTGGTGTTCGAAGACGGAGGGGAATTGTTGGCCGACGGGGAGGGCGTCTTGTTGCAATCGTGGGCGCCCGAGATCACACGGCTTCAGGAAAAAGTGCCGGCCGGGGCCGCCGGCGATCGCTCATGGTTTTCCACCGGGTGGGACACCGTGACGACTTGGCTGCGTGGATTGATCCTCGTCGCGAAGCGGGAGCCTCGTCGGCCCGAGATCGGCTATATCATGCCCGGTGACGGTTCCGTGATAACCGTGGATACGTTGGCCATCCCGGCGTCGTCAAGCCAACCCGAGTTGGCCGCGCAGTTCATCAATTTTCTTCTGGAGACGGAGGTCGCCAAGCGGGTGACGTTGGACAGTTTTTATGCGAACACGCTCTTTGGCGCGGAGGTGGAAAAATTGAAGGGCTCTCCGTCGTATCAGCAGCCGCCGAACGGAAAAACGCATTTTCTCGTCGATGTCGGCGATGCGCAGCTTTTCTACGACGGAGTTTGGGCGGAGTTTACGCGCATGAACCGGGAGCCGTGATCTCCTGCTGGCATGGGATGGCGCTGCGCCCGGGCCAGCTTATTTCGCGCCGGCGCTCTCGGTGTTGAGGATCAGCGGCAGGCCGTCCTTACCGGAGCCCACGACCACAATTTTGGCGTTGGGCGATTTCGCGAGCTCCAGCGTGGCTTCGACACCCTTGAAGCGGAGCATTTCCGGCGTGAGGCTGGCTGAGATGGCCCGGTTATACTGCGCGATGCCGTCGGCCTCGGTTGCGAGCCGCTTCTTTTCCCGTTCGGTCCGGTCCTGCCGATAGATGTATTCTTCGGCCATTTGCTCCTGCGTCAGCTTGCTTTCGATCGCACTGGTCACGAGGTTGGGCAGCCGGATGCTGAGGATGTTCACATCGTCGAGGCGGATGAATTTCTCGCTGAGGCTGCGGGTGGCGGCTTCGATGATCTGATCGGAAATTTCCCTCGTATTTGTAGTATACAGCCCCTGCGGTTCGAACTTGCCGACCACTTCGCGGACCCCGGTCATCACCTCGGGGACGACGATCCGGTCGGCGTAGTCGGGGCCGACCTTTTGGTGTAACAACGGAAGATTTTTCTCTTCCGGGAAATAGCGCATGGAGACGGTCACCCGGATGGTGAGACCGTTCTTGCTGAGAGCTTCCACGATTTGGGTGCGCTCCTGCACGCGCAGGCTGTAAATGGACATCGTGTTCCACGGAGCGATGATGACCAAGCCCTCTTTGAAAGGGCTCGAAATATCGGTGCCGTTGGTCAGCCGGCGAAAGAGAACGCCTTCTTCGCCGGGCCCGATGAGAATGAAGATCCGGTTGGCGAGATAGACGACGAGAAAGGTGAAAATAAGTCCGCCGAGGCACAGGGGCACGATATTCTCGCGGGCCTTCAGGCGGAGACGCTCAATCCAAGCATCCAGATTTTCCCGCCAGGCGGGCGATGTGGCAGGGGCACGGGAAGCAGGGGTCGGGGTGTCGGCAGGAGCAACGGGGCTCATAGATCAGTGGTGTTGGAGGCAGGGGCGGTAGGCTGGACTTGGCCATACTCCATCTTGATCACACGGTTTGCGCAGTGGAAATACCGGTCGTCGTGGGTGATGGCGATGACGGTCTTGCCCGCCGCCTTCAGTTCGGGCAACAGGGTTTCGTAGAAGAAACGGCGGAATTCCGGATCTTGGTCGGCGGCGAATTCGTCCAAGGCGATCACGGGACGGTCTTCGAGGAAGGCAACAATGAGGGCCAGACGTTTCTTCTGGCCGGTCGAGAGACTCAGATGCGTGAAGTGCCCGTTGGTGTAAGCAGTTTTCTCTTCGAGCTCCATGCGGGTGAGGAGCTGTGCGAGCCGCTTCTCGTCGATGTTGGTTTGCCCGTAGAGCCGGTCAAACAGGTGGAAATCCGTGAAAACAATGGAAAAAAGTTCGCGATAGCCGGCATAGTGCGAGGCCTGGAGGCGGACGCCGTCGACGAGCAGGGCACCACTGTGTGGCGCGTAGAGTCCAGTGAGCAGCTTCATCAAGGTCGACTTGCCGGAGCCGTTTCCGCCGACGATGAAGACCGTCTCGCCCGCAGCGAACGAGAGGCGAAACGGGCCGACCGAAAAGGCGGGCCGGCCGGTCATCTCGTCGAGGTAGGAAAACGTCGCATCCTCGATCACGATTTCCTTGAAGCCGGTGAAATCGATGCGGGCCGGGGCGACCATGCGCTCGGCGGCGGCGATGGGCGAATCGAGGAACTCCTCCAGCTTCGTGAGGTTGCCGAGCGCGACGTTGGCGCGGGCGTAGATCGGGATGGAGCTGACCAAGGAGGTGAGTGGGCCAATGATGAAGAGAATCACGGCGGTCGTTTTCACGATCACATCCGCGTAGCCTTCGTTCAGGGCGGGCAGGAGAAAGACGAGCACGGCGATCAGGATGTAGTAAAAAGTCTGGGAGAAGATGAAGTTGCGGACGTATTCGAGCCCCGTGCGGATTTTTACACGTTCGGCGTCTGCGCAGATGCGCTTGAAATGGTTCTCAAAGAAATCGTCGGACTTGGCCCGGTTGATCTTCAGCTCCTTGAAGCCGTCCATGAGATGGCCGAGCGAGACGAAGAACTCGGTTTCCTTCTCCGTGGCCTGCTGGAGTTCGCGGTTGATGAGGCGTTGATTTCGCAGATAAATGGCAACGCCGCCCATGATCATGGCGGCCGTCAACATGAACGCGATTTTGGAGAGGACGGCGAGGTAGGCGACGCAAACAACGATCATGACGGCGGACTGGGCGGCATTGGCGATTTCGCCGGCGGCCTGCGATAGAGTGAGGGTGTCCTGGGAAAGTCGCGTCTCGACGTTGGCTTTGCCGATACGCTCGACGACCGCAAGGTTGGAGCGGCGGAGTTTGTCGGCAATACGCACGCGTAATTTGCCGATCACTTCCTCGGCCAAAACAAAGGACCTTTCGAGGGCGACGCGTTTGGCGAGGATGAAGATCGTGATGGCGATCACGAAGAGCAGCAGATTCCGGAAATTGAGGTCCGCGAACGCGGCGGTGGCCGCGGCGTTGTTGATGATCGACAAAAGCAACCCTTGCGCCACGCCTGAAATTACGGTGAGCACGAGCAACGTTTGGAGCGACGTGGTGCTCTCTTTTTTGATAAGATGGAGAAGTTGCATTGCTCGCCGCCGATCAAATCCAGATCGGCGTGTGAGCAAGCCGAGGGCCGGCGGGTTAATCAAGTGTGGAGTTTGCGGACGGCGATGGGTGCGAGAAGGCGCTCCGGATCGACGGTTTCTTCAGTGCAAAGAATGCTAGACAGCGATCCGCCGGGTTGGCTGGATCTACGGTTATGACACCTGCCACCGGCATCCCATCAATCACCGGACGAGTCTATGCCGCGGAGTACTTCCGGATTGGCGAATTCACCCGCCTCGACCCGCGGGAGATCGTCCGAGTGATGCGCGGCGAGGTCGCAGGCTGTATTTTCCGCCGTGCGATGGATTCGGCGTTGTGCCAACGCATCTGCGACAATTTCTGGAAACACCCGCAGAAACGGCAGCGGGGAGATGCGGTGCCCGCGTACTACCTGGGTACCTATCACTATGCGAAAGATCTTTCGCCCTATCTCGACGAAGCGGCGGCGACGAGCGCGGCCGTGCACGAAGTGTTTGACGGTGGACGCAATGTCTTTGACGAGTTGATGGCCGAGGTTCGCGCGGAACTCGGGCACAGCGGAGTGGGGCTGCGGGTCGCGCGGCACCAGGGACGCGATGCCGGCGAGTTTGTCATCCGGTCGTGGAGCGGTGGCGGTAAATTCGCGCTCGCGGCGCACGACGATGCGGCCCAGCTCAGCGCCAAGCAACAGGCTGGTTTTGAGATTCAGGACGTCGCGCGGAATCCGCTCGCAGCGGTCAATATGTGCCTGCAAAACGGCGCGGCCGGCGGGAACTTGGTGTATTGGAACATCGAGCCGGACTCGATCACGCGTCGCGCCCTCGGGTTGGAGGAAACCGGTTATCCCTACCAAGTGGAGTGGCTCGAGAAGTTCGACCGCATCGATCTGCCGGTTCACGCCGGCGACATTTATTTTTTCAACGGCAAGCTGATCCATGCCGTGCAGGCGCAGGCCAATCCGGGTGAGTATCGCTCGACGATTTCGTTTCTGATGGGGTTCAAAGATCCGCAGACGGCGATCTACTGGACCTGAGCGCTACGCGCGTTTCGCTGCGA
>CANHJG010000159.1 GCA_947461205.1 Opitutia bacterium
AGGCGTTGAGCGAGGTGGAGCGCGTTGACCTCAACGCGCGTCAGGATTCACGACGTAGCCGTAGCGCGTTGACCTCAACGCGCTTCAGGATTCACGACGTATCCGTAGCGCGTTGGGGTCAACGCGCTCCACCTCGGCTGCGTGGTTGCGGCGTCACTCCACGCGATTCGCGCGGCCGATGCCGGTGGCGGCGCCGCTGACGGTGGGCGGCGGGGGGGCGGTGGGTGCGGCGAAGATCGAGGCCCAGACGCGGCCGACGAATTCGCGGAGGTCGTCGAGCAGGGCGTAGAAGAGGGGGACGATCACGAGGGTGAGGAGCGTGGCCGCGAGGAGGCCGCCGATCATCGTGCGGCCGAGCGGGGCGTAGGGCAGACCGACGGCTTTCGCGGTGCCGAGCGCCATGGGGATGAGGCCGCACACCGTGGTCAGCGTCGTCATCAGGATCGGACGGAAGCGGTTGCGCCCGGCGTCGATCAGCGCGGAGAACCGGTCCAGGCCTTCGGCGCGGAGACGGTTGGCCATGTCGACGAGGACGATGGCGTTGTTCACGACGACGCCGACGAGGATCACGATGCCGATACGGGCCATCATATCGAGGGGCGTCTCGGTGACGTAGAGCGTCCAGACGACGCCGAGGTAGGCAAAGGGCACGGCGATGATGACGGCGAGCGGGAGGACGAAGCTTTCGAAGAGCAGGCCCATGAGGAGAAACACGAAGGTGATGGCGAGAGCGCCGGCGAATATCATGGCTTTTTCCTGTTCGCCGGCTTCGCGGTATTCGCGGCCTTTGTCCCAACGGTAACCACGGGGCATTTCGAAATCGGCCATCGCTTTGTCCACGGCCTCGAAGAGTCGGCGGGAGTCGGCGCGCGGGGCTTTGGCGGTGATCTGGATCATGGTCTGGCGGCCCTCGCGGCGGATCTGGCCGAGGGTGCGGGAGACGCGGAGATCGGCGAGGGTCTCGAGGGGGATCTCGATGCCGGTGTCGGAGCGGAAGGTCATGCCGCGGACGTCGTCGAGGCCGGCGCGATCGGCTTCGCCGAGTTGGGCGAAGATCCGGAGTTCGCGGCCGTCGGCGCCGGGGAAGCGGCCGACCTCCTGGCCGCGCATGGTATAGCCGATCCCGCTGGAGACGGCGCGCGGATCGATGCCGAGACGGCGCGCGCGGTCGCGGTCGAGTTGCACTTGGAGTTCCTGGCCACCGCGCTCGCTGTCGATTTCGACGGCGAGGAGGCCGGGGATGCCACGGAGGCGGCGCACGGCTTCTTCGGCGATTTGGAGGAGGGTGCCCGTGTCTTCACCGTAGAGGTTGATCGACATACCGCTCTCGGTGCTGCCGCCGCCGCCCGTGGGCCGACCGAGTTGGGTGATGCCGGCGGGCATTTTGAATTTTTCCCGAAAATCGGCTTCGATATCGCTGCGATCCATGGGGGCGGGTTTCGGTTGAAAATTGAAGAGTCCTTGCACGCGGCGGGCGAGGTCGGTGCGGACGAAGGAGTTCCACGCGCTGATGAACCATTGCTGGCTGGTGTCATCGCGGAGGCGGAGCTGGATCCGGCCGTTGTTGTAGCTGAAGCGGGTCTCCATGCGATCGAAGTTGTAGCGCGTGGCGTTGGCCGTGAGGAACGCCTCGACCTCGGTGAAAAAGGCGTCGGCGCGCTCCATGGTCCCGCCGGTCGGGAGATTGAAGTAGAGATAGAAGGTGGTCTCGCCGCTGCCGCCGAGGCCGCCGGTGGGCATGCGGATTTTGCTTTGGGCGTAGGGGAGGGTCGCCATGGCAGCGACGACGACGAGGAGGGACTCGAGGCGATGGTGGAGCACCCAGTGGAGGGCGGCGACGTAGCGGTCGCGCACCCAGGTGATGACGCGCCACTCGGGGTGTTGGCGGCCGCGCGAGAGGCGTTGGGCGGCGAGGGGCACGAAGATCAACGCGATGAGGAGCGAGGCGAGGAGCGAGGCGATGACGGGCAGGCCGAGGCGCAGCATCCAGAACGAGAAATCGCCGCCGCCCTTCATCAAAATCAGCGGGAGGAAAACGACGATCGAAGTGAAGGTGGACATCACGACGGCGAGGCCGACTTCGCCGGCGCCGACGATGGAGGCGCGGGTGGCTTCGAGGCCCTCCTGGCGGAGGCGGTAGATGTTCTCGACGATGACGATGGAGTTATCCACGACCATGCCGACGGCGAGGAGGAGCCCCATCATGGTGGCGACGTTGAGGGACCAGCCGCTGAAAAAGAGGGCGATGATGGTGCAGAGCAGCGAGAGCGGGATCGAGAGCGTGAGGATCGCGGTCATGCGCGGGGCGCGCAGAAACAGGTAGATGATGAGCGCGGCGAAGATGCCGCCCCAGAGCCCGGAGTCGGCGAGGTTGTCGATGGACTGTTTTACCTGGATGCCCTGGTCGAAGAAGATGTTGAAGTGAACGCCCTTGAGCTGCGGGAGGTTTTCAAGCCCGCCGAGCGTGGCGCGCACCTCGCGGCTGATGCGCTCGATGTTGCCGGTGGAATCGCGGGTGATCTGGATGCCGATGGCGGGCTGGCCGTCGACGCGGTAGACGTATTCGCGGCGGGGCGGGCGGAAGCGCACGAGCGCCACATCGCTGAGGCGGAGGCGGCGCTCGTTGTCGACGATGATGGCGGCGATGTCCTCGATCGTGGTGAAGCGGCCCATCGAGCGGACGTAGATTTTGCGGCCGCCGTCGATCACGTACCCGCCGGAGATGGCGAAGTTCTGGTTGCGCAATGTGCCGAGCATGGTGCCGACGTCGATGCGGTGGCTGCGGAGACGGTCGTCGAGGAGTTCGATCTGCACCTCGCGGGTCGACGTGCCGTAGATCTCGACGTTGCCCACGCCCTCGATGCGCTGGAGGGCGGGCTTGACGAAGTTTTCGAGGCGATAGGCGGCGTCGTCGATGGTGGGCGGGACGGAGGCGATGAGGTTCATCATCGGGGCCTGGCTCTGGTCGTAGCGGCGGACGTCGATGCGGTCGACATCGTCGGGCACGAGCGGCTTCACGCGGTCCATGCGGTCGGTGATGAGCGCGTAGGTGGCGCGCAGGTTGGTGCCGGTCTGGAGCTCGACGCGCACGTAGCAGGAGCCGTTGCTGGAGTAGCTCGTGAGGCGCTTGATGTTGGGGACGGTGCCGAGAATGTCCTCGATCTTGCGCGTAACTTTTTCCTCCACGTCGCGCGGCGAGGCATTCGGATAGCGCGCGGAGATGTAGAGCTGGTTGCCCTCGTAGCCCTCGGGGAAAAGCGCGAGCGGGATGCGGTCGAGCGCGATGAAGCCGACGACGAGAATCGTCGCGAGGATCATCACGATGGTGACGGGGCGCGAGACGGCGAAACGCGGGATGGCGAAGGCCAGCGGCTCGCGCGGGGGCGAGGGGGGCTCGGCGTCGGCGCTCATTTTACGACGGGCGCGGCGGCGGCGCGCTCGGCGGCGGCCGTGGCGGCCGCTTCGATGGAGGTGATGCCGCGGCGGCCGGGAAACATGAAGTAGAGCGTCGGAATCACGACGAGCGTGAGGAGCGTGGAGACGCTGAGACCGACGATGACGGTGATGGCCATGGGCGCGCGGATCTCGGCGCCCTCCCCGATGCCGAACGCCATCGGGATGAGCCCGACGATGGTGGTGAGCGCGGTCATCAGAATGGGGCGGAGGCGGGCGCGGCCGGCTTCGGCGATGGCGGTGGAAAGCTCGAGGCCGCGGTCGCGCAGGGTGTTGATGTAGTCGATGAGGACGATGGCGTTGTTGACGACGATGCCGGCGAGAGTGATGAGGCCCAAGAAGACCATGATGCTGATCGGAATGCCACCGATCCAGAGGGTGAGCGCGACGCCGATGAGGGCGAGGGGCACGGTGACCATAATCAGGAGCGGTTGGAGCAACGACTCGAACTGGCTCGCCATGACGATGTAGACGAGGAAGAGGGCGAGGCCGAAGGCGAGGAGCAGGGAGTTGAGGGAAGTCTGCATTTCCTTGTTCTGACCGGCGACGACGTAGGCGAAGCCGGCGGGGAAGGCCATTTGGTCGAGCGCGGTGACGATGTCGCGCGAGACGGTGGCGAGGTCGGCGTCGCGGAGATTGGCGGTGATGAGGGCGGTGCGCTGCTGATCGACGCGGCGGATTTCGCTCGGGCCCTCGTTGATGGTGAGGTCGGCGATGACGGAGAGCGGGATGGGGACGGCGCCGTTGGGGTTAACGATGAGGCCGCGGAGCTCCTCGATACCGAAGCGGTCTTGCTCGCGGAGACGCACGACGATGTCGATCAACTGGTCCTCTTTCCGGAATTCGGTGGCGATGCGACCCTGGACTTTGTTGCGCACGAGGTCGGCGACGGTGCGGAGGTTGAGGCCGTATTCGGCGAGGCGGTCGCGTTTATAGACGATCTGAATTTCCGGATGACCGCTCTGGAGCGTCGAGCGCACATCGGCGAGGCCGGGGATGGTGTCGGCGAGGAGCGTCTCGGCCTCGCGGCTGAGGCGTTTGAGGGTGGCGAGTTCGTGGCCGCGAATCTCGACCTCGACGGGGCTCTTGAAGCTGAAGAGCGTGGGATAGGAAACCTCGAGCTTGGCGGCGGGCATCGCCCGGAACCGGTCGCGGATGCGCTCGATGAGCCGAGGCTCGGCGAGCGGCGGGAGGCCGCCCTTGAGTTTCACGGTGAGCCGCGCGGTGTGTTCGCCGGCGGAGATCGCGGTGCTGGCACCCTCTTCGGCGCCGACGGTGAGGGCGGTGCGTTCGACCTCGGGTTCGGCCTGCACGGCGGCATCGATCTGGGCGACGACCGCGGCGGTGCGCTCCAACGGCGTGCCGATGGGCAGGGTGACGTCGAGGTTGAACTCGCCCTGGCTGACCTGCGGGATGAGTTCGCGACCGATGCGCGGCACGATGACGAACCAGCAGAGGAGGAACGCGACGGTGGAGCCACCGAGGACGGCGTGGCGGTGGCGGAGCGAGGCGGAGATGAGGGCGGGGTAGCCGCGTTGCAGCATCTGATAGCCGCGTTCGAACCAGGCGAGGCCGCGGCCGACGACGCCACCGCCGACGGAGGCGACGCTGCGCCAAAGACCGATTGCGGCCATGCCGAGTGCCAGCAGCACGACGAGGATGACCGTGCCGGCGAACCGCAGGACGATTTCCAAGGCGGCGCGGGCGACGCAGAAGATGAGCGGGACAGCGCCGGGCACGAACAGGAGCACGAGCCACCACCACGGCTGCACGACGAACCAGTGCCACCCGACGAGGTGCAGCGGCTTCAACGGTGCGAGGACCGAGGAGGAACTGCCGAACGTCGGCGCGACAACCGGGACGCTGACGCCGCGCGAGAACCAAAGGACGGCGGCGACGGCCAGCGCGGGGAGGACGAGCAGGCCGAGCCAACGCCACCGGCGGGCGGTGAGCCACGTCCAGCCGCGCCCGAGGCCGGTGCCGAGCGTCGCGGGCGCGACAAAGCCGAGGAGTCCGGGCCAGACGCGGTTGGCTTCGAGGGGGCCGAGGCGATCGGCGGCGGACCAAGCGACGAAAGGCGACCACGCGGCGCCGATCTTTTTCCAGGCGAAGCGCGTGACGAGCCAGAGGAGCGGCCAGACCACGATGACGAGGGTGACGGCGACGGCTTTGAGCGCGACGGCGACCAGCATTACGACGGCCCAACCGAGGCGGCCGGCGGCGAGTTTGCCGACGGCCAACGGACCGGTCGCGCCCTCGGTGGGGAAGCGCAGGTAACCGCTGGTGCGGGCCTCTCCGCCGAGCGGAGATTCGACGCGGCGCGAGGCGAGCATCGGAATCAAGCACAGCGCGGCGATCAGCGAGGCGACTTGGGAGAAGACGACGGTCAGGGCCATGTCGCCGAACATCTGGCCGGCGACGCCCTCGACGAAGACGATCGGGAAAAACACCGCAACGGTCGTGAACGTGGAGGCGACGACGGGCATCGCGACCTCGCTCGTGCCGCGGACGACGGCGGTGATGTGATCGTCGCCCTCCTCGCGACAGCGGAAGACACTTTCGAGCACGACAATGGCGTTGTCCACGAGGTTACCGATGCCGAGGGCGAGGCCGCCGAGGGAGATGATGTTCAGCGAGACATCGGCCAGATACATCGGCGCAAACGTCGCGAGGACGGAGATCGGGATGCAGAGGCTGACGATGAGGGTTTGGGTGACGTTGCGGAGGAAGAGGTAGAGGACGGCGATGGCGATGAGGGCGCCGGAGATGCCGTTTTCCTTCACCTCGTTGATCGAGTTTTTGATGAAGACGGATTGGTCGGCGAGGAGCTCGACGGTGGCGCCGGGCGGGAGCTGTTGGCCGATGAAATTCGTCATCGCGCGGCGCGTGATCACTTCCTGGGCGGCGGTGCGCTGCTTCTCGGCCTCGGCCTGCGTGGTCGCGAGGGCGAGGCGGCGGGCTTCGAGCTGGGCCTCGGTGCGCTGTTTGTCGGTGGTGGCTTGGTCGGGTTTCTTTTTGTCGGACGCGGTGGTTTTGGGGCCGGTGGTTTTGCCGGAGGCGACGGCCTTGGGGTCGAAGAACGAGCCGGCGGCGGGGCGCTTCGCGGGGGCGGCGACGGGATTTTTTTCGCCGGCTTTTTCGCGGGCGAGGTAGGCCTGCTGCTCGGGCGTGCCGAAGAGGGCGTGCCGGACGGTTTCGGCGACGACGAGGATGTTGGCGTCGGCCTCTTTGAAGATTTCGATTTCGACGCTCTCGCGGCCGTTGACGCGGGTAATGACCTGGCGGTCTTTGTGAAAACGGGTGACGGTGGCGATGTCGCGGAGGCGGATGTCGACGGCGTTGTTGGTGCGGGAGACGATGAGGGCGCCGATTTCCTCGATCGTTTTGAATTCGTTGAGGGTGCGGATGACGTATTCGGTCTGGCCCTCGCGGAGATTGCCGCCGGGCATGTTGACGTTGCCGGCGGAGAGGCGTTGGCCGATCTGGGTGATGTCGAGGCGGAGTTGGGAGAGTTTGCTCTCGTCGATGGCGACAAGGAATTCTTCTTCGAGGCCGCCCTTGACCTGCACGGCGGCGACGCCGTTGAGGGATTCGAGCCGGCGCTTTACGTCGTGCTCGGCGAGGTGGCGGAGTTCGAAGAGGGACTGCGGGCCGGCGAGGCCGACGCGGAGGATCGGGTCGAGCGAAGGATCGAAATGGAGGAGGAGCGGGCGTTGGGCGCCCTCGGGGAGGCGGAGGCGGTCGATCTTTTCGCGGACCTCCTGGGAGACGAGGTCCATGTCGGTCTTCCACTGGAATTCGAGGGTGACGTCGCTCTGGCCGGCTTTGGAGACGGAGCTGATCGAGACGAGTTTGGGCACGACGCCGAGCTGTTGTTCGAGCGGGCGGGAGACGACGCTCTCCATTTCCTCGGGGGCGGTGCCGGGGTAAACGGTCCGCACGGTGAGGGTGGGGTAGCTCATGTTGGGCATGAGCGTGAGGGCGAGCCGCTGGAGGGAGACCCAGCCGAACACGACGACGGCCATCACGACCATGAGGATCGAGACGGGGCGTTTGACGGTGAAGGCGTAGAACGAGTCGTCGGCCCGGAATTTCGGGGGGCGGGTGCTCATGCGGACGGGGCGGCGGGGGCGGACGGGAGGAGGGGGGCGGCGGACAGGGCGGCGGCCGCGACGGGAGCGACGGCGGCGGCGGTGGGGAAACCGCGGGTCCGAGGCGTGGTGGGCGGGCTCACAGTTTGCCGGCGGGGGCGGGCGCGGCGGTGGGCGCGGGCGCGGCGGGGGACAGGGGAACGGGTTTCACGGCGGGGGCGTCGTCGGGGGCCTGCGGGATGGAGCCGAGGGCGTTGACGGAGCGGACGGAGGCGCCGTCTTTGAGGCCGCTATGGCCGACGACGATGACTTCGGCGCCGGGCTCGATGCCGGACACGGCCTCGATGTTTTGGGGGTCCTCGAAGCCGGCGACGAGTTTGCGTTTAGTGGCGAGGTCGTGGGCGACGGTGAAGACGTAGCGTTCGCCGCCTTCGTAAACGACGGCGCGTTTCGGAATGAGGACGGCGCTCGGGCGCGTATCGGTGATGACGCGCACGCCGACGAAGAGGCCCGGGGGTAGTTCGGCCGGTTTTTCGCCGCGGACGCCGACGGTGACTTTGAAGGTGCCGCTCTTGGGATCGATGACGGGGCTGATGCGTTTGACCCAGCCCTTGAACGAGCGGTCGGGCAAGAATTCGGAGGTGACGACGGCAGGCTGGTCGACGGCGACGATGGCGAGGTAGCGGCCGGGGACGAAGACGCGTGCGACGATTTCGTCGAGTTTGACGAGGGCGAACACTTTGGTGCCGGCGGCGACGCGGGCGCCGACTTGGATGTCGCGGGAGACGATGACCCCGTCGAAGGGGGCGCGCACGGTGGCGTAGGAGTGGCGCAGGGTCGCGCGCTCGAAGCGGAGGCGGGCCTGGTCGAGCTGGAATTTCTGGGTTTCGTGGTCCTGCTTGTTGACGAGTTTGCGCCGGTAGAGGTCGTCGGTGCGATCGAAGTTGCGCTGGAGTTGTTCGAAATTGACGCGGGATTCATCGGCATCGAGGCGGAGCTCGGTGTCCTCGATTTTGAGCAGCGGATCGCCGGCTTTGACGATGCGGCCCTCCTCGGCGAAGAGGGTCTCGACCTGGCCGGTGGTCTGCGGGTAGAGGTCGACGGAGGCCTCGGTTTCGAGGGTGGTGTTGAAGGAGAGGAAGGACGAAATGGGGCCGCGGACGACGGGGGCGGTCTCGACGGGGACTTTTTCGATGGCGCTCTGGCGGGCGCGCTCCTTTTCGGATTGGCGGGCGGTGGCGGCGGCGGGCGCGGTTGGGGCCGGGGCCGTCGGGGTGGCCGCCTGAGTCGTGGCGGCGGCGGCGGGCGCGGCCTTGGCGGCGGTCGTGGCGTTGCCCGGGGTGGTGGACGGAGGGCGGTCGCAGCCGGAGTGGAGCAGCACGGCGCAGAGGGCGGCGGCCACGGATCCGGAGAGGCGGGCAGGCCGGCGGAGGCGCGGAGGAAAGAGGGCGTGAAGGGGCACGGGGGGAGAGAAAAGGGATTGGTTGCGCCGCGGGACGTTGCGGCGGGCTATCGGTTTCGAGTAACCGTACGGATACGTCAAGGAGGCAGGAAGCAACGGAGAGTGCTGCGGTGGGGCGGTGCCCCTTGCCCGCGAATGCCGGCGGCCAGCCGGGCGAGGGTGGGTCCGGCGGACTCGGCCGATGGCGGCTACCGTTTCCCCGGTGCCGCGGCTTTTTTCTGCTTGGCCGCCGGAGTTTTGCCCGCGGGCGTTTTCGACGCATCGACGACCGGCAGGACGCCCTTTTCGAGGTATTCGACCAAAATCGGGTCGCCGATCTGGACGTCGGGTTTGTAGTTCTCGGAGGCGTTGACCCAGGAGGGCTTGGCCATCTCGCGGCCGATGTTTATGCCGGAGATGGCCATCATGGTGGGCATGACATCGGCGAGCCAGAAGCCGCGCGACGGGCAGCTGATGCGCGTGGTCCAGAGGAGCTTCTTCTGTTGCTTGGCCATCGCGGCGGCGTCGTAGGCCGCGATGACGGCCACGTAGAAATCCTCCGACGCAATATCGTAGAGTGCACGGGAATCGAAGTCGTGAAAACTCAGTCCGCCGAGCGAGGGCATGAGCGGGTCGAAGTCGGCGTTGGAAAACCCCATTTTGTAGCCGCCGAGAAATTTCAGGATTTGCTGGCGGTTGCGTTGGCGGGGCGGGGCGTCGGGGTCCATCCCGTAGTCGAGGTCGGCGTTGAGGGTGCCCCACGCCAGCGCGAGCACGAGGGTGGCGGACGGGGATTGCTCGGTGGCGGGGAGGTAACCCTGTTTGGCCAGCACCTTGGTGAGGGTGCGGATCATCTCGTCGTTGGGGGGCTTTTTCTCGCCGCCGACCAGGCCGCCGAGGTCACGGAAACCGAGGCTGGCTGCGATATAATAGGTGGGGTTCTCCGGCGTCGGTCGGCGAAAGAGGCGACCCTCGGGTGACATGTCGGTGATCGTGATGACCTCGATGTCGCGTTTGCCGAAGAGGAAATCGAGCACGCCGGCGCGGGCCGGGGGCAGTGCCCCGAGCGAGGCCATGAGCGCGAAGAGCAG
>CANHJG010000160.1 GCA_947461205.1 Opitutia bacterium
GCCGGCACAGCGGGTGCCGCGGGCAACACCGATGGCGCCGGCAGCGCGGCCCGCTTCAACGGGCCCCAGGGCGTGGCGGTCGACGGCTCGGGCAACGTCTACGTGGCCGATACGAATAATCATACCATCCGCGGTATTTCACCGAGCGGTAACGTCATCACACTCGCGGGCACGCCCGGCAGCGTCGGTTCGACCGACGGTCTCGGCAGCGCGGCGCGGTTTGCCTATCCCTTCGGGCTCGTCGTCGATGCCTTCGGCACCATTTACGTCGCCGACACCTTCAACCATGCGATCCGCCGGGTCGCGCAGAACAGCACCGTTTCGACCATGGCCGGCGCGGTGGGCGTTCGCGGCACGGCCGACGGCACGGGCACGAGCGCCCGCTTCGCCTATCCGACGGGTATCGCGGTCGACGCCCAGACCTTTGTCTACGTCGCCGATTCCAACAACGGTACGATCCGCAAGATCAACCAGGGTGGCACGGTCACGACCTACGCCGGCACCGCCGGCTCGTTCGGCACCGCCGACGGCGCTGCGCTCACCGTCGCCCGCTTCAACCAACCCAACGGCGTCGCCGTCGACAGCACCGGCGTCGTCTATGTCGCCGACTCTTTCAGCCACACCATTCGCCGCATCACGACCGCGGGTGACGTCGGCACGCTCGCCGGCCTCGCCGGCTCGGTCGGCACGGCGGACGGCACCGGGAGCGCCGCGCGCTTCAACCAGCCGAACGGCATCGCGGTCGACAGTTCCGGCAACGTTTACGTCGCCGATTCCCAGAATCGCACGATCCGCCGCAGCGGTGCGGTCACGGCTCCGACCATCGTGACCCAGCCGGTCAGCCGCGCGGTCGCCCCCGGTGGCACCGCCACCTTCACCGTGGCCGCGACCGGTGCGCCCGCGCCCAGCGTCTATCAATGGCAGCGCCAGCCGGCCGACGCTTCGACGGGCTTCGTGAACCTCGCCAACGACGCCACCTACAGCGGCGCGACCACGGCGACTCTGACGATCGCGGCCATCACCGCGGTCATGAACAACGACCAGTTCCGCGTCGTGGTGAGCAACTTCATCAGCCCGGACGCGACGTCGGCTGCCGCCACGCTGAGCTCGGTGGTCGCCGCACCTGTGTTCACGAGTGTCGCCAGCGCGTCGTTCAAAGCGACGGAGCTCGGGGCCTTCACCGTCACGGCGAGTGGCAACCCTGCGCCGACCTTCTCGGCGACCGGCCTGCCTTCGTGGCTCACCCTCAACGCCACGTCCGGCGTCCTCAGCGGCACCGCGCCGGACACCTCGGGCTCGCCCATCACGCTCACGCTCACCGCCAATAATGGCGTCGCGGTGACCCAGACCTTCATCCTCACGGTCAATCCGGCGATCGTCGCCCCGGCGATCACCACGCAACCCGTGGGCGGCGCGCTGAATCGCGGCCAGACCGCCACGTTCACCGTGGTGGCGACCGGCACGGCTCCGTTGGCGTATCAATGGAGTAAAGACGGCGTGGCCCTCGCTGGTGCCACCGCCGCCACCCTGACGATCGTCGGCGTTCAGCCCGTCAGCGCCGGCGCCTACGCGGTGAGCATCACCAACGCGGCCGGCACGGTTTCCTCCTCCTCCAGCGTCTTGGCCATCAACGCACCGCCGGTCATCACGACGCAGCCGCGCTCGCAGACCGCCCTGACCGGTAGCTCGGTGACCTTCTCGGTCACCGCGACCGGCACGCCGTCGCCCTCCTATCAGTGGCGCGCCAACGGCCAGAGTATTTCCGGCGCCACGTCCCCGACGTTCACGCTCAGCAATGTCCAGGCGGTGAATGCCGCGAACTACGATGTGCTCGTCACCAACGGCATCGGTGGCAGCGTCAGCTCGCTTGCCCAGCTCACCGTCGTGACCGCGGCTTCCGCTCCGGTGATCACGGCCTCGCCGTCGCCCCGCACCTTGGTGGTCGGTTCCTCGACCGTTCTCTCGGTCGGCGTCAGCGCGGCTCCCGCACCCTCCTACCAATGGCGCAAGGGCGGCGTGGCGATCGCGGGCGCGACCCTCCCGACCCTCACCTTGGGCAATCTTCAGTTGGGTGATTCCACCAACTACGATGTCGTGGTGACCAACTCCGCCGGCACCGCCACCTCGAGCCCCGCGGCCGTCACCGTCATCCGTCGCAGCTACGCCGGCACCTACTTCGGTGGGTTCGGTAGCGGTGGCGCCGCCGGCAACTTTGCCCTCTTCGTGCGCGGCGATAATTCGGGCGTGTTCCTCGGCTATCTGCCGGGCTCCTCGACCGGAATCCGCGGCACCGAATTCACCGTCAGCGACACCGGCTCCTTTATCTTCCTCCAGGGCACCATCGCCATCAGCGCCACGATCAACAATGGTGCGGTGGTCGGCTCCGCCATCGGCGCCACGGGAAATCCCACGCTCACCGGCACCAAGTCCTCGGACAGCGGTTCGTCGGCCGCCCTCACCGGTTTCTACCAGGCCGCAGCCGCCAACACGTCCTCGACCGCCCTCGCCATCGTCGGCTCCGCCGGCCAGGCCTTCGTGCTCATCCAAACCTCGGCCACGTCCGACGGCGGCCAAGGCACGCTCGACAGCAACAACCGCGTCACCCTCTCGACGGCCCGCCAATCCATCGTTGCGACCATGACTCCGGACACCGGCGCGCTGAGTGTTTCGGTGACCGCCGGGACCACGACGACGGCGTTCTCGGGCGCCAGCGAGTCCGTGCTGGCCGCGCAGCGCCTCGCCAACATCTCGACCCGCGCCCGCGTCGGCACGGGTGATTCGGTGACGATCGCCGGCTTTGTGATCTCGGGTCAGGAGTCGAAACCCGTCCTGATCCGCGCGATTGGGCCGACCCTCGGCTCCCTCGGCGTCGCGACGGCGCTCACCCAGCCGAAGCTCGAGCTCTTCCGTTCCGGCAACAACACGCCGATCGCCACCAACATCGGTTGGATGACCGCCGGAAACACTTCGGGGATCATCGCCGCCACGCTGCAGGCCGGTGCGTTCGCCCTCGGCGCCAACGCCGCCGATTCGGTGATCTTGACCACGCTCGCCCCCGGCGCCTACACCGCCGTGATCAGCAGCGCCAACAACACCCCCGGCGTCGCGCTGGCCGAGGTCTATGACCTCTCCGCTCCCGCTGCCGGCCAGAAGTTGTTCAACATCTCCACGCGCGCCAGCACCGGCGCCGGTGACAGCACCCTCATCGCGGGTATCGTCGTCTCCGGCACCGTGCCGAAACGCGTCCTCATCCGCGGCGTCGGTCCGACCCTCACCGCCCTCGGCGTCCCCGGCGCCTTGGCCCAGCCGCAGCTCAGTGTGATCAAGGACAACGTCACCGTCGCAGCGAATTCCGGCTGGAGCACTTCGCCCGATGCGGCGGCCATCGCCGCCGCCTCCGCGCAAGTCGGCGCCTTCGCCCTCGGTGCCGCCAGTGCCGATGCCGCGATGATCGTCAGCCTCGCGCCCGGCAATTACTCCGCCCAAGTCGTCGGCGCCAACGGCACCGCCGGCATCGCGATCATCGAGATCTACGAACTGCCGTAATTGCCGGCTGAGGTCTGTTTGGTTTTCGGGCCCGGGTGTTTTCCACCCGGGCCTTTTTTTTCACCCGCGCGGAAGCCCTTGTCCGGCGGGAGCGCATCGCAGTTCCTTGCCGCGCTCCGTTTCTCTGGGGTGGGCCGTGCCCTCCGCGCGCGGCTCAACGCGTCCCGCCACGACCTGCGCTCCGCCGCCCGCGGAGCGGCCGGCCCATCTCGGCTGGCGGTGGCAGGAAAGTGAGATGCGTCTGTCCGGCGGTTGACACGTGCCCACGCCGCCTGAGGCCGCGCGATGGCCCCCGCGTTGCGCGTCAACGGGTCCGGAAGTAAAACGCCTGTCCTGCGTCTGCCGGGCCTTATCGCACGATTTTCAGGATCCGGTCGTTGTAACTGTCCGTGATGTAGAGCGTGCCGTCGGCGCGGACGGTTACGCCGTGGGGTCGGGCCAGTTCGCACTGCTCGGGTGGGCCGCCTACGCCCACAGTGCCTTTCTTGCCGGTGCCGGCGACGCGGAGGATTTTCCCCGTGGCGGGGACGTAGCGGCGGACGAGATGGTTTTCGGCATCGGCGATGAGCACGTTGTCGTCGAGGTCGACGCAGAGGTGTTTCGGTCCGCTCAGCGTGGCCAATAACGCGTCGCCGCCATCGCCGGTCGCGCCTTTTTTCCCCGCGGCGTTCACGACGGTGCGGATTTTTCCGTCGGGCGTCACCACCCGCAGGGCGTGGCCGTTGCGCTCGAGAATGTAGACATTGCCGCGGCGATCGACGGCCGCGGCGCGCGGATCGACAAGCGGCGCTTCGGTCGCGCGGGCACCGTCGGCGGGAATCCCTTTTTCGCCGTTGCCGGCGACGAGGCGGAGCTTTCCGGTCTGGAGATCGAGGGCCTGCACGCGGCGGAGGTCGGCGATGAAGAGCTGCGTGCCGGTGAAATCGAGGGCGATGCAATAGGGACCCTGGGCCTTTCCCTGTGCGGCCGGCACCCCGTAGCCGGGCACGGTCGTCACGCGGCCGGCGGCGACGTCGACGTGGCGCACGCGGCCGTTCCAGGTATCGGCGATCAGGATATTGCCGTCGGGCAGCACGGCGAGGTTGTGCGGACCATTGAACTGCGCGGCGAGCGACGGGCCGCCATCACCCGCGTCACCGGCAGTCGGCAGGCCCGCGACGTGGGTGAGGGTGCCCTGGGCGTCGACGCGGAGCAGTCGGTTGCCGGCGGCCATTTCAACGATGAAGAGATTTCCCGCGCGGTCGAATTCCACGCCGAAGGGCTCCTTCACCTTAGCCTGCACCGCCGATAAGCCGACGCGGTCGGCGCTGCCGCCGGCGACGAGGATGATTTTTTCGGCGTGGAGGGCCGGAGCGCCCACGAGCGCGGAGAGCAAGAGCAGGGCGGGGTAGGGTTTCATGGCGGCGAGTGTCGGGTCGATGCAGAGAATCGAATCCGGGCACGGCGTCAGGAGAAAACGGCGCGGCTGCACGAAAGTGGGATGACGTTGAGCGTGTAAATTGGCCGGCACTGGGTTCTCATCGGGCCAATCCTGCTCATGTCGCCCCGTCGTGTTGCCCGTATTTTCCACCGAGTGTTCCTCGCGCTGACGCTCTGCGGCTCGGCCTTCGGCGCACCCGGGAAAATCCATATCGAGCTTCGCGAGCCCGCCTCCGCCCAGGCCGGTGCGACCACCTGGCCCGGTGAAACCAAAATCACTGAGACGTTCATCGAGGAGGCTTTCGGATTCTTCGAGCTGCCGCAGAAATATGTGTCCACCGGGGTCCGGGCCGATCGCGCATTTCCCACGCTCTTCCGCGCCACGGCGGAGGTTCGCCTGCCGGCGGGCCAGCACCGGCTGTTGCTGCGCTCGCGCGGCGCCGCGCGGCTCTTACTCGACGGAAAGAAAATCCTCGAAACGCCCTTTGCGCAGCCCGCCGCCTTCGCCGTCGGCAATGCCGGCGAACTCCCCGTCGAGCCGCAGGAAACCTATCTTAACCTCGGCCCCGACTTCCGGTTTGCCCCGCCCGGCAATCGCGAGGAGTGGGGCGAGTTCGAGTTCACCGGCGCACCCGTCACCGTCGTCCTCGAGACCGTGATCGGCGGCATTGAGCCCAAAGGCAAAAAGCCGTTCCGGCCCGAACTCGGCGAAACCGTCGTGGCGTTTTCGCCCGCCGGCAGCGCCTCGTGGTGGTTGCTCTCGCCCGGCTCGCACCCGGTTGCCTACACCGATGCGGGCTGGGCCGCCTACGAGGCAGAGCGTCGCACGCACCTCGCCACCCTCAACACCGCGGCCCGGGCCGCAAAACGGGCCGAGTCCGCCCCGTATTGGGCCGCGCGGCGCGCGGCGGCCAACGCGTGGCTCGCGTCCACCCCAGAGGTCGCGGTGCCGTCCCTTCGCCCCGGCTTCCCGGCGGCGAACGCGATCGATCACTTCATTGCCGACCGCATCGCCACCGTCGCGGCCGACTACGCTCCGTTGAAAAAAGGCCGCGTCGACTTCTACCGCGACGTGAAGCCGATCCTGGAGACGCGCTGCTACAGCTGCCACCAGGGCGCGAAGGTCAAAGGCGGTCTGCACCTCGACTCTCTCGCGGCCGCGCTCAAGGGCGGTAAGGCCGATGGTCCGGCCCTCATCGCCGGTCAGCCGGAAACCAGTCCGGTCATTCAGCGGGTCACTAGCACCGATGCCGAGGAAGTGATGCCCGCGAAGGGCGATCCGCTCCCGGCCAAGGAAATCGAAATCCTGCGGACGTGGATCAAGGAAGGTGCCGCGTGGCCCGCGTTTCCGGTCGCGAGTTTCGCGCTCACGCCGCTCGCCGACGACCTCACGTTTCTGCGGCGCGTCACGCTCGATACCGTCGGCGTCGTGCCGAGCGAGGCGGAGATCGCGGCCTTCCGGGCCCTGCCGGCCGCCGCGCGGCGCACCGCCACCATCGAGCGTCTCCTCGCCGATCCGCGCTGGGCCGACCAGTGGATGCCCTACTGGCTCGATGTGCTCGCGGAGAATCCAAACCTCATCAACCCCACACTCAACAACACCGGCCCGTTTCGCTGGTGGATCTACGAAGCGCTCCTCGACAACAAACCGCTCGACCTTTTCGTCACCGAACTCATCCGCCAGGAGGGCAGCGAACGCTTCGGTGGCCCCGCCGGGTTCAGCGTCGCTTCGCAAAACGACGTCCCGATGGCCGCCAAAGGCATCATCGTCAGCTCGGCGTTTCTCGGCGTAGAGATGAAGTGTGCCCGTTGTCACGACGCCCCGACCCACGCGTCGAAGCAAAAGGACCTCATGCAGCTCGCCGCAATGCTCGGCGCGAAGTCCATCAAGCTTCCCGTCACGAGCACGGTCGCGATGGATCACCTGCGGCTCGGCGGGCGCGAACCGCTCATCGAGTCCACCTTGCCGGCGGGCACGACGGTGACGCCCGCATGGTCGTTCGCGCAATTCTGCGACGAGAACGCCGCCGCGGTGCTCGCCCAGCGCCCCGCTGATTCACGTGACCGCGTCGCTGCGCTGGTGACGGCGCCGCAGAACGAGCGTTTCGCCCAAGTCCTCGCCAACCGCATCTGGCAGCGCTTCATGGACCGCGGGATCGTCGAGACGGTCGGCGATTGGGAAAAGAGCGCGCCCTCGCACCCGGAGTTGCTCCGGTGGCTCGCCCGCGAGCTCGTCCGCTCCGGCTACGACACGAAGGCCCTCGCGCGCGTGATTCTCCATTCCCACGCCTACCAGCGCGCCGCCGACCGCTCGCTCGCCGCGACCGGCCCGCTGTTCACCGCGCCCGCGCCGCGCCGCATCGCGGCCGAGCAGTTCGTCGACTCACTCTTCGCCGCGACCGGAAAGCCCTTCGCCGTCGAGGCCGTCAACCTCGACGTCGACAGCGTGCGCACGATGGACAACGCCCTGGATCTCGGTCGCGCGAACCGCGCGTGGATGCTGGCTTCGACGTCCAACGAGCGCGACCGCCCGAGCCTCATGTTGCCGCGTATCCAGGCGGTCGCCGAGGTGCTGGAGGTCTTCGGCTGGCGTGGTGCGCGCCCCGACGCGAGCAGCGGCGTGCGCGAGGTCGCCGCCAACGTCCTTCAGCCCGCGCTCCTCTCCAACGGCACGATGACCACGTGGCTCACGCGGCTCAGCGACGACCACGGTCTCACCCGCCTCGCCCTCGACCACCAGCCGCTCGACGTGCTCGTGGAGCGTTTGTTTCTCCGCATGTTCACGCGCCTGCCGACGACGGCCGAACGCGGCATCTACACCGGCTTGCTCCGCCCCGGCTACGACACGCGCCTCGTCGCCGCGAAAGTCGAATCTCCGTCCGCGGCTGCGACACCCCGCGTGCGTCCGAACTACGTCGCGTGGTCCAACCACATGAAGAGCGAAGCCAACACGTGGCGCCTCGCGGAAGAGGCCGCCGCCCGCCGCGGCGATCCGGCGACCACGCGACTCGATCCCGACTGGCGCCGTCGCCTCGAGGATGTCACGTGGGCCCTCGTCAATGCGCCCGAATGGACGCATATTCTCTGACTGAGCATTCCCATGAACCGTCGCACCTTCCTCACCCAGGCCGCCGCGCTCGCCGCCGCCACGACCTTACCCCGCGGCCTCGGCGCCGCGCCGGGTTCCCTCTCTTCCTCGTCCGTCGTCGCGGCCCCACGCGGCCAAGCGGAGCACTGCATTTTCATTTGGCTCGGCGGCGGCATGGCGCAGATCGACACCTTCGATCCGAAAAAACGCGGCAACTCCACGTCTTCGCCCGCTCTGCCGGGAACCGATTACGACGTGATCGATACGGCGGTGCCGGGCGTGCGTTACACGGAGCATCTCGCGCAGACCGCCCGCCTGGCCGAGCACGTGACCGCCGTGCGCACCGTGAATCACAAGCTCGGCATCGAGCACGCGCTCGCCACCAACTACGTCCACACGGGCCGTCCGGTGAGCGGCAGCACGATTTATCCGTCGATGGGTTCGATCGTCGCCCACGAACGCGGCGCGGTGAGCAGCGAGCTGCCCGCTTATCTGCTCATTGGCTATCCCAGCGTCAGTCGCGGTCCCGGTTTCTTGGGGGCGAAACACGGCTACATTTATCTCGTCGACACCGAGTCCGGCCCCGCCGGGTTCACGCCGCCCGACGGCATCGATCCCGCGCGCAGCGCCGCCCGCCAACGCCTGCTCGAGCCGCTCCAGCAACGCGCCGCCGACGACGCCGTGCTGGCCGACTACGCCGAGGTGCAGCGCGAAGCGCTCCGCCTCGCCGGCCCCGGCTTCATGCGGCACTTCCAACTGGGCGAGGAACCCGGGGCCGTCCGCCAACGTTACGGCGGAGAATTCGGCCAACGCTGTCTCCTCGCGCGCCGACTCGTGCAGGCCGGCGTCCGCTTCATCGAGGTCTCGCATAATCTCAATTTCATCAACGGGGCCGGCTGGGACACCCACAACGCCGGCCAAGTCAACCAGCACATCCTCATCCGCGAGCTCGACACCGCGCTCTCCGCGCTGATCTCCGATCTCCAGGAGAAACGGCTCCTCGACAAGACGCTCATTGTGATAGGCACGGAGTTCGGCCGCCCCGGGCAATTCGACGGCGGCGGCGGACGCGGACACCAATCGTCGGCGTTCAGTCTCGTGCTCGCCGGCGGCGGACTGCACCACCGCGGAGCCTACGGCGTGACCGATGCGCTGGCGGGTAAACCCGTCGAGCACCCGGTCTCCGTGCCGGATTTCCACGCGACGGTCTACGCTGCGCTTGGCATCAATCCCGCGAAAGACCTCGTCAACGCGTCGCGTCCGGTGCCGATCACCGACGGCGGAAAACCGATCGCGGCGTTGTTCGGTTGAACAGGAGGGCAGGGTCTCCGCCCCGCCCGCGCCCTCGAATATCTTGACCCGGGCGCAGGGCGGGTCACAGACCCGCCCTACCTCAACTATTCTCCGCCGATCGTGTCTTCTTGCTTTTCCCGCCTTCCGCGCCTCGCCGTTGCGCCGGTCCTAGCGTTGTTGCTCCCCCTCGCAGCGTCCGCGCAAAACCGCGTGCTGACGACCGCCATTGAGGTTCGCGCGCTCACGCCCACGGAAGCCGCGAGCGGCATCCCGGTGCGGCTGCGCGGGGTCGTCGTGTTCGTCGAAAGCCCTTCCGCCGTCTTCCTGCAGGATGACACTTCGACCACCTTCTTTCGCCTGCCGGCGCGGACCCCGCCTCCGGCCGTCGGCGACGAGATCGAACTGACGAGCAAGACCCGGCTTGGTCTCTATCTTCCGGGGCTCGACGACTCGACGTTTCGCGTGCTGGGTCGGCGGGAGTTGCCGCCGGGGATTCCGGCCCAATTCGACGACCTCTATTTTGGTCGCTACCACTACCAGCGCGTGACCGTCGAGGGCATCGTGCGCTCCGTGCA
>CANHJG010000161.1 GCA_947461205.1 Opitutia bacterium
AGGTGAATGCTCGGAAAGGGTTTCGTGTAGTCGCCCTCGGTGGTGCGGCGGTTGTTGGCGTAGTCGACTTGGGCGGCGGCGACGGCGGTGGCTTCGCTGGCGGTGGCCGCGGTGCCGCTGAGCCGGCGGGCGCGCACCCAGCCGAAGGCTTCGTTTTCGGTGCGCTCGACGCGGACGCCGCCGAGGAAACCGGTGCGGGCGAGGAGGCCGTCCTTGCCGAGCTTGCCCTGGGCCATGGCGTAGGCGGCGGAGACGGTCTCGGTGGCGTCGGTGAAGCTGGTGTATTTCGTAGTCTCGCGGAAATAGAAGTCTTCGCGCCAGATGGTCGGGTCGATGACTTCGCGGGCGCGGATGAAATGGGAGGCCTCCCATTGCGGGAGGGCGCGGCCGGTCTTGACCTGGTCCATCAGCAAGATCGAAGGTTCGGCGCGCAGGGGGCCGGTGCCGGTGTAGTTCCAGCGGCGGGACGCGCTGGTGGCGCCGACGACCTGCTGGCGCCAGACGAAGCCGGACTTGAGCATGACGGGGAACGCGAGCGGCAAGGTGTAGCGCGCATCGGCGCGGAGTTCGGTGACCTCGTGGAGCTGGGTGTTGTTCTGGTTGGAGAGGGCGTTGGCGGCGGCGGGGCGGTAGTTGGCGGGGTTGGTGAAATCGGGGCCGCCGTTCTGGATGAACTGGGGGAACAGGTCGGACCGCGTGCGATCGAGAATCCAGCCGGCGCCGGTGAGGCGGTTGACGAGCACGCCGCCCTCGCCGTTGCCGATGTTGATGTGGGTTTGCGTGTAGCGGGCGTTGTAGTCGAGCTGCCACGGGCCCCAGTTGTGCTCGGCGCCGACGTCGGCGCGGCGCAGGCGGTTGAAGAAGTTGTTCGGGCCGGTCATCGTGAGGTCGATGGTGGAGGCGGCGACGGGGCGGACGGTGGTGATGAGGTCGGTGAAGCCGGGGGCGATGCCGGCGGCGGTGTTGGCGGCCGTGGTGAGGGCGGGATCGAAGACGACTTGGTTGGTGAAGGCGCGGGTGTCGTATTGGCGGCGGAAGACCTCGGAGTGGTCGATGTAGCTGGCGAGGAAGGAGAGCTTGGTGGCGGGCGAGAGGCGGTAGTCGACCTTGGTGGTGATGTTTTTCTGGCGGCGGTGATTGTAGACGTCGCCGGTGCGGTAGTCCCAGAGGTAGGCGGGCTGGGTGGCGGTGTTTTGGAAATCGCGTTGGGTGGTGAACCAGCCGAGGGCGGTTTCGGAGTTGAAGATGTTGACGGAGACGCCGAGGTTGCGGTTGCCGCCGAAGGCGTCGAACACCTCCTGGTAGCCGAGCGAGGCGAGGCCGTGGGTGCGCTGCTGTTCGCGGAGCGGAATTTGCTGGGTGAACGAGGGCGCGATGCGGGCGGTCAAGGAGTAGGTGATACGGCGTTTTTCGCGCATGGAGAGCGGGGAGCGGCT
Organism: Opitutia bacterium; assembly: GCA_947461205.1. Classification (GTDB taxonomy): domain Bacteria; phylum Verrucomicrobiota; class Verrucomicrobiia; order Opitutales; family Opitutaceae; genus GAS368. Next base: position 1,437 of record CANHJG010000161.1, read on the forward strand.
CTTGAAGTTGATGGTGCCGCCGAGGGAATCGGCGCCCTTGTCGGGTGTGTGGCCCTTGATCAGTTCGACCTGGTCGAACATCGCGCCGGTGATGTTGTTGACGAAAATCGAGCGGCCGGCGCCGCCCTGGCCGGTGAGCATGGCGCCGTCCATCGTGACGGTGTTGAGGCCGGAGGTCATGCCGCGGACGGTGAAGCCGGCGAGGTTACCGCCGGCGTCGAGCTCGCCGTAGATGCCGGGGAGACGGATGGCGACTTCGCCGGCGTTCATGTTGGGGAGATTGCCGAACGAATCGGTGGCGGCGACGTTCTTGAGATTTTCGGCGTTACGCGCGGCGGTGATAGCGGCGGCGCCGCCCTCGCGCTCGCCGGTGACCTTGAAGGCATCGAGTTTGTAGATACCGGTGGTGAGGTCAAAATTGCGGACGGCGGGCTGGTCGGCCGAGACGGCCACGGTGGCGCGGGCGGGGTCGAGGCCGGTGTAGGTGACGACGACTTCGTGGGTGCCGGCGGGGACGGCGGGGAGGACGTAGCGGCCGGTTTCGTCGGCGAGGGCGGAGAGCCCGAGGGCCGGAATCTCCACGCGGGCGCCCTGCAGGAGGTTACCGGTGGCGAGATTGGAGACGTTGCCGGAGAGGGGGGCGGCCGAGGCGAAAGGGGCGGAGAGAGCGAGGAGGGCGGACAGGAAGAGGGAGCGACGGAGAGAGCGGAAGACGGGGAGACGGGGGAGACCGGGGAGAGAGGAGCTTTTCATGGGTAGTCGGTGGAGAGGGGGAAGACGGTGATGGTGGGGACGGGGGTTAGAAACCGCCGCTCCGTTTTCAGAAGCGGCCGTTGATGCCGGCGGTGACGGTGGTGCCGCCGTAGAGTTTGAACTGCAGGCGGTCGGAGATGCCGCGGTAGGCGGACTGGGGGGCGTTAGTGAGGTTGTTGACGTCGACCGAGAAGGAGACGGCGGGGCGCCACTGGTAGCCGAAGCTGAGGTTGACGACGGTGCGCGGGGAGAGGTAGCGGCTGCGGGCGGGCGCGCCGTCGGTAAACTCGGTGATGGACTCGCCGGTGTAGTTGACGATCACGCGGGAGGTGACGCCGCGGTGTCGCCAGAAAACACTGACATTGCCGATGCGGGGGACGAAGCCCTCGACGTCGCGGGTGTCACGGCGGCCGCGGCCGCCGTAGTCGCCGTGGGCTTCGAGGGCGGTGAGGTTGGCGGTGAGGCCGAGGCCCTTGAGCCAGCCGGGGAGTGAGGTGAATTGCTGCTGGTAGCTGAACTCCCAGCCCTGGACGAAGGCGGTGCCGGCGTTGGCGCTGGAGAGACGGGTGAAGCCGCCGTATTCGCCGGCGTAGCCGTTGTCGGTGCCGGTGCCGATGGTGCCGCCGTTGATGCCGGTGACGATGAAGTCGCGGATGGTTTTGTGGAAGAAACCGACGGAGAGGTTGCCGACGGGTTCGAAGTAATACTCGAGGGAGGCGTCCCAGTTTTTGGCGGACTGGGGGAGGAGGGAAGGGTTGTTGACCGTCAGGGTTTGCGCGGTCTCGTTGATGGATTCGTTGGGGAGGAGGCTGGTCATGGGCGGGCGGCCGAAGCTCGTGGACCAGCTGAGGCGGGCTTTCCAGTTGGGGGAGATGTCCTGGGTGAGGTGGAGGCTCGGGAAGGACTTGGTGTAGCTGCCGCGGAGTTCGCGGCGGGTGGTGCTGTAGTCACGCAGGGCGGAGCCGACGGGGTCGGCGGTCTGTTGGGCGGGGGTGCTCGGGACGCGGGCGCGGACCCAGCCCCAGCTGTTGGTATCGGTCTCCTCGAGGCGCACGCCGGTGAGGAAGCCGGTATGGCCGATGCGGCCCTGGGCCATCGCGTAGCCGGCGGTGACGGCCTCGGTGACGCGGCGGGTGCCGGTGAAGAGGCTTTGTTGGGCGAAGTAGCGGTCCTCGTTCCAAAGGGAAGGCGTGATGGGGTTGCGGTCGGCGAAGAACTGCGAGGCAGACCAGAACGGGACGACGAGGCCGGTCTTGGTGCCGGTGACGTTGCGGATCGACGGGTCGGACGGGAGGGTGGTGCCGAGGTAGGACCAGCGGCGGTTGCGGTTGATGTCGTGGGCGAACTGTTCGCGCCAGTGGACGCCGGTTTTGAAAAACGTGCGGAGGGCGGGGACTTCGTATTTGAGGTTGGCGCGGGCCTCGCGGACCTCGTGGTCGTTGTCGACGTTGTTGTTTTGGAAGAAGCCGTTCATCCGGTAGCTCTCGGGCTTGGTGAGATCGGCGCCGGCGGTCTGGGTGAAGCGCGGGTAGAGGTCGGACTGGGTGCGGTCGAGGATCCAGCCGAGATTATTCACGCGCAGGGTAAACTGGCCGCCGTCGTTGCCGAAGCCGTTGTTGATATGGGTGGCGCTGAAGGCGCCGCCGTAGTCGAGGCGCAGGCGGCCGAGTTCGTGTTCGGCGCCGAGGTCGAAGGTGCGGGTGCGGAGGTAGAAATTGTTCGGGCCCTGGGTGAGGATGTCGTAATTGGAGGCGGTGGACTGGCGCACCTCGGTGAGGCGGTCGGTGTAGCCGGGCATGATGCCGGCGGTGGCGTTGGTGCCGGTGACGGGCAGGGCGGGATTAAAGACGACCTGGTTGGTGAAGGCGCGGGTGGTGAAGCGCAGCTTGCCCATTTCGTTCGCGTCGTTGGCGATGGTGTTGAGGGTGAGTTTGGTGGTGGGCGAGAGGCGGTATTCAGCTTTTACGTTCAGGCTGGCCTGCTTGCGGTTATTGTATTGGTCGAAGGTGTTGTAGTCCCAGAGGAAGGCGGGGCCGGCGACGGTGTTTTGGAAATCGCGGGTGGTGCTGTGGGCGGCGCCGACGTTTTCGCTGTAGAAGGTGTTGACGACGACGCCGAGGTTGCGCTGGCCGCCGGCGACATCGAAGACCTCGGCGTAGCCGACGTTGAGGAGGGGGTGGCTGCGGTGGGCTTCGCGCAGGGGGATCTGCGCGGTGAACGGCGGGGCCCAGCGTGCGGCGAAATTGTAGGTGACGCGGCGTTTCTCGCGCATCGAGAGGGGCGAGCGGCTCTTGAGGTTGATGGTGCCGCCGAGGGAATCGGCGCCCTTGTCGGGGGTGTGGCCCTTGATGAGCTCGAGGCCCTCGAACATGGCGCCGGTGAGATTATTGATGCGGCCCTGGCGGGCCATGGCGCCCTGGGTGGAGAGCATGCTGCCGTCGAGGGTGATGTTGTTGAGGGTGGGGCCCATGCCTCGGACGGTGAAGCCATCGATGCCGTTTTCGAGGTTGAGGGCGGAGGAGACGCCGGGGAGCAAGATGGCGAGTTCGCTGGCGCTCATGTTGGGCAGATTGCCGTAGGAATCCATGGCGACGACGTTCTTCACGTTGGCGGCGTTGCGCTGGGCGGTGATGGCGGCGGCGCCGCCCTCGCGTTCGCCGGCGACGGTGAAGGCCTCCAGTTTATAGATACCGGTGGTGAGGTCGAAATTGCGCGAGGCGGGCGCGGTGTCGGAGACGGTGAGGGTCGCGCGGACGGGATCGAGGCCGAGGTAGGTGACGACGACCTCGTGGGTGCCGGCGGGGAGGGTGGGCAGGACGTAGCGGCCGGTGTTGTCGGTGAGGGTGACGAGGCCGAGAGCGGGGACGGCGACCCTGGCGCCTTCGAGGAGATTGCCGGTGCCGAGGTTGGAGACGTTGCCGGTGAGGATGGCGGCGGAAGCGCTGGCGGCGGACAAGGCGCCCAGGACAGAAAGGCAGAACGAGCGAGGCAGAGACGGAGAGCGGGGGAGCAGAGGCAGGGTTTTCATGGTAGGCAGGGGCGGTCAGGGGCGGGCAACGGTGAGCCGGAAAAATCAGAACGCGTCCGGCGAGGCGCGGGGGCGGAGGGGAAGGTGGCGGTGGGCAACCGCCGCTCCGTCGGTCAGGGCTGCGTCTTCAGATAGACGTTTTTAAACTGGATCGTCATGGGGGGGCCGACGTGGAGTTGGAGGGCGATGACGCCGGATTTGGCGATGGAGGCATCGGTGTCGGTGACCTCGGCGGTGACGACGCCGTTGACGGTGTGGCGGAGTTGGTTGCCGTTGGCGGTGATGACGAGTTCGTTCCATTCGCCGAGTTTGTAGGCGGCGGCGATGGCGGCGGTGGGGGTGGCGCCGGGGAGTTTTTCGACGGCGGTCTGCTTTTTCTTGGCGTCCTTTTTCTTGGTGTCGGGGACGAGGGTGGTTTCGCCGATGCGGATTTTTTCGCCGGCGGTCATGAGGATGCCGCGGCCTTTTTCCTCGTAGAGCATGCCGGTGTATTTGAACGGGGAGTCGATGTCGGCCTGATAGCCGCCGACGACGAAGGTGGCAGGGTCCATTACCTTGCTGCGGTATTGGACGCCGGAGTTGGCTTTGTTATCGGGGTTTTGGGCGGTGAGGCGGAAGGAAGTGCGGAGCTCGAAGTTGGCGGGCTGGCTGCCGGTGTAGACGAGGAAGGTATTCGATTTGATGCCTTTTTCGGCGGTGGTTTGGCCGGTGAGGGCGCCGTCGCGGACGGACCAGACGTCTTTGTTGCCGTCCCAGCCGGCGAGGGTTTTGCCGTCGAAGAGCTCTTGGAAGCCGGCGGGGGCGGCGGCGAAGGCGGAGGCGGCGAGCGTGGTGAGGGCGGCGAGGGTGAGGGCGGTGCGGAGGGGGGATTTCATGGGAAGGGAGGGGGGGGAGGAGGTGTCTCTTTGCTCTTTCTCTTACTCTTTCGTCAGGGATTGGCGGACGAGGAGAGCAGATTGGGCACGGTGGCCGGAGGGAGAGAAAGATTAAGAGAAAGAGGAAAGAGAAAGAGAGATAATGCGGTCAGTGTTTATGGGTGGCGGCGGGGGCCGCAGCGGGGGTGAGCGGGTTGGCTTTGAGGTAGGCTTCGACGTCTTTGGTGACGATGAGTTGGCCCCACATGATGGCCCAGTGGCCGGGGAAGGTGCAGACGTATTCGTAGGTGCCCTCGTTGCGGATGGCGGTCAGCTTGAGCGTTTCGCTTTGACCGGGCTCGAGGAGTTTAGTGGCGGCGATGATCGCGCGGTCTTCGGTGACCCAGGCGCGGCCTTGGCGGTCGGTGTGGCCGGCGGGGAGTTCCATCGCGGCTAGGCCGACTTTCTCGCGGGAGCCGCCGGTGACGACGACGAGATTGTGGGGCATGACGTCGGGATTTTCGAAAATGATTTCGAAGGCGCGACCGGCGGGGACGACGAGGCGAGTGACATCGTAACGCATCTGTTCATGGACGGCGCGGATGACGAAGACGGGGACGCGGAGGGTGGTGAGTTTGGCGCGGAGCGCCTCGGCTTCCGTCGCGGGAAGCGCGCCGGCGAGCTCGTCGGCGACCTGGATGGTTTCCACGTAGTCGCGGCTGGTGCGCTCGCTGGGTGGAGTTTTGGCGGCCCAGGCGATGAGCGCGGTGGCGGCGGGGGTCGCGGCGGTGGGGGTCCAGGCGGTGCGCGGGAGGTCGCGGATGGCCTTGGCGGCGGTGGGGACTTGCTCGTTGCGGGCGATCAGGCTGTTCAGGGCGGCGAAGACCTTTTCGGGTTCGCGTTTCGAGGCGACCGCGCTGCGCATTGCGTCGCGTTGGATGGCGGCGACGATGTGGTCGGGGCCCTGGATGTCGGTGATGGGCAGAGCGAGGATGGGCATCACGCGATCGTAGGCCGTGGCCCGAAGTTTGGCGTCGGGGATGGATGGGAGTCCGCCGAGGAGACTGGCTTGGGAGAGCGGGGACTTCGTCGATTCTGCCCAGACGGTGTCCAGGGTGCCGTCAGCGATCGCGACGGCGGCCCACGCGTAGGTGCGGCCCTCGGCGGCGTCGGCTTGGGCGAGTTTCATGAGCGCGGCGCGGTGGGCGAGGAGATCGGCGGAGGGTTGCGCGACGAGGAGACGGCCGACGGACTTGGTGTCGACTTCGGCGGGGGAGTTGAGGACGTCGAGGAGGAGGCTGACGCGGGCGACGTTGCGGGCTTTGGCGAGACGGGCGAGGGCGTCGGCGCGGGCGGAGTCGCCGACCCCGGCGCGGCCGAGAATGTTTTCGAGGACGTCGGGGGTCGGGGCCATTTGGGTGAGTTCGGCGACGCTCAGGCTGCGCAGGAGGTAGCGGATGCTGGCGGGATCGCCGCCGCCGACCTTGACGCCGTCTTCGATGCCCTTGCGCCAGAAGGGGCGGAGTTGGCGGAGGGTTTCGCCGAGGGTGTAATCGAGGTAGTAGTCGATGGGTTGCTTCGTGGCGGCGAGGGCGACCTCAACGGATTCGAGCGACGAGAAGAAGCTCGCGGCGCGGGCGGCGTGGAGGCGGACGCGGGGACTTTCGTCGGCGGCGCGTTCGCGGAGGAGGCCGAGGGCGTTGGGGACGCGGTCGCGCCAGTAGGAGATTACGCGGGTGGCGGCGGCGCGGGCATCGGCGTTCGGCGAACGGAGGACGCGGCCGAGGAGATCGACGTCGACGACATTGTGCCACTGGTGGACCCAGAGGGCTTCGGTGAGATGGTGGGCGTAGTCGGCGGAGGTGGCGTCGAGGGCGGCAGCCCAGGTTTTGGTGGCGGCGATGACGGCGGCGGACGGGTGTTTGCCGAGTTCTATTTTGGCGAGGTTGCGGATTTGATCTTCGCGGCGCTTGAGCAATTCGAGCAGCGCGGGGATGGGCTGGCCGTCGATCTTGGGTGGAACGGCTAGCGGGCGGCCCTCGGCGGTGATGCGGTAGATGCGACCGTGGACCTTGTCGCGGTTGGAATCGCGAAGGTGGCTCTGGAGGTGGCCGATAAGGGGATTGTGCCAATCGACGACGTAGAGCGCGCCGTCGGGCCCGATGTTGGTGTCGATGGGGCGGAAGTTTTTGTCGGAGGACTGGACGATATCGGTTTGGCGGAGACCTTTGAGGCCGGAGCCGTCTTCGGCGAGCTTCACGCGGTAGATGCCCTGGAAGCCGATGACGTTCGGGTTGAGATAATTTCCCCAGTACTCATCGGGGAAATGGGTGCTGGTGATGATCGTGCTACCGGCGCTGGGACGCGAGGGGCGGTCCCAGATGGTTTTCATGCGGGGATGTTTCGCGGGGTAGTCGATCTGGCCGGAGAAGGCGGGGCCGAAGTAGGTGTTGTTGCCGGTGGCGTCGGTGATGATGTCGTTGCCCCAATAATCGAAGGCGCGGCCGTGGGGATTGGCGAAGCCGTAGGCGACGTAGGTCTCGAAGCGACCGGTGAGGGGCTCGTAGCGGTAGAGGGCGCCGTCGACGTTGCGGACGGGACCGAAGGCGGTTTCGACTTGCGTGCGGTGAAAGACGCCGTCGCTGAGAATAATCGCGCCGCCGGGTTCGTAGACGAGGGAGTTGGCGGTGTGGTGGGAGTCGGCGGAGTCGAGGCCCATGAGGACGCGTTCCTTTGAGTCGGCTTTGCCGTCACCGTCGGTGTCGCGGACGAACCAGAGGTCGGGGGCCTGCATAACGAGGACGCCGTCTTTGAAGAATTGAAAACCGGTGGGGCAATTCAGGCCATCGAGGAAGGTGGTGCATTTGTCGGCTTTGCCGTCGCCGTTGGTGTCTTCGAGGATGATGAGCTTGTCCTTGATAGTGGCGGTGGGCGTGAGTTCGGGGTAGCTGGGCCAGACGGAGACCCAGAGGCGGCCCTTGGTGTCCCAGGCGAACTGGAGGGCTTTGGCGAGTTCGGGGAATTCCTTTTCGCTGGCGAAGACGTTGGCTTTGAGACCCGGTGCGAGGGTCATTTTGGTGATCGCCTCTTCGGCGCTGAGGAACTCGTAGGTGCCGTCGGCGTTGGGGCCGGGTTTGTTGGTGCCGAAGGGCGTCACGAGCGGAATGGAGACCAGGTCGACCGGGCCGGTCTTGCCGGCGGCGAGGGCCCAGGCTTGGCGTTCGTAGTTGGTGGTGATCGCGTCACGCTGCGCCATCTCTTCCATCATGATCTGGGTGTTGGTGATTTTGGGCTGATCCTTGACGGACTCGTAGGCGATCTTGGAGCGGTCGCCGTAGACGTTGTAGCCGTCGACGGTGCGGTAGTGGGAGCGCCACCATTCGTTTTTGGCGGCGATGAGGGAGCGGAGTTTTTGGGCCGCGGGGGTGTCGAGGGCGGGCGCGGGCGCGCCGAAGAGCGTTTTGAAGATTTCGGGGGCGAGGGCGGCGTCGCCGGATTCGCTGAGGTGAATACCGTTGATGGTGAGGGAGCGGCCCTGGCCGAGGGCGGCGGCGGAAAGTTTTTGCGACGGCGCGAAGAGATCGACGAACGTCACGCCGGCCTTGTCGCCGGCGACCTCGGCCATGGCGGCGGCGTAGAGTGCGAGGTTCCGGTTGTTGGCGGCGGGGACGGCGAATTCGGTGCCGGGGAGTTGCTCGTTGGCGATCGGGGAGAAGAGGACGAGGCGGGGCGG
>CANHJG010000162.1 GCA_947461205.1 Opitutia bacterium
GAGGCGACGAGGGAGAGTTTGCGGGCTTCGGCCTGGGATTCGCGGAGGGCGAGTTCGGCTTCGCGGCGGGCGGTGATGTCCTGGACGGTGCCGATGATCCGGGTGGGGCGGCCGTCGGGGCCGATGGCGACGGATTTGGAGCGGGTGTAGACCCAGCGCCAGTCGCCGCTGCGGGCGCGGACGCGATATTCGGGTTCGATGAAGGTGGCGATGCCGGTGAGCTGGGACCCGGTGCGGCGGCGGTAGAGGGGGAGGTCGTCGGGGTGAATGAGCGACTGCCACGCTTCGACGGTGGACGGCATGTGGCCGTGTTCGTAGCCGAGCATGGCCCAGAGGCCGGGGCTGTAGTAGACGTGGCCGGCGGCGACGGACCATTCGAAGATGCCGATCTGGGTGGATTCGAGGGCGAGGCGGAGGCGTTCGTCGGAGACCTTGAGGCGGGCTTCGATGCGGCGGCGTTCCTCGTTTTCGGCGAAAAGTTTTTTGTTGGAGAGTTCGGCGGCGCGCTGGCCGGCGCGGGCGCTGCGGGCGAGGTGAAAGGTGATGCCGAGGAGGATCGTGATGCCGAAGCCGGCGAGGAGGGCGAGTTCGGGAAGGAGGCGGCGGTCCTGGGCGAGGGCGGTGTCGGACGGGGCGAGGCTGAGGCGGACGCGGCGGTCGGCGATGACGACGGTTCGGTCGACGGCGAGTTCGTCGTGGCGGGTGCCGTCGGGGGCGAGGCGGCGATAGACGATTTGGTTGTTGATCGCGACGGAGATGTTGTAATCGACGCCGAGGTTATAGAGGAGCGACTTTATCGTAGGCTCGAACATCAGGCTGTAGACGTATTCGGCGCCGATGTAGCCAACGAGGCCGTTGTTGCGGATGACTGGGGCGTAGATGACGACGCCGTCGGACTGGGTTTGGCGATTCGGGTTGGTGATTTTGGTGGTGGCGGAGATGACCGGGGCGCCGGTGTTGAGTCTGCGGGCTTCCGCCAAGGCGTCGCGGCGTTCGGGCACGCTGATGTTTTCGAAACCGATTGAGGCCTCGTTACCGATGAGCGGGTGGACCCACTTGGTGCGCAGGGAGGGGGCAATGAAGGCGATTTTGATGCAGCCGAAATCGCGGGAGACGGCCAGCTGGCGGGTGGCGTCGGCGTCCCAGATGGAGTCGTTGGCCTGATCGGCGCGTTCGTTCCAGGTGGAGGTGCGGGCGAAGCGTTCGATCTGGACGGCCTGCTGGTCGAGGCTGCCGCTGATTTGGAGGCCGAGTTGGGTGATCGACTGCTGGGTGCGTTGGCTGAGGACCAGATGTTCGCGGTCGCGGAGGCCGACCCAGAGAATCACGGTGAGGGTGAGGCAGCCGATGACGGCCGGCATGGGAGCCCAGGAGGGTGGGCCGCCCTCGGTGCGGAGGCTGGCGCGCCAGGCGAGGACAATGAGGGCGAGGCCGAGGGCGAGGAGGCAGAGGGCGGAGACGGGTGGGGTGGCGGTGGCGCTGCCCCAGTTGTAGACGGTGGGCAGTTCGGCGATGTAGCCGAGCAGAGTGGAAAAGCCGGCGGCGGCCAGGACGGAGCCGGCGACGGCTTCGGCGAAGAGGCGCGCGGCGGCGGCGCGGTCGAGGGCGCGCCACGCGAGTGCGAGGCCGGCGAGCACGAGACAAGTCGCGACCAGGCCGGACATGCGGCCGGGCTGGGCGGTGCCGATCAGGAGGTGATCGCGCACGAGCACTTCATCGAGGTTGAGAGTGCGACGGGTGAGATCCTCGAAAAGCGTGATGAGGCCGACGAGGACCGGGCCGAACGCGAAGGCGGCGAACCGGCGGCGGCCGAACTCGACGCAGAGCAGCACGCCGCCAAGCACGACGAAGCCGAGCGCTGAATTGGCCTTCATCGGCGCCAGCGGTGGCGAGCGGGGAAAAGGCTGCAGCAACTCGTCGACGTGCAACCACCAGCCGAGCAGGGTGGCGAGCCCCACGCACACGAGCACGCCGGCGAGGGACAGCGACGCTCGCTCCAGCCACGTGCGGCGGGGCAATGTGGTGAGGGAATCCATTAAGGCATTCACCCTAGCAAAACGAACGGGCTGGTGCGGGGCAATGGGTTTATCCGCGCGAGTTGGGCAGCTGTTACGTTTTGGGCGGCGCGGATGCGCCGGGTGTGGCGATGGGGTTGACGGGGGCTGCGGGAAGAGTGGGCGACGGCGGCTCGGACGGGACGGGCGGGGGCTGGCCGGGGGTGAGCGGCGGGGCGGCTTTGGCGGGCTCCGGAGCGAGTTCGCTGGGGGCAAGGGAGCGGAGGAAATTGGTGGGGCCGACGACGAAGGCCCATTCGGGTCGGTCGAGGGTGCCGGTGAGTTTCACTTCAAAGATATTTGAGAAGGGGGTGAGCACAGCGCCGACGAGGCTTTTGAGCGGGTTGTCGCTTTCCTGAAACGGGAAGAGTTTCGCTTTGATATCGAGGGTGCGGCGGTCGAGGGCGAAGTCGCCATGGGCGTCGATCGCGGAGTTGGCGCCGCGGATGGCGAGGTCGGGAAAGGTGAGTTTGGCGCCGTCGATCGTGAAGGTGGTCTTGGCCGAGGTGAAGCGGAGGGCGGTGAATTTGAGGAGTTCGGAGAGCAGACCGAGCAGCTGGACTTCGCCGAGGCCGGGGCCCTGGAGGGTGGCGCGGCCGGTGCCGTGGTAGCTAAGCGGGTCGTCGTAGCGGCCTTCGGCGGCGGCGGAGAGATCGAGGTGCACGGCGGCTTTTTCCTGGAGAAACTTTTCCGGGGGAGAGGGTGGCGTGCGGTTTTTCCGCGCGGTGTAGTCCTGAAGCGTGGCGACGGCGCGGACGAGGCTGGCGTCCTTCAGCGTGTAGTCGAAGGCCACGCGGCGGGCGGGGCCGGTGCCGAAGACCCTGGCGCGGCCGGTGAGCGTGCCTTCGCCGAGGCGGGCTTCCATCTGCGTGACGTCGACGTCGTTGTCGCGGACGTCGGCGGTGAAGCGGACGTTTTCGAGGGGGAAATCCTGGAAGCGAAATTCGCCGGTGGTGCGACCGTCGATATGCAGGGTGGTGTGGGCGCCGCCTTCGATGCGGCCGGAGAGGGTGAGGGTGGGGGGCGCGGACCACTTGAACGGGGCGAAGATCGATTCACCGAGGGGGCCGAGCATGGTGACGGCGACGGAGGGATCGAGCGTGGAGGCGAGAGCGAGGTCGAGCGTGCCCCACGAGGAAGGGGATGCCGGGGCGGGATTCGCGACGTAGCGGAACGTGCCCTGGGCGGTGCCGGTCGGGTGGGTGGCGTAGAGTTCGGGACTGTCGAAAGAGCCGGGACGGATGATGAGGCGGCTGCGCACGCGGTCGAGGGCGGCGCCCCGGATGACGGGGTGGGCACTGTCGGCGAAGACGTAGACAAAGGTGCGGCGGGGGTCGGTCCACCGCCCGGCGACTTCGACGCTGGCGGCCGGCGCGGTGACGGGGAAGGCGAGTTGCTGGAAAAAATTCGGCCACCACTCGCGGAACCACCCGGAGATGTCGAGCGGGCGGAGGCGGCCCTCGAGGAGGAAACGGTAGTCGAGGGTCTGCAGATCCTGTTCGAACGTGCCGTGCGCGAAGTTGTCGCCGATGCGGGCGGCGGCCTCGGGGGCGGAGAAATGGCGGCCGTCGAAGCGGAAGGCGGCGTGGCCTTCTTCCAGGGTGACGCGGTAGGCGTTGATGCCGCGGAAGGCGACGCGGGCGGCGAGGGTTTCAAATTTCCATTCGGGGCCGAGCTGCGCGTCGCCGACGGCCCGATCCAACGCGGCGAAATCGAAATATTTCCGCACGTCGACCCGGAGGAGTTCGCCGAGCGGAGTGAGAATGGCGGGGGAGAGGGCGCCGTCGAAGTGCACGGTGGCGGTCTGGGCGGCGAGATCGGCCTCGGCGTGGAGCGCGAGCGGGGCGTCGAGGAGGAGGGCGGCGACGTCGGCGGAGAGTCGGGGGAGCGGGCCGGGGTGGAGCTGGACGGTGACGGGTCCGGCGGAAAAACCGGCGGCGGAAAAGGACCCGGCGGACAGGTTGAGTTCGAGGGGGTCGAACTGGAGGCGGGCGGGGCGGAGGGTGCCGCGCACGAGGGCGTGGACGCGGCGGGCGCCGGCGTCGAAGGGGAGGGTGAGGGCATCGGCGGTGAGCTCGAGGCGGGCGGTGACGGGGGCATCGCCGAGCAAGGGGATTTTGGTGACGAGGTGGAGGCCGGAGGCGTGGACGGGCTGGGGGAGGGCGAGGTGGAGGCCGCGGGCGAAGAGGGTGACGCGGGCGATGGCGACGCGGGAGGGGGAGGGGGCGAGTTCGAGCTGGAGGGAGGGTTGGTCGAGGGCGGCGAGCTGGGCGGAGGCGGCGACGAGCTGGCGGCAGAAGGCGGGGTAGTGGCGGGCGAGAAAATCGGCGACGGGCAGCGAGGCGGTGCCGTCGAGCCGGGGGGGCGGCAGCGAGAGGGCGCCGTGGGCGATGAGCGAGATGCCGGCGATGCGGGCGGAGAGCTGGGCGAGTTCGAGCTCCTGTTCGTGGGGGATGAGGGTGGCGTCGAGGTCGCGGAGGATTTCCTCGGAGCGCCCGCTTGGCGAGAGCATGGCGGGCACGGCGAGGCTCGCGCCCGAGACGCGGAGTTCGCGCGGATCGAACTGGCCGGCGGCAAGCGCCCAGGGATCGAGGCGGACGTAGACGGCGCGGGCGGACACGAGGGGTTCGGCAAAGGCCGGGAGGGAAAGGCGGGCGTTTTCGATCAGGACGCGGCCGGTGGGGTCGAAGGAGGTGCGGCCGAAGGTGGCGCGGACGCCCGAGGCGGCGAGGCGTTCCTCGAGGGAGCGTAACAGGAAACCGGGGACTGCAAGTTCGCGGTGGGTCGCGACGTAGAGCTGGGCGGCGAGCAAGACCGCGAGGGCAAGCCAGGCGGACCAGAGGACGAACGAGAAAAGGGACGTGGTGCACCAGCGGGTGCCGGTCCAAAGGTGGGATAACGTGCGGCGCATGGGAGCGGCGGCGGTCGGCGGACGGAAGCCGGTCCTACTTGGCGGGGGCGGGGGCGGGGGGGGCGGAGGTGAGGGTCCAGAGGGCGTCGAGGAGCGGTTGTTCGATTTCGAAGACGGCGTTGAATTCGCGGGAGCCGGCGAGTTGTTGGGCGCCGCCGACGCGTTCGGTGAAGAGCAGGGTCTTGGTGCTGGTCTGTTCGCCGCCGGTGCCGCCGGGGAGCGCGACGGTGGCCTCGAGTTGAAAACTCCACGGGCGGTCGTCGCCGGCGACGGTGACGCGGTCGGTGAACGCATCCTGGACGAAGCGTTTGGCGCGGGGGGCGCGCAGCTGGGCGAGGAGGGCTTCGAGCGCGGTTTTTTTCGCGGGCGGTTCGGCGGCGAGAACGGTGAGCCAGGTTTCGTTGGCGGCGAGCTTGTGGGTATAGAGTGGAGCGGCGTCGGGCTTGGTGGAGGTTAGGGTGAAGGCCGTGATGGTGGCGGTGGGCGGGAGGGCGGGGAGCCGGCGTTCGCGCCAGTCGCGCGGGGCAACGGGGAGTTCGCGGCGCAGGTCGAGGTCGACGGCATAGATGGAGCCCTTGGGGTTGGTGAGCGGATCGAGGCGTGCGTAGATTGCGCCCTGGGCGTCGGTGCCGAGTTGGAGGGTGACGGTGGCGGACGGGCTGGGCTTGGGGGGCTGGGCGGTGGGCGCCGGCGCCGGGGCCGGGGCGGCGGCGAAGGTGAGGGTGAGTTCGCGTTCGGGGCGGTTGAAGCCCCACTTTTCCAGGTCGGCGTTGGCGGGGGCGTCGCTGACGAAACCGCCGGGGTCTTTGGCGGAGAGGAGGGTGAGTTGCTCGAGCAGGCGTTGCACGACGGCGCGGTCGGCGGGGAGGGTCTGCGGTCCGGAGGCGGGGTCGCCGCGGCGGACGATTTGCCAGGTGGCGTCGGCGGGGGTGGCGCCGGCATCGAGCCGTTGGAGGGTGAGCGGGGGCTGGTTGGGGGCGGAGAGGGCGACGGCGGTGACGTTGGGGAGGTCGAATTCGAGGAGGCGTTTTTCGCGGAGGCGGACCTGGGCGTTGCGGAGGGTTTCGACGAGGGCGGTGGGCACGGCGACGGTGAAGACGGTGGCGCGGCCTTCGAGCTGCGCGTAGTATTCAACCGAGATGGACGCGTCCGCCGGCGGCGGAGGCGCGGCGGGCGGGGCGGGGACGGGATCGCCGAGGAAGAGGGTTTCGCGGCGGTTGTTGCCTTCGAGGGTGACGCGGAGTTTTGGGTCGACGGACGGAAGCGTCGCGGGTGGAGCGGCGGGGCTGAAGGATTTGACGCGGAGGTCGTTGAGGCCGCCGATGGCGAGGTCGATGGCGGTTTTGCCGGCGCGGGCGTTGTTGATGATGGTGTCGAAGAGCCAGCGGTTGTTTTCGCGGCGGATGCGGAGGCGAACGGCGGAGGACTGCACGAGGAGCCCGCGTGCCTCGTAGGCGGGGATGGTGAGCAGGGTGTCGGCGCGGAGCTTGTCGAGGCCGAGCGAGAGGCTGTCGGCGAGGCCGCGGGCGACGACGTGGATGCGTTCGCCGTCGGGCGAGAGAAGGTAGAGGCGGTTGCCGATGTTGGTGGAATCGCCGATGCGGAGGACGGTGGGGGGGGCGTCGCCGGAGGCGAAGGAGACCGTGAGCTTGGGGCGGTCGAGACCGTAATCGGCGAGGGACATGCTGTTGGCGGCAAGATCCTTGGCGCTGAAGCTGGAGACGTTTTCGAGGAGTTGGAGTTCGTGGAGGATGCTGTTGACGACGTGAAGATTGGCGGGCCACTCGAGGGGTTGGGTGAGCCACCAGGTGTCGCCGCGGCGGGCGAGGCTGAAGGAGCCGCCGGGGACGGAGCTGGTGAGGGTGAGGGTGCGGATGTCGGCGGCTTCGGGGCCGAGGACGCGGCTGCGGGCTTCGCGGGCGCGGGGATCGGTCATCCACGGGCGCTCGAATTTAAAGATGAAGAAGAAGAGCGCGACGTTGAGGAAGACGAGGACGAGCGTGACTTTGGTGCGCATGGAAAAAGGCTAAGTCGGACGTTTAAGTTGAAGGGTTGCGCGGGGCGATTCGGGGAGGTGGGGCGGTCGTCAACTTAAACGGTTCACTGCAACCGGCGGGGGGCCTCAGCGGCGGCGGGCCCAGTAGACGGCGAGGCCGAGGAGGCCGGCGATGCCGGGGAGGACGAAGAGGAGGGCGTAGCGGAGTTTCAAGAACACGTCGGCGCTGAGGGCGAGCTGGAAGCGCTCGATGGGGCGGGCGGGGATATTGAGCTGGGTGTCACGGTCGACGGTCCAGTTCACGGCGTTGAGGAAGAGGTTGAGGTTACCGGCGTTGACGATGCGGTTATTGACGGGGAGGTCGCCGGTGCCGAACACGACGAGGCGGCCGCCGCGGACGCTGAAGGGGAGGTTGTCGCGTACGGCGAGGCGTTCGGAGGCGACGACGACGCCGAGGCGGTCTTTGGGTTCCATGCCGGGGAGCGGGGCGAGATCGATGCCGCGGTTGAATTGGGGGAGCTGGCTGAGATCGCGGTAGCTGACCTCGCCCCAGGCGGTGGGGGAGGTGGCGGCGAGGGTGACGGTGTTGAGGCCGTTGCCGGTGGCGCGGCCGGGGTCGGGGCGGACGGTGCGGGTGCGGCCGAGGAGGAGTTTGAAGTTGTAGCTGATGAGCGTCTGGGTGATCGGGTGAGTTTTGTCGAAGGCGAGGATGACGAGGTCGCCGGCGTCGCTGACGTTGGCGGGGCCGGTGTCGTAGACGAGGTCGTCGTCGACGAGGACACCCCAGTCGAGGAGGAGGTCCTCGAGGCCGTGGGGGAAGCCGGGGGCGAGGAAGAGGAGGAGGCGGCCGGCGTTGGCGCGGAGGTGGTCGCGGAGGAGTTCCTGTTCGACGGGGGTGAAGTGGCTCTGGGGGGCGACGGCGACGAGGAGCGAGGCGTCGGCGGGGATTTTGCGGGCGACGGAGAGGTCGAGGCCGTCGACCTCGAAATTGCGGGCGCGGAGCTGGTCGCGGATCACGGTGAGGCCGCGGTTGCCGTCGGTTTCGTCGGGGCGGAGTTCGCCGTGGCCGGCAAGGAAGTAGATTTTTTTCCGTTCGGGGCTGGAGACGTCGAGGAGGGCGGCGGTGAGGGCCTGTTCGCCCTGGAAGGCGGTGCGCTCGGGCTGGCCGTCCTTGGTGCGGTTGTAGCGGTAGAGTTCGGTGAGGGTGACGATGCGGGGTTTGTCGCCGCAGCGGAGGAGGATGACGTCGGGTTGGTCGAGGCCGAGGGCTTCGGCTTCGCGGCGGTTTTGATACACGTCGAGGTATTTGACGGTGATCTTGCCGGCGGGGTTGGCGTCGGTGGCGTTGGCGTATTCGCGGAGGAGACCGCGGACCTCGGGGTTGTCGTTGTCATCGCCGAGGGTGGCGACGATTTGGACGGGGCGTTCGAGGTGCTGGATATAGGAGAGGGTTTCGGGGGAGAGGGAGAAGCGGCGGTGGTGGGTGAGGTCGAAGCGGGAGGGGTGGTTGCGGGCGAGGAAGTTGAGGCCGCCGAAGAGGGAGAGAAAGAGCACGGCCTGCAGCCCGAGGTTGAGGGTGCGGAGCCAGCGGGCGGTGCGGAAGCTGTCGAGGGAGGGCATCAGGAGAGCTGAGAGCGGAGAGCGGAGAGCCGAGAGTCCGCGCCGGGGAGTCCGAAGGGGGCGGGCACGGGAATGGGGCGGGCGCTCAGCGGGTTCATGAGTGGAGCAGTTTCACCTCGACGCCGAGGATGCTGAAGATGAGGGCGAGGACGGTGCCGCTGAGGTAGAAGAGGACTTGGCGGGTGTCGATGACGCCGCGGGTGAAGTCCTCGTAGTGCGAAAAAATCTGCGCGTAATCGACGGCGGATTTGACCGGGGCGAGGAGGTCGCGGTTGAGCCAGCCGGCGTCGGCGAGAAAACGGACGCCGACGATCAGGCCGGCGAGCATGGCGAAGCAGAGGATGCCGGCGACGGCCTGGTTGCGGGAGAGGGAGCTGGCGAAAACGCCGACGGCGATGAAGAGCAGGCCGGAGACGGCGACGAAAAGATAGCCGCCGACGAGTGGGCCGGGGTCGAGGAAGCGGGAGTCGTCGGCGAATTTTTTGAGGATGAAAAAGAAGCCGCCGGTGGAGCCCCAGAGCGAGACGTAGAGGAGGTAGGCGGCGGAGTATTTGGCGAGGACGACCTCGGTGGTGGTGACGGGGGTGGTGAGGAGGGTTTCGATGGTGCCGAGCCGTCGCTCTTCGGCGAGGCACTTCATGGTGAGGAGCGGGACGATGAAGAGGACGGGAAACCAGAAGATGGAAAAGAAGACATGGGCGGGTGAGGTGTCCTGCGGGGTCTTGCTGTAGCTCTCGAGAATGCCGGTGAACATGAAGCCCATGACGCCGAGAAAGAGGACGGCGGCGATGTAGGTGCTCGGGTTGACGAGCAGCATGCGGACCTCGTGGCTGAGGAGGGTGAAGTAGTGTTTCACAGAGTGGAGAGCGGAGAGCGAGGAACAGAAAGGGAGGGCGAAGCGCCCGCGGCTTATTTCGCAGCGGAGGGGGGGGCGGCGACGGCGTCCC
>CANHJG010000163.1 GCA_947461205.1 Opitutia bacterium
CGCCGCATCGACGCCTACGGTGATCTGACGAAGCGTTTTATCGACTGAGCATGCCCGCCCCGAAAATCAAAACCCCCGCCGCGCTTGGCTTTCGCCTGCCGGCCGAATGGGAACCGCAGGTCGCCGTCTGGCTCTCCTGGCCGCACAATCTCGCCACTTGGCCCGGTCATTTTCGGCCGATCCCCGCAAAGTTTGCCGAGATCGTCGCCCACATCAGCCGCTACGAGGAAGTGCGTATCAATGTCGCGGAGCCGCTCCAACAGCGCGCCTGGTCGCTGATCGCCAAGGCCAAGGCCGTCCTGTCCCGGGTGACCCTCTACGACCACGCGACGAATGACGCCTGGTGCCGCGATCACGGTCCCCTTTTCGTCAAGAACGACCAGACCGGCGAGGTCGCCATCACCGACTGGGAACACAACGCCTGGGGCGGAAAATACCCGCCCTTCGACCTCGATAACACGGTTCCCCCGAATATCGCCGCGGCCCTCGGCTTCCGGCGTTTTGAGAAGAAAATGATCATGGAGGGCGGCTCCCTCGACGTGAACGGCGCCGGCCTGCTCCTCACGACGGAATCGTGCCTCCTCAATAAGAATCGCAACCCCACGATGTCGAAGACTGCGATCGAGCGGGCGCTGCGCGACTACCTCGGCGTCCAGACGATTTACTGGCTCGGTGACGGTATCGTCGGCGACGACACCGACGGGCACATCGACGACATGACGCGGTTTTTTTCGGTGGACGGAATCGTGACCGCGACCGAGAGCAACAAGAAGGATAAGAACTACCCGATCCTCCGCGAAAATCTCAGGCGCCTGCAGGCGCTGCGGACGCCTGACGGCAAGAAGTTCACCATCGTCGAGCTCCCGATGCCAAAGCCGACCTTCTGCGAGGGACAACAGCTTCCGGCGAGCTACGCCAATTTTCTGGTGATCAACGGCGCCGTCCTGATGCCGACCTTCCAGCAGCCGAAGCGCGACGCCGAGGCCGCCGAGGTGCTCGCCGCATGTTTCCCGGGCCGGACGATTATTCCCATCGATTGCCTGGAGCTCGTCTGGGGGCTGGGCACCCTGCACTGCATCTCGCAGCAGCAGCCCGCCTGACCATGAACCCTCCGCGCGCGCTCCTCGCGCTCCTCTCGCTCGCCCTGTTTCCCGGCTGTGAGTCGCTGTCCGACGCGACGACCCGCGTGCGCGAAAAACTCGCCGCCCGTGAGCAACCTCGCACGCATCTCTACCCGGCCCCGCAGCGCGCGACCTACGAGGCCGCCCGGGTGGCGGTGGAGCAGATGGGCTTTCGCTTGGTCCGCGGCGGGGCCGCGCAGGGCGAACTCGACGCGGTCAGCGGCCTTTCCGCCAGCGACACGCTCCGGGGCTCCCGCCAGATCACGCTCAAGCTGCGGCTCAAGGCCGCCCTCGACGGCGGCACGGAGGCAGCGTTGCTGCTGACCGAGGTCATCGAGAGCGATTCCAGCGGCCGCGCCGGACAGGGCACGGCGACCCCGCTCCGCGACACGCCGCTCTACGAAGTGTTTTTCCGCAACGTCCAGGCGGCCATCGAAGCCCCGAAAAAGGGCTGAGCGGGGCGCGGGGCGGATCTCACTTTCTGGCCTGAGCCGCCCGAGGTGGGCCGGCCGCTCCGCGGGCGGCGGATTGGAGCGAGCGGCGTGGCCGGCGAAGCCGCGCGCGGAGCGCACGGCCCACCCGGAGACGCCGGACCCGGCACGAAACGGAGATGCGCCCCGGGGCGCGTTTTGGCCGAAATTCGGCTTGCCGCGCACGCCTGCGCCGGGGAGTCTGTCAGCTCGCGGTCTCCGTTATCGGTCAAGTCGACGTCGCCGCGATGCTCCCGTCGACCCTTCCGTTAGTTCAACAGTCAACCCACGGCACCGCTTGACGGCGGGGCCATCACCGGTGGTCTGGCGTCTCTGGAGCAGGGTGTCGGTTTGCCGGTTTCCGCGTTATGAGTTCTATCATGCAAGCGCTGCTCGAGCAGTCCTCCTTCGACAAATTGAAGCAGGGAGCGATTGTTCCGGGCGTCATCACTGAAATCCGCCAGCACGAAGTCGTCGTCGACATCGGCGGCAAATCCGAAGGCGTCATCCCCGCCCACGAATTCCTCGATATCGGCGAGCTCCAAATCGGCTCCACGATCGAGGTCCTCGTCGAAAAACTCGAAGACAAGAGCGGCGCTCCCGTTCTCTCCTTCGACCTCGCCGAACAAAAGAAGAATTGGGACAACATCCTGACGAAGTTCCCCGAGGGTTCCGTGGCCGCTGGCCGCGTGAAGGCCAAGGTCAAGGGCGGCCTCATCATCAGCATCGGCGTCGATGCCTTCATGCCGGCGTCGCACATCGACATCCAGCCCCCGAAGAACCTCGATCAATACGTCGGCCAGACCTACGATTTCAAGGTTCTCAAAATCAACGTCGAGCGGAAGAACATCGTGCTGTCCCGCCGCGAACTCATCGAAGAGCAGCGCACCAGCAAGCGCCGCAACCTCCTCGATTCCATCCAGCCCGGCCAGATCCGCAAGGGCATCGTTAAGAACATCACCGATTTCGGTGCGTTCATCGATCTCGACGGCATGGATGGTCTTCTCCACATCACCGACATGAGCTGGGGCCGCATCTCGCACCCGAGCGAAATGGTGAAGCAGGGCGAAGAAATCCAAGTCATGATCATCGAGGTCAACCGCGACAAAGAGCGCGTTTCCCTCGGCCTCAAGCAGACCACGAAAAATCCGTGGGACGAGATCGACCGCAAGTTCCCCGTCGGCGCCAAGGTTCACGGCAAAGTCGTCAACCTCGTGCCCTACGGCGCGTTCATCGAGATCGAGCCCGGGGTCGAAGGCCTCGTGCACATCACCGAGATGTCCTGGACCAAGCGCATCACCAAGCCCTCCGAACTGCTTAAGGTCGGTCAGGAGCTGGATGCGGTCGTCCTCGGGATCCAAAAGGACGAGCAGAAGATCTCGCTCGGCCTCCGCCAGCTCGAGCCGAATCCGTGGGATATGGTCCGCCATAACTACCCAATCGGCGCCCGCGTGCGCGGCAAGGTGCGCAACATGACCACCTACGGCGCCTTCATCGAACTCGAAGAGGGTATCGACGGTATGGTGCACGTGTCCGACATGTCGTGGACCCGCAAGGTCAACCATCCCTCCGAAGTCCTCAAGAAGGGCGACGAAGTGGACGCGATCGTCTTGGACGTCGATTCCTCGCAGCAGCGCATCAGCCTCGGCATGAAGCAGCTCGCGATCGATCCATGGTCCGACATCGACGCCTTCTTCAAGATCGGCGACGTCGTGCAGGGTACCGTCACCAAGATCACCTCCTTCGGCGCCTTCGTGGAGCTCAAGGACGGTATCGACGGTCTCGTGCACATCTCGCAGATCAGCGAAGAGCGCATCGACAAGATCAAGGACGTGCTCAAAGCCGGCCAAGTGGTCAGCGCGCGCGTCATCAAGATCGACCGCGAAGAGCGTCGTCTGGGTCTCTCGATCAAGGCCGCGAACTACTCCTCGGAGCAGCTCGCCGCCGAGACGTCGGCCTACGAGGCGCTCAATCGCAGCGCCGGCAACGACATGATGAACCTCGGCGACATTCTCGACGAGGCCTCGAAGAAGGAATAACGCATCTGCGGCTAAGCCGCCCGATGCGCGATCCGTTCGACGGCCATCGCTCAACTCTCAAAGCCGCCCGGAGCAATCCGGGCGGCTTTTTTGTCGCCCAAAAAAGCCCGACCGTGGAGGTCGGGCTGGGCGTGGGTGGGCGAACCGGAGGTCAGTTGCGGTCGGCGCCGGCCTTCGCCTGCTTCTTCGCCTTGCTCTCAACGAACTCGCGGATCACAGCCATGCGCTCGCGCTGGCGGTCCTCCTCTTCGATTTCCTCGACCGTCCGGACGGCCTCGTGCTTGACCATCGCCTTCCGCATTTTCGTCAGCGCGAGATATTCAAGCTGGCGGATACGTTCGCGGGTGACGTTGAATTTTTGGCCGACCTCCTCAAGAGTGAGCTCGTCGCGACCGTCGAGGCCGAAGCGCAGCTTGATGATCTCGGCTTCGCGTTTGTCGAGCGAGTCGACCATCGCGTGCAGGTCGCTGGTGAGGTTCTTGTCGCGCAGACCGTCGAACGGGCTGACCGCGTTGTCGTCGCCGACAATTTCCCCGAAAGTGCCCGAATCGCCGCTCTCGCCGATCGGCGCGTCGAGGGACGCGGGGCGCACGCTCACGGATTTCAGATGGGCGACCTTGGAGGTCGGGATCTGGAGTTCGATGGCCAACTCTTCATCGGTCGGTTCGCGGCCGAGTTCCTCGGTGAGCTTCATCGCCGTGCGGCGCATCTTGGAGATCTTGTCCACGAGATGCACGGGCAGGCGGATGGTTTTGCTCTGATTGGCGAGGGCGCGCTTGATCGACTGTTTGATCCACCAGGCGGCGTAAGTGGAGAGCTTGCCGCCCTTGCGCGGATCGAAGCGCTCGACGGCCTTGATGAGGCCGATATTGCCCTCGCTGATCAAGTCGAGGAGCGGGAGGCCGAAATCCTTATAGTCCATCGCGATCTTCACCACGAGACGCAGATTGGCCGAAATCATGTGGTCGCGGGCGGCCTTGTCGCCCCGGCGGATGCGCTTGGCGAGCCGGATCTCGTCGTCGATCGTCAGGAGGGCCGTCTTGCCGATTTCCTGCAGATAGAGCTGCAGGTTGCTGCGTTCCCCGTGGGCGATGGGCGCCTCGGGGGCCGCACGGTCGGCCTTCTCAAGAAAGGACGGCGGCGCGTCCATGGGCGCGGCGTTCAGGGTGGCGGTCGAGGCCTCGGAGGCGGCGTGATCGTCAGCGGCGTTGCGAGAGCGGACCGATTTGGTTTTCGAAGGCATGGTTGAAAGACCTCAGTGAGCGTTAGAGGCAGGAGTGGGTGGTTTGTTCCCGGAGGTGTAGCTTGCCCCGTTCCACTTCAACAACGCGCAACCCCAGACGGTAGATGCACTTTGTTTTCCCGGGGTGTGCGCAACATTGGCGCCACGGTGGGCCAAGGCTACGCCCCCCGGGTAACCATTCCGTCACACTTGCCACCCGCGCCCCGATGCATCCCGCCCGCGGCGCTCAGAACTGCTCGGCCATGGCCACCGCTTTGAGCAGCGCCGACGCCTTGCTGATCGTCTCCTGATACTCGGAGGCGGGCACCGAGTCCGCGACAATGCCGGCGCCGGCCTGAATGTGGATCCTGCCGTCCTTCAGCAGGGCGGTGCGGAGCAAGATGCAGGTGTCGCTGTTGCCGTCGTAGCCGAAATAGCCGAGGGCCCCGGCGTAGAAGCCGCGTTGGGTCGGCTCGTACTGGGCGATAATCTGCATGGCGCGGATCTTCGGCGCACCGCTGACCGTCCCGGCCGGAAAGGTCGCGCGCATCAGGTCGTAGGCCGTCTTGTCGGGGGCGATCTGGCCCTCGACCTGCGACACGATGTGCATCACGTGCGAGTAGCGTTCGATGACCATCATTTCCGGCACCTTTACGCTCCCGAATTGGCAGACGCGGCCGATGTCGTTGCGGGCGAGATCGACGAGCATAAGGTGTTCGGCGCGCTCTTTATCGTCGGCGAGCAGTTCCTTTTCCAAGGCGAGGTCCTCGGCGGGCGTCGCCCCGCGTCGGCGTGTGCCGGCGATGGGTCGGATCTCGACGAGACCGTCCGTGAGGCGCACGTGCACCTCGGGCGAGGCCCCGACGATGGAGAAATCTCCCGCCTCCAGAATGAACATGTAGGGCGAGGGATTGACCGTTCGCAGCGCCCGATAGAGATCGAGTGGGGACTTCTTGAACTCAGCCGTGAAGCGCTGCGAGGGAACGAACTGAATGATGTCGCCCGAACGGATATACTCTTTGCCGTCCTCGACGACCTGTTCGAACCGCGCCTGGGTGAAATTGCCGGGCGGCACGGTGAGATTGGGCGTGTCGACGAGCGGCGCCGGGATCAGTTCGCGCGGTTGGCGCAGCAGCGCGTAAAGTTCGCGCAATTCCTTCGCGGCGGCGTCGTAGGCGGCGCCGGCGTCACGGCCGCGGAGGTGGGCGTTGACGCAGAGGCGGAGGGTCTGCTTGGCGCGGTCGAAAATCAGCAGCGAATCCGACAGCATGAAGTAGAGCAGGGGCAGGCCCAGCTCGTCCTTTGCCGCCGCCGGGACGCTCGGCTCGATGCGCGTGACATACTCGTAGCCGACGAAGCCCACGGCACCGCCGGTGAAACGCGGCAGTCCGGGCAGCGCCATCGGTTGGTAGCCGCTCATCTCCGCCTCAATCAGCGCGAGCGGGTCGCGCGGCGTCGGGACGGTTTGGGCGGGCTGGCCCGGCACACGAATCTCGGTCGTTTCCGGGCCGCAGATGAAGATTTTTCGCGGCCGGCAGCCGATGAAACTGTAGCGGGCGAGGTTTTCACCGCCTTCTACGGATTCGAAAAGATAGGACGGTCCCGCGGTTTTCAGCTTCGCATAGGCCGACACCGGGGTCTCGAAATCGGCCATCAGATCCGTGTAAACGGGAATGACGTTGCCCTGGGCGGCGAGGGTCAAAAACGCGTCTTTGGCCGGATGGATAGTCATGGTCAGAGACTGGGCTTATGCGTGGGTGCCTGCGGCGCGGCAAGGCGAATGACGGGGACGCCGCACCCTGGGCTCCTTTCGCGGTGATTGGCGGTCCAGCGCCGGGGGGGCGCTCGTAACTTTTTCGCGTGGTGCGTTTTCCATCGGGTCGCTTTTTCCTGGGAAACCCCGTCTGTCTCATCGCGTATTCTCGACGGTGGCCGGCCTCGTTGCGCTGGCCTTGCTGGCCCCTTTTGCCGCCCCGACGCCCAAAAGGCCGGTCAGGTCGGCTTCGCCCAGACCGGCGCCGAGAGCGCGGGGCGCAGACGATGGCGCGGGGTTGCCAGCCGGGGCGCCGGGGGGGCGTCAACGGGCGGGCCGCGGGGCGGGGCGGCGGACTCAACCGCCGAATTGCTGCAACGCCCAGTTTACGACGGGGCTTTGCGCGTGGTTGACGATGATTTGCAGGCCCGTGCTCAAACCCGAGGGGAGTGCGACCGGCACGGTGAGCACCGGCAACCCACCGAGACTGGCGGGCGCGGTGAGCGTGATCACCCGCGTGCGGTTCTCAAGCGTGCACTCGGCCTTGGTGAGGGCGGCGCACGGCGTCGCGGGCAGCACGAGAAAATCGTAGCTGAGGAAAAACTGGGTCCACAGCAGGCGCACCGTGGTAAGACCAAATTGCGCCGCGTCGATTTGCGCGGGAGTCAGGGTCTGGACGCGCATCAGCCGCTGCCACACGACGGGATCGTAGCGCTCGCGAAAGCGCTCGGCCCAGGGCCGGTGCGCCTCCCACGCTTCGCGGGCCACGATGGTGTGGTAGCTGTCGAGCGCGGGGACGAACCCGTGGAGCAGGTCGTCGCGGACGGAGGCCCCCGCGGGAGGAGCGAGACGTTCGGCGGCGCGGCGGCACGCGTCGGCGACTTCGGGGTCGACGCCGGGCATGTCGAGATAGCATCCGCGCAGGTCACGGTGCACGGAACGCAGTCCGGTGAGCGCGCTGATCGCGAGGCGCATGTCGAGGGCGGTGGCCGTAAACCAGCCGGCGGTATCGAAACTCGGGGCGAGCGGAAACGCGTCCCCGATCCACGCGTCGCGGGGCGTCAGGCGAAATCCGAACAGGCCGCACCACGCGGCGGGCACGCGCACCGAGCCGCCCGTGTCACTGCCCAGCGCCAGCGGCACGATGCCGGCCGCGACCGCGGCGGCGGATCCGCTGCTGGACCCGCCGGTCGTGCGGCCGGGGAAGCGCGGGTGCTCGCAGTCGCCGTAGTGGGGGTTCTCGCCGGTGATGCCGTAGGCGAATTCGTGGAGCTGGGTCTTGCCGGCGAGCACGGCGCCGGTGCCGCCCAGCGCGCGGATGAATGCGCCGTCGTGCGGCGTGGTCGGGCGCACTTCGGGCAGGAAGGTTGAGCCGGCGAACGTGGGCAGGCCCGCGGCGTCGAAGAGATCCTTGGCGAGATAGGGCACTCCGGCGAGCGGGCGGCCGCTGTCGCGGGCGGAGGAAAATTGCCCGGCCACGGTTTCCTCCGGCAGGAGCAGCGCGAGGGCGGCGCGTTGTTGGGCCGGGGAGAGGCGGGTGGCGCTGCGACGGTGCAGTTCGCGCGCGGCCGCGGCGGGGGAGAGTTGCTGCCAGTCGGCAAAATTCACGCAGGATGCATTGCAGCCGCGCGCCTATGACGCAACCCTGCGTTGTTGAGGCTCGCCGCTTGGGCTGCGCGCTTCGCATCCTGCGCCATGATTCCTGTCCGCGCGAGTGGTCTGTTGCTGTTGGCTGTGGTGTTCGCGGCGGGCTGTGCGCGGGAAAAACGCGCGGACGGTGCGCGGCCGGCGGTGCCGGCGTTGCACAAGGTCGTGTTTCAGAGCGATTGGTTTCCCCAAGCGGAGCACGGCGGATTTTACCAGGCGTTGGCGAAAGGCTTCTACCGCCAGGCCGGGCTCGACGTGGAAATCCGTTCCGGCGGGCCGGGCGTCGGGATCAAAGTGCCCGTGTCGACCGGCGAGGTGGATTTCGGCATGAACCGCAGCGACGATGTCATGGTGGTCGCGAGCCGGGGGCTGCCGCTCGTCATGGTGGCGGCGGTGCTGCAGCACGATCCGCAGGCACTGATGGTGCACGCGGACAGTCCCGTGAAATCCCTCAAGGACCTGAAGGGCCGGGCGGTGACCGCCTCGGTGGGCATGGCCTGGATACCGTACATTCAAAAAAAATACCGGCTCAGCTTCGATCTGAAGCCGAACACTTACAGCGTCGCGGCCTTTCTCGCCGACAAGGATTCGATCCAGCAGTGCTTCGTCACCAATGAGCCGTTTTACGCGCTACAACAGGGTGTGCGGGTGCGCACGCTGCCGCTGGCGGAATCAGGCTACGATGTTTACCACACGATCATCTGCCGACGTGATCTGGTGCGCTACTCACCCGAACGGGTGCGCGTGTTCGTCGCCGCCTCGATCCGGGGCTGGCGCGACTACCTGGACGGCGATCCGGGCCCAGCGCATGCGGTGATTTTGGAGCGCAACCGCCACATGACGCGGGAGCAGCTCGATTTTTCCCGCGGGGAATTGATTCTGCGCTCCCTCGTGACCGGCGACCGTACCAAGGGCGAGGACATCGGCCAGCTCTCCCTTGCACGCTTGGCGGCGGAACTGGACGTGTTGCTGGAATTGAAGGTAATGGACGTCCCGGTGGCGATCGGGGCGGTGGCGACGCGGGAGTTTTTACCGCCGGCGCCGCCGTAGTGCCGCAACCAAGCCTCCTGAACTCCATGCTCCTTTCCGTAGGCGCATCGGTTACGGTGCGGGTCTTTTGGCCGCGCTCACTTCGTCGGTGGGGTAGACGGTAAATGTGTTCGGCACCCGACGGCGGATTTTCCCGGGCTGCGCGGCGACGACTTGCGACCTGGTTTTCCACCCGGCGGCAAGGGCCTTCCGGTCGGTGGCAGGGGCATTGGCCG
>CANHJG010000164.1 GCA_947461205.1 Opitutia bacterium
GAAATGTCTCACCGCCCGTGGTCGGAAAGCTCCGACGCGCATTTCAGTTGGCGTCACCTCGGTTAGCTCGCGCCGCGCTCATCGCGGCGAGACGCCGATCCATCGCCTGCTTGGGCGTTTCACCGGGTCGGATCAGCGACGACGGTTTGACGGGCACGCTTCCCGACGGTTCCGGCGCCCGTTCCGCGTGGGGAGCGACGGCAGAAACGACTGCGATCGGAACCGCTGCCGCGATACGTGCGACGTGCGAAGCGATTGACGCGCTCGGATCGAGTGCGTGGCGATCGAACCTCAGCCGCACCTTGCGCCGACGGACCGGCTTGTGTCCGAGTTCGCGGTTAAGCCACAGGCGCAAGGCCTCGGGAGAGATGACGACACCGAGGCCGCGCAACGCGATGGCCAGCACCTCGACGGAATCGCCGGCGCGACGCAGCCGCAGCAGTTCCTCGCGGTGCGGTTCAAGCTGCGCCGTCTTCGGTTGCTTCAAGTGGCGCGCTTTTGCGACCAACTCGGCGAGCGTCGGAGGCGGTGTCGGAGCGATGTCGTGGTGGACAAGTGGTGGCGAAGGAGTCATGTGGGAACGATATTCGGAGCGACTGGGTAGCGCAATGGGAGTGGTTTTGGAACAGTCTAAGCCGCGAGGCTTGGACGTTGGTGTCCTGACCCATGCTTTTCTTTTATTTTTCGTGATCAGTTTCAGTTCGTTGACGCTTTGGCTTCGATTGAATCTTTGGATACGGCGATACGTTGAAGTAATCGGGTTTCGATTAGCTGAGTTGGTTCAGTCCTTGAAGTGTTGTCGCTTCGTCTTCAGTCCCGTTGATGAGTGGGTCGAGGTGGTGATTCGTAGTTTTGGTGGTTCGATTGCAGGTTCGGCGTGGTCATTGAGATGGAGTGGAGGTGGGGCATGTTGACCCTTCGGAAGTGTAAGGTTTTCAGCCACGCCTTGGGTGAATACCTTCGGCAGGCGGATTACTATTCGCAGGGCATGAAAGTCGAAGGCCGGTGCTTCGGGAGGCTCTGCGACGCGGTTGGTTTGGTCGAAGGAGCGACGATCTCCGACGAGGCGTTTGACCGGGTCGCCAGCAATCACCATGCAGTCACGTGCGAGCAACTCACGGAGCGGATGGCTGCCGGCCGCCGCGCCGGCTACGACGCCACGTTCAACGCCCCAAAATCAGTCTCGATTCAGGCGTTCATCGGCGGCGACGCCCGGCTCGTTGCGGCCCACGAGGCTGCCGTGACGGAGGCGCTGCGCGAGTTGGAGACCTTCGCCGCCTATCAGCAGGGCCGCCGTATCAACAAACGCTATGTGACCAGCGGCCAAATTGCCGCGGCGGTCTTCTGCCACGGCGAAAGCCGTGCCCTCGACCCACATCTCCACTCGCACGCCTTCGTATTCAATGTCGTTCAAAGCGGTTCAAACTCACGGCTGCTCGCCCTCGAATCTTCGAACATCTTCGAACGGGCTCACTACCTCACTGAAGTCTATCGCAACGCCCTCGCCCGCGAAGTTCAAAAACTTGGCTACCCCATCGAACGCCGCAAGGACGGCTTCGAATTGGCTGAAGTGCCCACGAATTTGCTCGAACGCTTCTCGAAGCGAGCGGCGGAACGCGACCGCGCCATCGCCATTTGTGAAGCCGAACTCGGTCGCGAACTTACCCATGACGAAATTGCCGTTCTGGTCCGGGAAACCCGGGCCAAGAAGCAATACGAGTTGACCCCCGACGACGTGCGCCAACGCCAATTGGCCCAGGTGAGCGACAGCGAACTCAGCCATCTCCGCGCGTTGCGAACCTCCGACAAGCGCACCGCAATGGACCCCGTGCTACTCTCCACCGCGATCGAGCGGGCCATCGAACACGTGTTCGAGCGGAAGACGGTCGTCCCGGTCCATGAATTCACCGCGGAAATCCTCCGGCAATCCTACGGCCAGCACGCGCTCGGCGCTATCAAGGAGGCCGTCGTCGGAGGTAGTCATTTCGGCCTGCTCCACGCCGACGGAAAGGTGACGACCCGCGCTGCGCTCGATTTGGAACATGCGCTCGTTGCGCAGCTCAACCATGCCGCCGGCACCATGACCGAACTCGGCTACCTCATGAGCGCCGCAGGTGAGAAATTATCCAAGGAGCAACGGACGGCCGTTTCTCAGATCCTCAATTCCGGAGACCGCGCGGTGGTGCTGCGCGGTCGGGCTGGGACGGGCAAGACCCACACGCTCGCGAGTGCCATCGAGGGGATGGCGTCCGTCAAGAGAGAGGTCGCATGCTTCGCCCCCAGCACCCAAGCGGTGGAAATTCTCCGGCGCGACGGAGAAGAGCAGGTGCAAGCTGGCCGCATCGCGGCGGCAACCGCTTTGCGAGATACGCAAACCATTCAGCGGCTGTTGGTTGATCCGGTCATGCAGGCATCCATTCGGAACAAAGCCGTCGTCATCGACGAATATGGCCTACTTTCACTCCGTCAGCTCAATGCAGTGGTCGATCTGGCGGAGAAACACCACGCCCGGCTCGTGCTCGTGGGAGACTCGGGCCAGCACAAGAGCGTCGAGGCCGGCGATGCGGCGCGGATCGTCGAACGCGAATCGCGCGCCACCGTCGCCAAATTACGGGAAGTCCGTCGGCAATCCGCCAATCCCGCATATCGGGCTGCCGCAGAGGCCCTCGCCTCCGGCAAGATCGCCGAAGGATTGGGCAAGCTCGACGCGATGGGAGCCGTCGTTGAGGTTGAAAACCCAACCGCGCGCCGGGTCCAGATGGTCAACGAATGGTTCGAAGCCACGCAGGAAACGAAATTCGTCCCGGCGAAGACGGGCGCGCAAGAGCGAGCGAAAACCGCATTGATGGTTGCACCCACGTGGACCGAAATCGACGCACTCAACCTGCACGCGCGGGAAAAACTCCGCGCCGCCGGCAAGCTCGCCCGCGAAGAGCAAACCATCGCGTCGCTCCGCACAAAAAATTGGACGAAGTCGCAACAGAAAGACGCGCACAACTACCAACCCGGTGACGTGCTCGTTATCCACAAGGCCACGAAACATTTCGAGAAAGGCGACGCGTTGCGCGTCGTTCGGCGGGAAAAACGTCGACTGATCGTCGCACGTGGCACCGAGGAAATTTCCGTCTCGCCGCGCCAGTCGGGTCTGGCGTGGAGCGTGTGCGAGGAGCGCCCGCTGGCTGTCGCGCCCGGCGAACGTCTCCGCCTCCGCGCGGTCGGCCGCGTCACTGGAGCGGATCGAGAGTCGCGACGGCTCGCGAACGGCACCGCCGTCATTGCCCGTTCAGTCGATGCCAATGGCCGTTTGGTGCTCGCCGATGGCTCAACCTTGCACACCCGGCAGGTGGTGCATGGCTATGCAATGACGTCACACGCCGCGCAAGGGCTCACCGTGGACAAGGTTTTCGTCGCCGGTGCAATTTCGCAGGAGGGGCTGTATGTGTCCGCGACTCGCGGACGCGAGGGCATCCGGATATTCGTGCCCGACCGGGAGGCGTTCATCCATGCCGGCGGACTGAGAAGCGAGGTGCGGATGTCGGCGATGGAGTTCATGCGCCAGCATGCGCGCGGGACCGATCTCGGGTCGGTCATGGCTCGCGGTTGGCGTCACCTCATGCAGGTAAGAGCGCATTTTCTGGGGCAGCATCCTGTGCCGGACGCACACGATGCCGCCCGTCAATTCGAGCGGACGACGCAGGAGGCTTTTACCCGCCCGGTGCGGAACCCGCGCCCGCAGGACGATGGCTACACCCCACGTCCCCGCACCACGATTCATCAAGAGGCCCCGCGAATCCGAATGAGAATGTAACCAACCATGTTAAAAGGATCAAAACCAGAAGACCTATCATCGCCAGTGCGCTGCTTGGAAACACGGGAAATCCCGGGCGTATTTTTGCGACTGCAGTCTACCCGGGAGCAGGTTGCGCTACCGTATTCCTCGCTGATTAAGCTGGAGCTGAAGAACGACGCAACCGCGGTTGAATTGTCCTTCGTGACCCATCGCGTGATGATCTCCGGCAGAAATCTCGCCGAAGTATATCAAGCGGCGGCCGAGGCGCAGGCGCGGTTGATCTCGGTGGCCGCGAAGGACTTTGCCGGAGAATTTATCAACCCGGCCCATCAAGCGCTCGTGCGTGAAATTCGGATCGAA
Source organism: Opitutia bacterium (assembly GCA_947461205.1). Taxonomy (GTDB): domain Bacteria; phylum Verrucomicrobiota; class Verrucomicrobiia; order Opitutales; family Opitutaceae; genus GAS368. The sequence goes on from CANHJG010000164.1 coordinate 4,151, forward strand.
CCGCTGGATGCGGACGAACGCCGCAAGCGATGAGAGGGTGGCGTGTCGCCAGACTTTTTTTCAGAAAGTCCTCCGACCGACGTTGGCACTAAGCGCGTATGATCGAGTGTTTCCAAATCAAGACACGTGCCGGTCGGCGCATTTGGGTGTTGGACCTGAGTCCTTCGTTGCGGGAGACGGCCGGCGCCACCGCAGTCATGCGGGATGCCGACTGCGGCTCCCCACCATTTGGCCGCCCGTCGTATGAACACGCGCATTTCTTTTTCGGCTGGCGTCGCTCGCGCGTCTAATGGCCGCCGAGGGGAAAAAGGCCGAGGATGTGCGCCTTGTTGACCGCCGATGGCGCATTGCGCACGCCAAGCCGCTCGTAGATGTGAGCGACGTGCTCGTCGACCGTCGCGTAACTGAGCGTCAGGCGATCCGCGATTTCCTTCTTCAAAAATCCTTCGCTTAGCAGCGTGAGGATCTCCATCTGCCGCGCGGTGAGAAGACCTTCTGCCGCCCCTTTGGGCAGACGCGTCTTAAGCGCTTTGACGATGAAGCGGGCGATCCCGGCATCGAGCGAGGCTCCTCCGTTCATCACCGTCCGGATACCCTCGACGATCATGCTGATGGTAGAGGATTTCAAAAGATAGCCGGAGGCTCCGAGTGAGATTGCCCGCAAGACATCGGCATCGTTGTCCGATTGAGTGAGAATCATGATCTTCACCCGCGGTGCGGCGGCGAGAAACTGCGGCAACGCTTCGAGCCCGTCCATGCCCGGCAGGCGAAGGTCGAGCAGGATGAGATCGGGCGCTTCTCCGTCCGGATTGTCGCGCAAGCTGCGCAACGCGATCTCGGCCGTGCCAAACTGGCTGGCGAGTTGGAGTCCTGGCTCGTGCTTGAGCGCGAGGACGATCACTTCCCGGTAGCGGGGATTATCCTCCACAAGTGTGACGCGGATATTGCCCTTCATAGCAGGAAGCCAAACCAGCGTCGCTCGATGCGCAGCATGATGCATGTGCCCGACGACGAACCCGCAGCACCCGCGCAGATCTCGCCGTTCAGGAGCCGCGCGCGCCGCTTCAAGGAGGCCGGCACGCCGCCCGACAGGCCGCGCCCGTTGTCGGAAACAGTCAGACTAATCTGCCCGTCGACGGCCGACAGCCGGGTATGCACACGCGTTGCGCCGGAATGGCGGATGATGTTCATCAGACTCTCCTGATAAAAAAGAAGCAGGTCGACGCGCCGCCGTGGTTTGAGCTGTCGCAGCCGCGCCTCGCCCTCGAATTCGAGCTGGTGTTCCAGGTCGGCCAGGAGGCGTTCGGACGTGTGGCGCATGTCGTTCACGAGATCGCCGTGCAGATCCTGCGCCTCGATCAGGTTGGTGCAGTGGCGCGCGGCCTTGCCGGTGTGCTCGGTCAGCGCGCGCATGCGCTGCAGCAGATCGCGGAGGCGCTCGGGAGCGCCTTGCGCGGCGACGGCCAGATCGCTGAGCAAGCCGATGGCGTGGAGATCGGCCCCGAGTTCGTCATGCAGGTCGGCGGCAATCCGCTTGCGGGTGTCCTCCACGGCGCGCTGCTGGCGGCTCCGGTTGACGAGGACGATGACGACCACCCCCAAAGCGAGCACGACTGCGAGACTGGTGAGTCGGGTGATGTTGATTTTCTGCTCGGCATAGCGGCGGCTGAGTTCCGCGCTTACGAGCGGCCGCTGACGTTCCAATTCGTGGCGAAGCGCGAGTTGGTTCAGCCAGGTGCGGAAGGGCAGGATTTCACCGTAGAAGTTGCGACCGTCGGTCAGACTGGCCAGCGAGCGGGTGGTGCCGTCGGTGCTGAAATTCGCGGTGACCGGTCGGCCGAGGGCCACGTTGCGGCCCTGTGAGAACAGTTCGATCTCGGCGAAGCCGAGCCGCGGCGGACCCGCGCGGAACGGCGCGTCGCGGTTCATCCGGACGGCGGCAAGGCGGACGTAGCGACAAGAGACTTCGGGGAATTTCTCGGTCAGGACCGGCCCCACATCGTAGAGCGTCTCGTAACGAGACTCGAACAGCAACCGGGCGTCCGAAAAATCCGCAGCGTCGGCGCCTTCGACCCGGAGCACCTGGGGAATTCCGAGATCGCCGACGTGTGTCTGAGGCACGGTATCGCTTTGGTCGACGGCGTGGAGGTGCAGGCGGGAAAGGCGATAGCTCGCGCCCAGATCGATGGTGAGGGTGGGACGCTCGCCGAGTTCCGTCGAGCTGAGGTAGGCCACGCTTTTCGCGCCGGCTGCCGTGGCCATGAGATACGGCAGGAAGCCGTCGACCACGCCGGCTTCGGGCCAGCCGGGGGCCGGGGCGCGTTCGCGACCGCCGCCGTATTTAACCGGCCGGTGCAGCGCGGCGTTTTCCTCGCCGCTGAACGCCAGGATTTCCGAGAACTGGAGGACAAATTTCGCGTCGAATTCGCGGCGGGACAGCTCCGTGGCTTCGAGGCGGATCCAAGTCGCCGGCAGGCCGTGGCACGGAATGACCACGGGCGCGATGCGGGGCAACAAGCCGTCGGAGCGGCCGAATTCGGCGACAATTTTTCCTTCGCGGTCATCGCCGGTTCCGGCCCGCACGCGAAAAGCCGCGGGGAAACCGTCCGCCTGGAACCCGTTGACCCCGTCGCGCCGGATCGCGGGCACGACCACGATCTGATCGAGCAGCGCCGGGGCGCCGAGGTCGATCTCGAGCCACTCCTTTTGGTCGGGCGTCTCGTAGCTGCGGGACCGGGATCCGATGGCGCCGACGCCGCCGGAGGGGTTGTAGTTCGCCAAGTGCCCCAGCTGCCGGTCGATCTCGGCCAAGCGTTGTTCGAGCGCCGTCAGGGAACTGTGCTCGAGCGGGGCCGCAGCCGCGGCCGCGCAAACCAGTCCCGCCGGCAAGATCGTGAAAAGTCGCGTGGCCATCCGGAGCATGGAGCGCTATACACGGAGCTATCGCGCGAGTCTAGCCTTCTCTCGGCTTCGGCGCACCCTGCAAACACAGGGTAGCCGCCGCTTCCATCTTCGCATAGTCTTTGGGGGTTGCCGACCCGCGCGAACGCCTCGTTCGGGTCGCCGACCACGGCCGGTCTGGCGCTCCGCTCTCGGAGGGACCGTCGAGAGCCACCTACCCCTACCTCACTCATGAAATCCGTTCCTGCTTACACTTTGTTTGCCGCCGCGCGGGTGATCCCCGGCTTCCTCGCCGCCATCGCCCGGACCTCTTTGGCTGGCAGCGCTCGCTCCCCGCGGCCGCACCCATTGAATGTCCCGCCGGAGATCCTTTTGCCTCGATTCCGAACCCACCCGGGCGTTCGGCTGCTATTGCTAGCGCTGCTCGGCAGCCCGCTCCACGCCCAAACCGCGCCGGCCAACCGGGCGCCCATCCCGCCGGATCCAGCGCAGCCGACCGCGCCCGTGACGACGGCTGAGATCGTCGCGTTGTCGCCTTTCCTCGTAAACTCCTCCGCCGACCAAGGCTATTATTCCTCTCAAACTCTGGCCGGTGGCCGACTCAGGACAGAGTTGAAGGATGTCGCCACGTCCGTGCAGGTGGTGACCGAGTTCATGCTCGAGGATCTGGGCCTGACGAATCTGAACGACGTCCTCGCCTATACGACCAACACCGACGCCCTCGGCACCATGAGCAACTACACGCAGGCCGCGGACAGTGTCGGCGACGGCACGCTCAGCCAGTCGGACGCCCGCCAAGATCCAGCGTCAGCCAATCGCGTCCGCGGCATGGCGGCGCCGACGCGGACGACGAATTATTTTCAATCCGACATCCCGTTCGATGCCTACAACTCGGGCCGCATCGATATCAACCGCGGCGCCAACTCGCTCCTCTTCGGCCTGGGCTCACCCAGCGGCATCATCAACAACAGCGTCGCCAACGCGGAGTTTCGCGACTCCCTGAAAATCGATTTCCAGGTTTCGACGCAGAATTTTGAGGACAACTACTCCCGGCGCGCCTCGATCAACCTCAACAAGGTGCTCGTGCCCAAGAAACTCGCGCTGCGCGTCGCCGCCCTCGAAGACAAGGAGGAGTTCATGCAAAAGCCCGCGCACACCGACACCGCGCGGAAATACGGCGCGCTCAAGTTCAAGCCCTTCGCGCAGCACCAAATCCTTTTCAACGCGAACTACGAATGGGGCCGCATCTCGGCCGTCCCCGTGGACCGCCTCGCCCCGCTCACGACCCTCGATACGTTTCTCAACGATCCCTATGGCAGCCGATGGGCCGGCGTGAACGCCTTTCAGGGTATGCCCGGGATCACCAACGCCGCCGGCCGGCGCGTGCAGGATCCGTTTCGCACCGTCGTCCAGAACAACATCGGCGGGGCCGCCGGTTACCTCGGGCGCTTCGCCAACGGCACGGTGATCCCGGAGGCGACCTACGACAAATTTCTCAAGCGCAACGGCTGGGCCTCCGTTTACGACGGCACCCAGACGCCCGACGGCCTCGCCGGCCGCGCCGTGCATACCGGTTGGAACGGAAACCGGGTCGCGCTCGGCAGCCCGACGTTTGATCCCGATCGAAATTTGACCGGCGTGACTCAGTCCGTGCTCACGCGGAACATCTATCTCAACGAAATCCCGCTCGCCACCTATGACGGCTACACCAAGCAGGGTTTACTGAACGCCGACGTGTTCGATTTCAACCGGCACCTCCTCTCCGGTTCGAGCGACAACTACCGGAACAAGTTCAATCGGGCGATGTTCTCGTTGGAGGCCGTATCCAAGAGCGGAAATTACGGCCTCGAACTCGCCTACGCCGGAGAAAAGTGGACGCGCGACAGCTTTGTCGCCGTCGACGCGCCGGCGATCGACATCGACGTCAACTACACCTTTCCCATCGGGCCCAATGCGCTCTTCGGGCCCACCAACCCCAATTTCGGGCGGCTCTACTACTATGCGGCCTCGGCCAACCGCACGGTGAATACCGACCAACGCGATGCCATGCGGGCGACGGCCTTCGCCAAGTTTGACTTCGCCGAAAAATTTCGCGGCGGCCTGTTCCGTTGGCTGGGGCGCCACAATCTCGCCGCGCTGTGGGACCTGAACGAAAAAAATTCCCGCGCGATCACCACCAAGCCGTTTGTCTTCGGCAACGACGCTGCGTTTCACCTGCAAGCCACCGACGCCACGATTTTCCAACGCCAGTGGTCTGGAATCTTCTACATCAGCGCCCCCTACCTCCAGGCCTTCGAAAATCCGAACTTCAAGTTGTCCGACTTCAAGACTGCCGGGTCTGCGCCCAACA
>CANHJG010000165.1 GCA_947461205.1 Opitutia bacterium
CCGAAGAAAACCGCGGAACTTCGCGATCGTCTGCACGCGTGGCGCCGAGCGGTCGGCGCGCAGATGCCCACGCCCAATCCCCACCACGATCCCGCCAAACCCGAATTCAACCCGCCTCCCGCCAAAACCAAAAGAGCGGCAAAGTAAACCTTCGCCGTCTTCACCCCGCATGGCTCCTTGCTCCGCCCTTCTTCTCCTGCTCGGCCTCTCCTTTGCGCTCACCGGCCGCGCCTCGGCCCCCACCCCGCAGAAACCCAACGTCCTCCTCGTCCTCGTCGACGACCAGGGCTACGGCGACCTCTCCGTCCACGGTAACCCCGTCGTCAAAACGCCGCACATGGACCGGCTGCACGCGGAGAGTGTCCGCTTCACCGATTTTCACGCGCAGCCGATGTGCACACCGACGCGCGGGCAGCTCATGACCGGCGTCGATGCGCTCCGCAACGGCGCGATGAATGTCAGCAGCGGACGCACCAATCTGCGCCGCGACTTCCCGACCATGCCCGAGCTGCTCGCCACCGCCGGCTACCGCACCGGAATTTTCGGCAAGTGGCATCTCGGCGACAACTACCCCTACCGCCCGCAGGACCGCGGTTTTCAGGAATCGATTTGGTATCAGTCTTCGAGCATCCCGTCGGCCGCCGGCTATTTCAACAACGACTCCTTCGACGACGTCTACCAGCACAACGGCGTCGCTCAAAAATACGAAGGCTACACGACCGATGTGTTTTTCCGCGAAGCGCAGGCGTGGATGAAGCAACAGGCGGCGCGCCACGAGCCGTTCTTTTGCTACCTGCCGCTCGCCGCCGCGCACAGTCCGCTCTTCGTCCCCGATCGTTATCGCGAGCCCTATCGTCAGCAGAAGCCGGCAATCGCGAGTTTCTACGGCATGATCGCGAATATCGACGAGAACCTCGGCAGGCTCGATGGGTTTCTGCGCGATAACGGACTGCACGAAAACACGATTCTCATTTTCATGACCGACAACGGCACCGCCACCGGCGACCCCGTCTTCAACGCCGGGATGCGCGGCAAGAAAATTGCGCTCTACGAGGGCGGCCATCGCGTGCCTTTTTTCGTCCGCTGGCCCGCCGGGAAATTGCGCGCCGCCGGCGACGTCGCGGTCCTAGCACAGGTGCAGGACGTGCTCCCCACGCTCCTGGATCTCTGCGGCGTGGCGAAACCCGCCACGGCGAAATTCGACGGCATGAACCTCGCCGGCCTGCTGCGCGATTCCGCCGCAACGCTGCCCGACCGCACCCTCACGATCCAGTTTTCCCGCATGAACGACGCCCGCCCAAAACCGGGCGATGCCGTCGTGTTGTGGCAACGCTGGCGTCTCGTCGCCGACCAGGAACTCTACGATCTCGCGACCGACCCCGCGCAGGAGCGCAACGTCATCGCACAATTTCCCGCGGTCGCGACCGCACTCCGCGCGCACTATGCAACGTGGTGGGCCGGCGTAGCACCCCGGGTCAACGAAATCAGCCCGATCCATCTGGGCTCCACGCGCGCGAACCCCGTCCAGCTCTCCCCCTGCGACTGGGTGGATGTGTTCTTCGACCAGCAGGCCCAAGTGCGCCGGACCAAAAAGAACGGCACCTGGTCGCTCCTCGTCGAACACGCCGGCGACTATGAAGTCTCCCTGCGCCGCTGGCCGCTCGAGGCAGAGGCGCCGCTGGCCGCGGGGATGCCGGCCTACCAGGGGGTCGATGGAAAATTCGCCGCCGGCGAGGCATTTCCCGTGGCGAGTGCCGAGCTGAAGATCGGCGCCGTGCACCGGCAAAAACCCGTCGCGTCCGACGACACGGTCGTGACCTTCCCTGTCACCCTCCCACGCGGCCCAGTGAGTTTGCAGACCTGGTTTCGGGACGACGCCGGCCGGGAAATCGCCGGCGCTTACTACGTCTCCGTTCGCGCCCTGCGCCCCGGGCATTGACGCCACCGGAAGAAAAAAACCTCCAGCCGCTTCCGTCCGCTAAGACTGCCGTGCGCCCAAAATTGCGGGTTCCTTTCGCGGTTTCTCCGTGGCCCATTTTACGGCAGCCCCCACCCGGACGCGCCAGTCCCTTTCTTAGCCCATCGCTCCTCGCCGGCTTTTACCCTCCGTTGCTGCGGCGCCCTCCTTGCCGCCGCTACCCTGGCCCCGACCCCCGGCACCCACCTCCCGCTGCGCCAGGACGCCGCCACCCTGCCGGTCGTCGATTGCGCCATTGAGATCACCGCGCTCCAAACGCCGATTCACTTTGTGAATACTGTTATCGTCCGCCTCGTTTTCGACCGAAATCGGAGCCATTCTAGGAAGGCGAAAATCAGGCCGACCCCGCCCGCCACCCAACCGGAGTGCTCCGCTTCGCCCGGAGCGGTCGCTGTCCACACCGCTGTCGCGCCCGCGGCCGCCAGCCCCATGACAACCGCCGGGCACCGCAAGAGAGTTTGCCGACCGGTCATGGCGTCCCGGCGATGAGGTTGGCTGTCGGCCGGGTTTCCGTCGGTGCGCGGAACTCATCCCACCCACTCCCCGGCACGGCGCGCGGCCAGGTCAGTTCGATCGCCTGCGTGACCCGGCCAAGAAAATTGGCCGGTGTTACCCGCTCGCGGTCACGATAATCGTTCGCGACTCCGCCGGTTTCCCAACCCCCGCGCACCCGTCGGATCAGGACGTGGGCCACTGGCGCTCCCGTCTCTCCGCTGAAAACCACCGTCATTCCTGGCTCCAGCGTCTCAAAGCGTGGCTTCTCGATCACCAGCAACGTGCGATTGCGGTAGAGCGGAGCCATCGAATCACCGAGGCCCAATACCACCTCCGCTCCTGCCCGGCTCGCCGCATAAGCATTGGCGCGCTCCCATGCCTCGGCCGGCGGGGCAATCATGGGCGCCGGCGAGAGTCCCACCGGGGTAGGCCGCACGACCAGATCCCCGTGGGTGTTGGCACACCCCGCCAACCACGTCATGGCGACCGACAGGAGTACCACCCACGTCTGAGGCGGGAGGCGGCGCCCGGGGTCTGGGGCCGTGCATGCTCGGGCGTTGATCACAAACCACCATCCATCGTCTCCGGCCCCGCGAGCCAAGTCTCGTCGGCTACAATTTTTTACCACCCTCCTGATCGATCAACCCCAGCCGCCGGCGCCACCTGCGGATCCAATTGCCCGGCGAAGCGCCCGATGCTGGGCTCACTTGCTCGGGCCGGCCCCACTTAATCTCGGGTCGCAGGTGCCGATCCCACATCGGGGGTGAAATCCCGGCGCCGCGGCCCCGGCGCGGAGCGTCCCCCGCCCATCCCCTTCCGCCGACCCGGCCCTCCCCGCGGCTTTTTCCAGCGCGCAAAAACGCCCAAACTCGTCCCTCGCCGGGTGGTGATCGCACGATCCGGCAGCCCGCTTCGACCAACGAGTGCAGCACCGCCGCATCCAGCTTCACCGACGCCCGTTCCTTCCACCATGATCCGGGTGCGTCGATCCCGTATCCCCTTTTTTCCACCACGACCGGCAAGCAAGGGTTCCGCCCGTGATCTGCCAGATTTCGGCGACCGATTTCCGTGCCCCTATCCCACCCGCTGAAGGGCGCCGCCGGATACTCGGTCCCTGCGACGCGGAATGCCCTGGCGCAGACGACCGGCACGGCAGACCACTGGTGGCCGAGTTCACGGAGCCAGCTCAGCGTCGGGTGTGACCGCGGCACTTCCTTGCCGAGAGCGCGGCTGACATCCCGACCGAATGCGTCACCGCACCGCCATCGCGCACCCGCAGGCTCCGCCCGTGGCGGCGACCGATACCGCGCGCCCGATGCCGCCCCACGGCCCGGGCCGCGAACGTAAGCTCGTCCTACGGGAGCGCGACCACCGGCCCGCCCGCCACCGCCGCGCCAGCCGCCGTCACCCGCTCAGGGAGCGACCCGGCGAGGACCCTGCGGTTTCGGCCCATCGGAAAAATCGCGGATCGGCTCCTGGTCTGCAGCCGCAGCCGCCGGAGCCTGAGGCTAGGGCCATCGTTACATGATCCCCCCGGCGACCACCGGGTCGGCCGCCCGAACTGGAAAGCGGAAACCCTTTTCCGCCGGGGTCAGGCCCCGTCGCTCACCCCACCTTCAGCCATTTCCGCGCCGGCCGGATTCCGGCGGCGCGGACTCCTGGTCGACGACGAGGGAGCCCAAACGGGCTGGCCACCCAGCTCACCCGGCCGCCTGGACGAACGCAGCGTGAGCGTCACGGATTCCCTGCTACCGAAAAAGTGGATCGGTCACTTCCCCACCAGGACCAAGGCGACCGCCACCACGACCACCGTCGCGATCACCGCCTTCATGAGTCCATTCCAGCGCAATTGATCCCGGTTTCCCGTGGGAATAGCCCGGCGGCCGTTTCGTGTCTCCTCGAGAAACGCCTCTAGTTTCACTGCCCCATCCCGCTTCGATGGCACGACTGCGCGGTCTCCTTCTACGACCATGTTCATTCTTCTCTTTTCGCGCCCACGGGCGCATTCGCGTTGCGCCCTCTGGCCGCCCCCGATTCGTCCGTCCGCCGGACGGTGCCTTCGGGCAGCTTCCCCACCTTGAATTCATCCCCGTCTTCGTCTCCCTAGCCCAGACTTAAAACCGAGAGGAAAGCGATCAGCGCAAGCCCCCCGGCACCCGCCAGAAAATAAATTTGCGACACCTATAACCTTACTGCACCGCCGGCCATTCGTGAATCCGGTCCGGTCACCACCGGCTCGTATAATTTTTATCCCGCGCTCCGCACCAACGTGAGGCAGGCGGTCATACCCGGGCCGGGCACGTTGCGCACCAGCGCGAAATTCCCTCCGCCGCGCTGCGCAAAATTCCGCGCCAGCCCCAATCCCATCCCGATGCCCTGCTGCTCAAATTTCTCCCGGCCAAACTGCCGCATCACCCCAAATCGCTCCAGCTCCGCCTCGCTCATCCCGCGTCCGCCGTCAGTCACCCGGATCTCGCAAGCCGAACTGGACCCCACGATCTTCACCTGCACCGATGCTCCCGGCAGTGAAAACTTCAAGGCGTTTTCCACCAAATGGACGATCACCCTCTCCAAACCCTCTTTCGGCACCATCACTGTCGCCGACTGGCCTTCGATCGACAAATCGCCCGCGCGACCATACTGCGAAACGCACTTCTCGCACCAGTGCCGCAAGGCCTCGGCCGTAATCTCGGTTTGCCTCAGCTTGGGGCCGCCCTCCCGCTCCTCCGCGCCCTTGGCCGACTCCAACCATGACCAGAGCGAAAAATCCTCGGCGATGCCGAGCAACCGCTGCCCCGAGCGCCCAATATTCCGGCCGTAGTCCACCAGATCTTTTCCCGTCAGCGTTTCGCCCGACTCACCCAGCAGCACCATCAAATCGGCGTAGCCGATGATGCCCGCGAGCGGCGTGCGCAGCTCGTGCGGCAACACCCGCGTCAGGAACAACTGCTGGTGGTGCAGGCGATCGTTCAGCAGCGCGACGCGCGCAATCCTCACCTCGATGGTCTTCAACAAATCCGCCGCCAGAAAGGGCTTTGTCACGTAGTCGTCCGCCCCGAGCGACATGCCCATGCGCAAGTCGCTCATTTCGGCCTTGGCCGACATGATGATAAACGGGGTGACGCGGTGATCGTGATCGCACCGGACCCGCCGGAGCAGCTCGAATCCGTCGCACCGCGGCATGCGCACATCGCTGAGGATCAGATCAGGCCTCACCCGCGGCAGTACCTCAATGGCCTCTTGGCCGTCCTGCACCGACACGACCCGGTAACCCTCCGCCCGCAAGGTCTCTTCCATGACCTCCCGAATGAGGGGATCGTCTTCGGCCACCAAAATGGTGCTCGGCAATCGCGTCGTCGTCATCGGAAGGCGGGAACCCCGCCACTGAATGGATTCGCCGATGGCACCCGGTCGCTGAAGGGCAGCGTTTGCGCCGGCCGGTGAAATTCCCGGGGGAACTTGGCCGTAAACGTGGATCCCTCGCCCTCCCGGCTCTCCACCTCCACCGTGCCGCCGTGATACGCCGCGCACCGCTGCACAATCGTCAGCCCAAGGCCCGTGCCCGTCACCGTGCCCGTGTTGCCGGCCCGGAAAAACGGCGCAAAAAGCTTCGGCTGGTCTTTCTGCGGAATCCCCCTCCCTCGGTCGGTGACGGTCAGCCACCACTGATTTTCGTCGGCCCCTACGTGCACAGACACGATTCCCGCCGAATACTTCAGCCCGTTGGAAACCAGATTTTCGACCAGCGCGCGCAGATTGGTTTCACCCACCGCCGCGGTAAATCCCGCAGGTAGGTCGAGCTCCAATTGGAGGCGCTGGTTGACCGGCGCGACTGCGATTCCATCCATTATTTTCGCCAGAAACGCCCCCAGTTCCAGCCGGTGCGGCACGGCCGACGCCAAGTGATCGATCCGATTCAGCAGCAGCACCTGATCGACTAACTCTCGCAGTGTGCCCAAGGCCCGCCCCTGCAGGTCCAGCCACCGCCGAAAATCGCCCACGTTCGGATCGGCCGCACCCGTGATACTCTTGCTCATCAAATACTGCACTCCCTGGATGGCGGTGAGCGGCGTGCGAAATTCATGCGACACCATGGAGACAAATTCCCGCTGCATCGCCAAGTATTCGTCCCGCCGGCGCGCGGTGTCGGCCTGCTGATCCCGCAGCCGCCGCGCTTCGGTCACGTCGACGATCAACGTGCACACATGCGTGACGGCCGGCGAACTGATCCGCAACGGCAGCTTCTCGACCTCGAGCACCCGGGGTCGTCCTCCCGCGGTGAGCGAAAAGTCGAAACGTTCCGCCACGCCAGTGCCTGCGACGCGCTGGTCCGCGGGGCCCCAGTCGGGGCAAAGTTGCTCGATCGCCAACGACGGCTCCATGCCTTCAGACGTTCCCGCCGAGTCGATTCCCCGGCCGAGCAGCGTCGCCGTCGCATGATTCATAAACTCAGCTCCCCCCCCCAAATCCTGGATGATGACGCCCGTGGGCAGCGTGTTCAAAAAAAGGCGAAACATCGCTTCGCTCCGTTCCAACTGCTGGATCAGCCGCACCCGCTCGGACACATCCTGACAATTGCACACGATCCCACCGCTCGACAGCAGCGAGAGCGAAAGCGCCTCCAGAAAGTGCGATCCGTCCTTGCGCTTCGCCTGCAACAGGCCCCGCCACCGCCCCTTGGCCATCAACTCCGGAAACACCTCCTGTTCGATCTGGCGCACCGTCTCGGCGGAATAAAGCACCCGCCATGTTTTCCCGATCAGCTCGTCCATGGTCGCGTAGCCAAACAAGGCAAGATGCTCGCGATTGAGATAAAGGTAGTTTCCCTCGGCATCCGTCACTGCGATCCCCTCATGCGATTCCTCCATCGCTACGCGCAACACGCTCGACCAATCGTTGGCCGCCGACTCCGCATGAATCCTCGAAACCGAACCGGCCACCAACACGCGCCCCTGCTCGTGGTGCAACCCCACCGAGGCGCGCAGCGTCCGACTGCGCCCATCGCGTCCGATCGCCCGCAAGACCCGCACGACTTTCCCGGAAATCCTCAAATCCTCCCTCAGCGTGTTCGCCGACGCCCGATCCAAGGCATCCACCGCGCGGGTCCACGCCTCCGGGTCAGCCAACATCTCCTCGCGCGTCAAATTGAAGAAATCCTCGCACGGACCTTCCAGTTTGAGAAACTTCCGGGCACCCTGGTCGAGGACAAACACCAGTTTCGGATCCGTCGCCTCCAACCGGCTCAGTGCCGCCCACGCCACGGACTCGTCCTCGGCCGCCGGCTCCACCGAGTCGCTCCGATCACACGAACGGACGGTCGTCATGACGAAATCGCACCCACTCCGCGATCGCTGGAACCCAGCCCGCCCCGGTCCACCGATCCCGTGGACGCGCTCACCAAGCCGAGGCTCATCGCCACCTGGAAAAACCCCGCCGGCCCCTTGATCTTCATTCGCGACTTGATCCGCGCTCGGGCTTTTTTCGCCCCCACCGTCGAAATGCCCAACTCATCCGCAATTTCCTTCAGCGGCAGGCCCATCGCCAGCCGCCGCAAGATCAACATATCCACGGCCACGAGCGGCTTGAATGACTTGCGCTGCCGCACGAAATCCCGCAGGACCCTGCTCATCCGTTCATTCAGCGGAAAATCCCCCGCCGCCACCGCGCGCAGCGTGGAAAAAAGCTCCTCCACCGCCATCGACTTCTCCACAAAGGCACTCACCCCCTGCGTATAGGCTTCGAGAATCACTGGGTCCGTCCCCAGTCCACTGCAGATCACCAGCCTCGCCTCGGTTCGTTTCGCCCGCAAAGCCCCCAATAACTCAAGCCCACCCATGCCCGGCAGCATCAAGTCCAGGATCACAATATCCACCGCCAAACCCGCCAGCCGTTTGAGCGCCGTCTCGCCGTCGCTGGCTGAACCGACCACCGTAAAATCACCGGACCGGTTCAGCATTTCCGCCAACACTTCCGTAAAAATCGGATGATCATCCACGATAAACATTCGGATCGGCGGCTTTGCCTCGGTCGCGCGGGCTCGGATGTCAGGGGTAGTGGGCATGCCCGACCACCCTTTCGACAGAACCCGTGCACTGGCGAACTATTCTAAGTCCAATAATACCCTTCAGATTTGGGCAATAACACCTATCCTTCTTTCGCCGCCTTTTCGCCTGTATTCCGCCGCGCCTCGACCTCACCGGCTCCGCCGGGTCGACGGACCCGCGCTGCGGCCGCCCCCACCTTCCTCCCGCCGCCATGATTTCCCAACGTCTCTTGAGCTGCATCGCCCCCGCGCTGCTCGCCGTCGCCTCGGCCGCCGATCCCGCCCCACGCCGCCCCAACATCCTCTGGCTCGCCGGCGAGAATCTCGCGCACGACCTCGGCTGCTATGGCGCGGCGAATGTCCGCACGCCCCACCTCGACCGGCTCGCGGCCGAAGGCGTGCGTTACACCAACGTCATCGCGACCAATCCCACCTGCGCGCCCAGCCGCTCCGCGTTCTTCACGGGCATGTATCAAACCACCACCGATACCCACCCCATGCGCTCGCACCGCACCGACGCTTACCGCCTGCCCGAGGGCGTGCGCCCCATCACCCACCGCCTCCGCGACGCCGGTTACTTCACCGCCAACCTCACGACCCTCGACGGAAAAGCGATCGGCACCGGTAAACTCGATCTGAACTTCGTCAATGAAGGGCCCATCTACCACGACAACTCCGGCGACTGGTCGACGTTGCCGAAAGACCGCCCGTTCTTCGCCGTCGTCAATGCGATGGAGTCCGAATACGACATCTACGACCGCCAGACGTGGAAACAC
>CANHJG010000166.1 GCA_947461205.1 Opitutia bacterium
AGACCGGTGAGCAGGCCGGGGAAGAGCCCGAAGAGGGCCATCAGCGCGACGAGCGGGACGAGGGTCATGCGTTCGACGGGGCCAAGGTCGGCGAAGGCGGTGGCGGCCGCCCCGGCGCGCGGGCCGTGGAAGACGCGCTGCCAGAAGGTGAGGAGGAAGAGGGCGGTGGCGAGGAGACCGAGGGTGGCAATCGCGGCGGCGGCGGGATGCAGACCGAAGACGCCGCGGAAGAGGAGGAATTCGCCGACAAAGCCGTTGAGGCCGGGGAGACCCAGCGAGGAGAAGAGCGCGACGCCACAGAGGCCGGCGAAAAGCGGGGCGGCGGTACGCACGCCGCCGAAATCGGCGAGGCCGCGTTTCCCGCCGGAGCGGTTTTCCAGAATGCCGACGCAGGCGAAGAGGGCGGCGGCGGAGAGACCGTGGTTGAACAGCTGCAAGAGCGTGCCGCTGAGCGCAGCGGTGGCGGCGGGGCCGGTGGGGGCGTTGCGGCCGGTGGCGGCGGAGACGGCAAAGAGCGCGAGGAGGCAGTAGCTGAGATGGTTGACGGAGGAGTAGGCGACCATGCGCTTGAGGTCGGTCTGCTTCATGGCGGCGAAGGCGCCGAAGACCACGCCGCCGAGGGCGAGGGCGATGAGCCACGGAGCGGCGGTGTGCAGCGGGGTCGGGAAGATCGGCCACAGGATCCGGAGGAAACCGTAGACGCCCATCTTCGACATGACGCCGGTGAGGAACATCGAAGCGCCGGTGGGGGCTTCGGCATAAGTCGCAGGAAGCCACGTGTGGAAGGGCCAGAGCGGGACTTTGACGGCGAGGCCGAAGAGGACGCCGAGGAAAACGAGCTGATGGGTGCCGCCGGGAAGTTTGGCGGCGAGTGTGCCGTCGCGGGCGAGTTGGGCGAGCTGGGCGAAATCGAGCGTGCCGGTGGCAGCGAAAAGAGCGGCGAAGCCGACCAGCAGGAAGGCGCTGCCGCCGATCGTGTAAACGAAGAATTGATACGCGGCGCGCGTGGCGCCAGGACCGCCCCAAAGTTTGATCAGGAAAAAGGCGGGGACGAGGCTGAGTTCCCAAAAGAGGAACCAGGGGAAGAAATCGAGGGCGAGGAAGACACCGAGCGCGGCGCCCTGGAGGAGCAGGAAGAGCGCGCCGAAGAGGCGGGGGGATTGGGGGACGGAGCGAGGGAGAGCGGGGGAGAAGAGCGACCAGGAAGCGAGGAGGGCGGCGGGGGTGAGGAGGCCGGTCAGGAGAACGAGGAGGAGGCTCAGGCCGTCGACGCCGAGGTGATAGTGGACGTTGAGGGCGGAGATCCACGCGTGGCGCTCGACGAACTGCGGGGCGATCGATGCAGGGTCGAAGCCGGCGAGGAGGACCGCGGAGAGCGCAAGGGTGGAAAGCGAGAAGAGAAGCGTGAGCGCGCGGGTCGTGGCGGGACTCGCCCCACGCAAAAAGGTCAGGAGGGCAGCGCCCGCCCACGGGGTGAAGACGACGAGCGAGAGGAGCGGGAGGCTGCTCATGCGACACCTCCCAAAATCGCGACGAGCGCGAGAACGACGAAGCCGACGGCAAGCAAGCGGAGGTAACCGTGGGCGTCGCCGGTTTGGGCGCGGGAGTAGGCCTGGCCGGTGCCGCGGAGTTTTTCGCTCGTGGCGTCGAAGCCGGCGTTGAGGCCCTGTTCGTCGGCCTCGCGGTTCACCGTGCCGCAGAATTCACCGAGCAGCGCGAGGAAATGGACGATGCCGCCCCAGACGTAGCGATCGAACCCGTCGGCGGCCGTGGCGAGGAAGGTATTCAGGACGCCGACGGTGGCGGCGTAGAGTTCGTCGAATTGCAGGCGGGCGACGACCCAGGCGTGGGCGCGGGGGGCGGCGGTGGCGAGCGGGTCGGGCGCGGAGGCTTTAATGCGGAGACGGAGCTTGCGGCCGTAGAGCCACCAACCGGCGCCGATGCCGGCGGCGACGAGGACGATGGAGAGGACCATGAGGCCAGCGCCATCGAGGAGAGAATGGCCGTGGACGGCGGTCTCGCCGTTGAGGCGGGCCTGGAGCCACGGGTAGGCGGGCGTGCCGAGGAAACCGAGGACGATGGCAAAGAAGGCGAGGATGACGAGCGGGGTGGTCATCACGGCGGAATTTTCGTGGGCGTGTTGGGCGGCGTGGCTGCGACCGTGGCCGAAGAATGTTTCCGAGATCAGGCGGGTGTTGTAGAAGGCGGTGAGCGCAACGCCGATCAGCGCCGCGTAGAACGGGAAGGGGGAACCGGAGGTGGCGTGCGCGGCGTGGAGGATGGCTTCCTTGCTCCAGAACCCGGAGAAGACCAGCGGGACACCGACGAGGGCCATGGTGCCGATCGCGAAGGTGGCGAAGGTGAGTTTCATCTTCGTGGAGAGTCCGCCGAGTTGACGGATATCCTGCTCATGGTGAGCGGCGTGGATGACGGAGCCGGCGCCGAGGAAGAGGAGGGCTTTGAAAAAGGCGTGGGTGAGGAGGTGGAAAACCGCGGCGCCCGGCGCGCCCACGCCGATCGCGAGCATCATGTAGCCGAGTTGGGAAACGGTAGAGAAGGCGAGGATGCGTTTGAGATCAGATTGCGCGACGGCGATGACGGCGCCGAGGAGCGCGGTGAGGGCGCCGATGAGGGCGATCACTTGTCGCACGTCGGCCGTGAGCAGTGGATACACCCGCGCCATGAGGAACACGCCGGCCGCGACCATCGTGGCGGCGTGGATGAGGGCGGAGACGGGCGTCGGGCCTTCCATCGCGTCGGGGAGCCAGACATGGAGCGGGAACTGGCCAGATTTGCCGACGGCGCCGCAGAAAAGGAGGAGGCCAATGGCGCTGGCGACGGTGAGACCGCCGACGGTGGCGGCGGAACCGAGGGCGCCGAGGGCGGTGGCTTCGAGGACG
The DNA here is from genome assembly GCA_947461205.1 of Opitutia bacterium. GTDB lineage: Bacteria > Verrucomicrobiota > Verrucomicrobiia > Opitutales > Opitutaceae > GAS368. Next base: position 2,901 of record CANHJG010000166.1, read on the forward strand.
CCGTGACCGTGGTCGTAGAGGAGGAGGGAGCCGGCGGAATCGTAGAGCCAGAGGAGGCCGAGGAGGAAACCGAGGTCGCCGATGCGCGTGGTGATGAAGGCTTTTTTCGCGGCGGCGGCGGCGGACGGTTTATGGAACCAGAAACCGATGAGGAGATAGGAGGCGAGACCGACGAGTTCCCAGCAGACGAAGAGGAGGAGGAGACTGTTGGCAACGAGGAGCCCGAGCATCGCGGCGGCGAAGAGGCTCAGGAAGCAGAAGAACTGTTTGAAGTTTTCGTCTGCCTTCATGTAGCCGAGGCTGAAAATGAAGATGAGGGTGCCGACGAAGGTCACCATCGTGCACATGAATGCGGTGAGCGGGTCGAGCAGCCAGCCGAGGCGGACGGTGTCGTTGCCGAGTTCGAACCAGGTGAAGTTGTGCGTGAGGTGCGCGGCGGGATTCGCGAGGGCCGTGCTGAGCGCGGCGCACGAGAGGAAAAACGAGAGCGCGAGCGCGCCGATGGCGGCGCCGGCGACGAGGGTACGAGCGCCGCGCGGTGCGAAGGCGCCGAGGGCGGCGGCGAGGAGCGGCAGCGCCGGGATGAGCCAGAGGAATTGGGCCGAGAGGCTCATGGGTCAGAATTTTTGCCGCCACGAGGCGCAAAAAATCGGAGGGCGCTGGCGGCTTGAAAGGCGCCGAGCGGCGCGCGGACGTTCTGAAATCGCGTTGGGGTCAACGCGCTCCACCGCTGAACTATGAGGAGAGGTTTTCATCCTTTGAGGCGACTGGCCTCTTGGAGGCGGATGTTTTTTTGGTGGCGGTAGACGGCGATGATCAGGGCGAGGCCGACGGCGGCTTCGGCGGCGGCCACGGCGATCGAGAAGATCACGAACATCACGCCGGTGGCGGGCGCGGTAGGGGGACCGTAGCGCCAGAATGCGATGAAGTTAATATTGGCGGCGTTGAGCATCAGTTCGACGCCGAGGAGGACGAGAATGGTACTGCTGCGGGCCAGCGCGCCGACGAGGCCGACGCAGAAGAGCGCGCTGGAAAAGAGGAGGCAAAGCTGGAGCGGATCGAGCGTCATGGCGCGTCCTGGTTCGTTTCGGCGGGGTCCTGGGCGGCGAGGACGACGGCGCCGAGGAGGGCGACGGTGAGGAGCATGCCGACGATGAGCAGGGCGGCGGCGTGGGTGCCCATGAGCTGCGTGCCGATGGTGCGCACAGTGGCGGTCGGTGCGGCGACCGTCGACGGAGACAGACGCGTGCCGAGGATGGCGGCGGCGAGCACGCCGAAGACGGCGACGCCGGTGAGGACGGCGGAAACGGCGCGGGAAAGGGAGTCCGGGGAGACGACCGGATCGGCGCGCGAGCGGCGGGTGAGCAGTACGGCGAAGAGGACGACCATCGACACGGCGCCGACGTAGACGAGCACCTGGGCGAAGGCCACGAACTCGGCCCCGGCCCAGAGGTAAAAGGCCGCGAGGCCGAACCAGCTCGCGATCAGGAGGAGCGCACTGTGGATGAGATTGCGCAGCGCCAGCGCGACCGCGGCGGTCGCGAGCGTGAGGACGGCGATGAGGACGAGCGCGGCGGTCATGGCGGAGTGCGCGGAACCCACTCGCGGGCGCTCGCGCCGATCGAAAGGGTGGGCGGGCGGAATTTTTTCACGTGGCGTAGCGGTAGACGCGCGGGGCGACCCCGACGCTGAGTTTGCGGCCCAGGAGGACAAAGGGTCCGACGACGACGAGGGCGCTGATCAGCCAGCGGAGGAGTTGCAGCGGGCCGGCCCAGGGGAAGCTGAGGGACCAGAAGGCGGCGTTGGCGAGGTTGATGAGCGCGAGGGGGACGAGGAACTTCCAGGCGAAGCGCGTGAGCTGGTCCATGCGGAGGCGCGGGAACGTGGCGCGGATCCAGATGAAGCCGAGGAGGAGGACGACGAGTTTGGCGCCGAACCAGACGTAGGACGGGATGAATTCGAGGTAGGGCGATGGGGCGTGCCAGCCACCGAGGAAGAGGGTGATGGCCATACCGCTGAGGGCGATCATGCCGAAATACTCCGCCATGAAGAAGAGGGCGTATTTGAAGCCGCTATACTCGGTGAGGTGGCCGGCGATGAGTTCGCTCTCGGCCTCGGGCAAGTCGAAGGGCGAGCGGTTGGACTCGGCGAGGGCGGCGACCATGAAGATCAGGAAGCCGGCGGCGCCCCACGGGGTGAAGACGTGCCAATGCGGGATGAGGTTGAATTTCCAGCCGGCCTGCGCGGCGACGATTTCAGTGGTGGAGAGGGAACCGGCAACGAGGACGACGGGCACCCAGGCGAGGAGGAGGGGGAGTTCGTAGCTGATGAGCTGCGCGAGGGCGCGCATGGCGGCGAGGAGGGAGTATTTGTTGCGGCTGGCCCAACCAGCCATAAAGACGGCGAGTTCGGTGGCGGCGCCGGCGGCGAAGAAATAGAGGACGCCGGCGTTGAGTTCGACCGGGACGAGGTGGCGGCCGTAGGGGAGGACGGCGAAGGTGAGAATCGAGAACGCGAGCAGTACGACGGGCGCGAGGAAGTGCAGCCGGTGGTCGGCCCCGCGCGGCACAAGGTCCTCTTTGGTCAGCGCCTTGATGCCATCGGCGAAGGGTTGGGCGAGACCGAAGAAGCGGAGATTGATAAAGGGGATCGGCGTGCGGTTCGGGCCGGGGCGATTCTGGATCCGGCCGAGGATCTTGCGTTCGGCGAGGGTGACGTAGGCAAAGAGCAGGCCGAAAACGGACAAAATGACCGCGATGGAGATCAGGCTGTTGACGAGCCAGCGCCACGGTTCCGGGAGCCACGACGTGACGAGATCGCGGGCGACGAGCGGGAGGCGTTCGAGGAAGGCATCGGCGCTGGTCACGAGGGAGGAGCCTGCTGGCAGGCGATGGGGCGCGAATTCGCCGGCCGGGCAATCGCCTGCAAGCAGGCTCCTACCTAAAACCAACGATAGGGCGCTCATGACGTGGGCGGCAGCTTGGGGGCCTCCGCGCTGGGCGCGGCGGGCGGTTGCGGGGCGGCGGCTTTGGCGGCGGCCGCGGCGGCTTTCGCGGCCGCGGCGGCGGCGGCTTTTTCTTCAGCGGCCGCGCGCTCGGCGGCGAGCCGGGCGTCGACCTCGGCGGCTTCGGTCGGATGAATCCCGTGGTAGTAGGCGTTCGACTTCGCGAGCTGTTCGCGGTTGAGGAGGAGCGCGGAAAACCGGTCGGTGGTCGCGATCTCGTAGACCTGGTCCATCTTGATCGCGTCAAAGGGGCAGACCTCGACGCAGATCTGGCAGCTCATGCAGACCGAGGTATCGATCGCAAAGATGGCGGGGTAGAGCTGGGGTTTGCCGGTGGCGTCGGGTTTCTTGTCTTTCGATTTCTCGATGTAAATACACTGGGGCGGGCACTCTTTTTCGCAGATCTGGCAGGCGACGCAGCGGAGCGTGCCCATGGGGTCGATGGCGTTTTCGGCGACGAGGAACGGGAAGTTGCGGTAGGCCTCGGGGAGCTTCGTTTTGACCTCGGGATACTCGATCGTCGTCAGCCGCGCGGGATCGTGGAAGGACCCCACGAAGTTTTTCGCGGTGACGCCGAGGCCTGAGAGTAATCCGGTGCCGAGCATGAGCGTGGGGAAGGGAGGAGAGGGACTGGGGTGGTTTGGAAACGAGGGGGCGGGAGAGTCGGAGGGTTACGGCGGTTGGAAACCGCCGCTCCGTTCTGAAGCGTCAGCGGTCGACTTCGCCGAGGACGATATCGACGGAGCCGAGGATGATCACGGCGTCGGCGACGGTATGGCCGAGGCACATGTCCTCGAGGATGGTCAGGTTGATGAAAGAGGGGGGGCGGATGCGGTAACGGGAGGGGTTCGGGCTGCCGTCGCTGAGGAGATAGAAACCGATTTCACCCTTCGGGCCCTCGATGCGGCCATAGGCTTCGCCGGCCTTCGGGCGGAAGCTGCGCAGTTTCGCCTTCGGGTCCATGATCGGACCACCGGGCAGACCGGCGAGGGCCTGCTGGAGAATCTTGATCGATTCGCGCATTTCGAGGACGCGGATCATGTAGCGGTCGTAGACATCGCCGTGGTCGCCGAGCGGGACGCGGAAATCGAAACGCGGATACACGCCGTAGGCGTCGACCTTGCGGAGGTCGTAGTTGACGCCGCAGGCGCGGAGCATCGGGCCGGTGACGCCGGCGCTGATGGCGAGCGCGGGCGAAAGTTTCCCGACGCCCTGCGTGCGGGCCATGACGATCTCGTTACCGGTGAGGAGCGTCTCGAATTCGTCGAGGAAGGCACCGTAGCGGTCGGTGAGGGTTTGCGCGCCCGCGAGCCAGTCGGCGGACGGATCGACGCGGCAGCCGCCGAAGCGCTGGTAGTTGCACATCATGCGGGAGCCGGAGAGGGATTCGAAGAGATCGAGGATATATTCGCGTTCGCGGAACGCATACATCAGCGGGGTACCGGAGCAGCCGCAGTCCTGCATGAGGAAGCCGGCGAGGCAGGTGTGGTTCAGGAGCCGCGTGAGCTCGGCGAGGATGACGCGGACGTATTCGGCGCGCTCGGGGACGGCCTGGCCGGCGAGTTTCTCAACAGCGAGGGCGTAGGCCCAGTTGTTGGTCATCGCCGAGAGGTAGTCGAGCCGGTCGGTGTAGGGCATCGACCCGAGATAGGTGACGTTTTCGCCGAGTTTTTCGTGGTTGCGGTGGAGGTAACCGAAGACGGGCTTGAGCTTCACGATGGTCTCGCCGTCGAGCGTGACAATCATGCGGAACACCCCGTGTGTGGAGGGATGGTGCGGGCCCATCGAGACCTCGAGGAGGTCGCCGTGGAAACGGTCGTGCACTGCGCGGACGCGGGCGCCGGGGGAGCCCGCCGCAGGAGCGGAGAGGTCGGAGGCGCTCATGGCGTGGGTCCGGTCGCAGACGCGGCGGCGGCGGGGGGCAGGGCCGGGTAGTGGACTTTGGCTTTTTCGAGGACGGTGCCGTGCGGGGTGGGCTCCCACTCGTAGTCGTCGGGTTCGACGTAGTCGCGGCGCATCGGGTGGTCGGTGAACTCGTCCCACATCAGGATGCGGCGGAGATCGGGATGGCCGGCGAAAGTGACGCCGAAGAGATCGAAGACTTCGCGTTCCTGAAATTCGCAGGAGCGCCAGACGGGGGTGAGCGACGGCACGGCGGCCTGGTCGGTGCGGTTAACGGTGCGCAGGCGGAGAATCACGGGGCCGTGGCGAAGAGAAATGGAATAGAGGTGATAGACGACCTCCAGGCAGCCGGGCTGGAGGCGCTGGGTCTTTTGCTCGACGACTTTGGGGGGGCCGGCCGGGTTGGCCGGATCGGGCGTGGCGACCTTGGTCGGCTCGACGATTTCTTTTTCGGGCCAGTCGATACCGGTGACGTTGGAGCACTGGTCGAGTCTGAGCGTGGCGTCGTCGCGGAGAAATTCGGCGATGGCGCGGGCGTGGGCGGCGCCGAGGAGCAGCGAGTGCTGGGCGGCCGGGCCGGGATTCAGGACGACGGTGATCGCCGCATCGGGAAACCGGGTGAGCAGACGGTCGCGAATCTGTTCAGGGGTTTCCATGGGGCGAGCGGGCGATGGAGAAAAAAAGAACGAGAACGATGGACTTAGTCTTTGCGGACGATGGCCGGGGGCGCGGTCCAGACGGCGGGGTTGGCCGGCGGCTCGAGGTCGTGTTCGCCGAATTCGGGGACGGGGCAGTTACACGGCTGGTCGTCGCGCAGATGGCGCGGTGCGGCGGGGCCGGTGAGCTTGAAGCCCTGGATTTTTTGCTGGAGCTGCAGGAGGCCGTGAAGCAGGGCCTCGGGGCGCGGCGGGCAGCCGGGGATGTAGAGGTCGACGGGGATAAAACGGTCGATGCCCTTGAGGACGTTGTAGCCCTGCTTGAAGGGGCCGCCGGAGATGGCACAGGCGCCCATCGCGATGCAATATTTCGGCTCGGGCATCTGGTTCCAGAGGCGGATGACCTGCGGGGCCATTTTTTTGGTGACGGTGCCGGAGACGATGAGGAGGTCGGCCTGGCGCGGCGACGGGCGGAAGACTTCGGAGCCGAAGCGAGCGATGTCGAATTTGGCCATCGAGGCGGCGATCATCTCGATCGCACAGCAGGCGAGGCCGAAATTGAGGGGCCAGACGGAGTGGCTGTTGCCCCAGGTGTAGAGTTCCTG
>CANHJG010000167.1 GCA_947461205.1 Opitutia bacterium
GCAGGTGAAAGTCTTCATCGACGGCCGGAGCGGGGCCCGCGTGCGTGAGCTCGCTTTCGACCTCGGCGCCATCCCCGTGAGCACCCGCAGCGCGAAGGGCGTCACCGTTTCGAAGTGGCCGGTGAAAGATGTGAAACCGATGGAGTGAGTGGCTTCTGGCGGGCACCGCAGTTGTCTTCAAAGGAGCGGAGGTTTCCAACCGCCGTCAGGTCACCTCCGCGCACGGTGGGCGCTTGAAAAGGCGCCCCTCCGCCAATCGGTGCGTTGCTCTCGTGCGATTCCTGCTCGCGCACGATTCCGTGCTTGAACCGTGCGCGTGCATCGCGTCGCCTGCGCGCGCTATCGCGATGCCGCCCCACACCGATCATGCCCGCTGGTTTGCTGAAGAAGTGCAGCCGCACGAAGCGGCGCTGCGCGGTTATCTTCACCGGCAATTCCCGTCGGTTGAGGCCGACGATGTGGTGCAGGAATCCTATCTCAAATTGTGGCGGGCCGGCGCCAAGGTGGATTCGGCCAAAGCGTATTTCTTCACCGTCGCGCGCAATACTGCGCTGACGCTGTTCCGGCGGCGCCGGATTTTTTCCGATGTGCCGGTGAACGATTTGCCGGAATGGCGCGTCGTCGATGCAGCACCCGATGCGCCGACGGTCGCCGAGAAGCGCCAACGCTTGGAACTCGCGGTCGCGGCGCTCGACCAATTGCCGCCGCGGTGCCGCGAAATCTGCGTGTTGGCGGCACTCGAACAGGTGGCGCCCGCAGAGATCGCGCTGCGGCTCGGGCTCGCCGAGAGCACCGTCTATGTGCAGCTTGCCCGCGGGGTGAAGCAGTGCGCTCGTTATCTGCGCGAGCGGGAGGAAACGCGATGAGCGCCATAGGCACTGCAGCGTCTCGCGTCACCGACGCGATCGAGAGCGCCGCGGCAGAGTGGCTCCTGCGGCGCCAAGGCGGGCTCGTGCCCGCGGAGGCGCGGCGGTTCGCGGCGTGGCTCGCGGCCGATGCGCGGCACGGCGCGGCGCTGGCCGAACTTGAGGCGGCGTGGGCGACGTTGAATTTTCCGGGGCAGGTCGGTCGGGCCGCAGAGGCGAAACGTCTGCTCGCGGCGCGCGCGGTGCGGCGCGGACGGCGGCGTTTCGCGGCGGCGGCCGCGGCTGTGGCGTTCGCGGCAGTGGCTTTCGTCGGCGTGCAGGCCGGTCGCTGGGCTTCGCGCGAACCGACGGCGGTCTCGGCGGTGACGCCGCGGCCCGACACGCAGACGTTGCCCGACGGCTCCACGGTCGAACTCAATGCGGGTGCGGAGATCGCCGTCGAGTTCACCCCGGCGGTGCGCGCGGTGCGGCTCGTGAAGGGAGAGGCGTTGTTTTCCGTGCAGAAAAATTCGGCCCGGCCCTTCGTCGTCAGCGCTAGCGAAGTGGCGGTTCGCGCGGTGGGGACGGCGTTTGCCGTGCGCCACGGTGGTGGGGCGGTGGGCGTACTCGTCACCGAAGGGCGCGTGGCCGTGGAGCGCGCGAGTCCCGTGCTGGAATCCGCCGTGGGTGCGGCCCCGCTCTTGGTCGCGGCGGGTGATCGCGTGGAGGTGCCGGTGGCCGGCCCGACCGATCCGGCGTTGCGCGTGTCGGCCGTCTCTGCGGCCGAGATGGCGACGGCGTTGGCGTGGCGTGGCCACCGCGTGGAGTTTACGCGCACGACGCTCGCGGCGGCCGTCGCGGTTTTTAACCGCCAGAATCGGGTGCAGATCGCAGTGGCCGATCCGGTCGTGGGGCGCATCGCGATCAGTGGGATCTTTTGGGCAGACGATCCGGAGAGTTTTGTGCGCCTGCTCGAATCGGGTTTTGCACTGCATGCAGTGCGGACGAGCGACACGTTTGTGTTGCGCGGCCGTTGAGTCCGGGGAGGGCAGGGGAGACGGACGGAGGTGAGGAGTGATCTTGCGGGATCAGGGTAGGCCGGAAAAGTTTTCGTGTCGTGTAAATGAAACGGGGGGTGAGTGAGTCTATATGGAACCTACTGCGCACCTCATGACCCGAAATTATCCCCGTTGGCTTCGTGTTTCGCTCCTGTCGGCTTTGGCGCCGCTCGCCCTCGCCGCCGCCGATGCGAAGCGAACCTTCAACCTTCCCGCCGACACGGCGGAGAAAACACTCAAGCTGTTTTCCGAGCAGTCCGGCCGCGGCCTCATCATGGGCGCCGACGCCGTCGGGGCCACGCGCACCAGTGGCGTGAAGGGCGATTTCACCGCTCCCGACGCGCTCGCGCGCATGCTCGCGGGCACGGGCTTCGTCGCGACGCAGGACGAGAAGAGCGGCGCCTTCGTGGTGCATCGGGAGAAACCCTCCCCAAACGGAGCCCGGGCGGCGCAACCCACGCCAAGCGACCGCCCGCCAACAAACCCGGCCTCTGAATTCACCGCCGCGCCCGCATCTGCGATCCGGGCCGACGTCGTCGAACTCAGTCCCTTCCAAGTCGAGGCCGAGGCAGATACTGGCTATCGCGCGACGTCCACGCTCGCCGGCACGCGCTTGAAGACCGATCTCAAGGACATCGGCGCTGCCGTTTCAGTCGTGACCGACGAGATGATGCGGGATCTCGGGGCGGTGAACGCCGAGGACATTTTGGTCTACACCGCCAGCACGGAAGTCGGCGGCGTGTCGGGCAATTTCCTCGGTGATGGTCTCGATCGATCCGGCAACAACAACGACTCCCGCACGAATCCCTCGGACAACAACCGCGTGCGCGGGCTCGCGAAGATCACGAACACGCGCGACTACTTTGTCACCGACATCCCGTTCAACCAATACAACTCCACCGCACTCACCATCAGCCGCGGCCCGAACGCGATTCTCGCCGGGGCCGGGTCGCCGGGCGGCGTGCTCGACCGGACGTTGAAGATCGCGGGCTTCAAAGACCGCAACGAGGTGACGGCTCGGGTCGGCTCGAACGGCGCGCACCGTGAGACCCTGGACGTCACGCGCGTGCTGGTGCCGAACCGGCTGTCTGCGCGTCTGGTGCTGCTGGACGAAAATCTCGAGTACAACCAGCGCCCCGCGCAAATGAAGGACCAGCGCCTCTTCGGCTCGGTCACGTGGCGCGTCCGGCAGGGGAAGTCCGACGATTTCCTCGGCGCCACGACCGTTCGCGCCAACTACGAGGCCGGCGTCATTGAAGGCACGCCGCCCAATCCGATCCCCCCGATCAACGGCTTCGCCTCGTTCTTCATCGATGGACGGCCGCGCTTCAACGCCGTCACCAATGCCTATGCCAACGGTGCCGGCCAGACGATCGCGGCGACCGCGCTGACGCATACGAATGCGTATTTCAAAAACTTCACGGTCTTCATGCCACAGCCCGATGCGCAGACCCCCCTGATGGGCTACACCGCGGCCGGCTTTGGGAACGTCCAGGGCCTCGTCGGCACGATCAACGGCGTGGCGGGCACCCTCGTGCCCGTGAGCCGCACGTATCAGGCGACCAACTCGCTGCGGGGCGGGCTGAACACGATCGCGCTGGTGCGCATGACGGAGGCCGATCGCTCCATCTTCGATTTCCGCGAAAACCTGCTCACCGGCGCCTTCGACTTCGTGAAACACAGGTTTCACGCGAACAACGTGCGCCTCGAGCAACTCTTTTGGGGCGGACGGGCGGGCGTCGAGCTCGTCGCCGACCATCAGCACTACACGCGCCGTAACAACATCCCGTTCTCCGGCTCCGACACGCAGATCAAAATCGACATCACGCAGATTCACGCCAACGGGCAGCCGAATCCCAATTTTGGCCGGCCCTTCCTCGTGACGCAGGACATCAACGCGCTGCAAAACGTGGAGACGACGAACACCGCTTGGCGCGCCACGGCATTTTACACGCAGGATTTCCGGAAGTCGCGCAGCCGCCTCGGCCGCCTGCTCGGCACGCACACGCTGACCGGCCTGGCCACCGAGACGACCAGTGACCGCGCCACCCGGGCCTTCAACAGCCCCTGGCTCACTACTGACCCCACCATCAATCTCGACGCGCTCCTCGCTAATCCCGGGCTCTTCGCCCGCAACGCCCGCGCCCTGATCTACCTCGGCGGCAGCGCCGAAGGCCTGACCAGCGCGGCGCAGATGAAGCTCTCACCGATCACTGCCCGCCTGGCCGGCCCCGGCGACGTGGCCACCATTTCGTTCTTCGATCCCCCCACGAATTCGTTCCGCGTCGCGCCCATGACGATCGGACAAATCGTCAAGAGCGCCGGCCAGCGGCAGGAGAAATTGGAGTCGTCGGCCCTGAGTCTCCAGAGCCACTGGCTCGCGGGTCACGTCGTGACGCTCGCGGGTTTGCGTCGCGACAGTGATACGAACTACACCGCGGCCGATCCCGTGCTCCAGCGCGACGGCAACGTGGATTTCTCCACACTCGTGCTCCCCCGCACGCCGTCGTCCACCAACGTCGCGACCAGCCCTTCGTTCAGCGTCGTCGGCGTGTTGCCGGAAAAACTGCGCGCGCTGCTGCCCTTCGATTCGAGCCTCCGTGCCTATTGGAACACCTCGAAAAACTTCACGCCCTCGGGTCAGCGGCGCAACGCTTTCAACGAGGAGATCGGCACGCCCGCCGGCAAGACCACGGAGCAGGGCCTCATGCTCACCGCCTTCGGGGGCAAACTCGACCTGCGCTTGAACGGGTTCAAATCCTCCGCGCAAAACGCCTCGGACTCTGCCGTCTCCGCCGCCTCCGCGATCAACTCCACCTTCACGATCGTGGACTATCTCCTCTCTGCCGACGTCAACCGGTTGGTGCCGCGCGACTGGGGCTACGGCAGTTTTCCGACGTTCACCGACGCCGCCCTCGCGCACTTCGCTGCGCTGCCGAAGCGACTGCGGATCGGCAGCGACGCCAATTTCAATCCCCGCCTCGTGCGTGGGGCGAACGGCGTTTACACGCTCGAACGTGAAGGGATTACCAACGTGGCGTCGACGACGGACTATGTGGCCAAGGGCCTCGAGCTCGAAGCGGCGCTGAACGTGACGAAGGCGTGGCGCCTGTCGTTCAACGTCGTGAAAACCGAGACGGTGAAATCTAACGTCGGCACCGATCTGCGGGCCTACGTCGACGACTACCGCGCCAACCTGCAGCGCGCGAATCCGCAGTTGTTGAGCGGGGCGCGACAACCCGGCCAGCAAAATACCCCGTGGGGTGATTTCTTCAACAGTACGGTTGTGGTGCCGTTGCAGATCGCCGAGCGGACCGCCGGCAGCGCGAGCCCGGAACTCGTCAAGTGGCGCTGGAGCATGGTGAACCGCTACGATTTCACGGCACGCGCGTTGAAGGGGCTCTACGTCGGCGGCGCCGTGCGCTGGCAGGACAAGGCGGTGATCGGCTATCCGTATCTCACGGTTCCGGGCGGGCAGGTTGCCGATCTGAACAACCCGTATTTCGGCGAGACCGATTTTCGCGGCGACGCCTTCGCTGGCTACCGCGGCGACAAATTTCTCGGCCGGAAACTTAAGTGGTCGCTCCAGCTTAATGTGCGCGGGGTGATCGGCGACGATCGACTGATCGTCGTCACCGCCAATCCTGACGGCACTCCCGGCGCCGTCCGCATCCCGCCCGAGAAAGCTTGGTTCCTGACGAGCACGTTTCAGTTTTGAGGAAACTGATCCGACGTGCTCCGCTCCCAACCTTTCTGCGTTTCGGCATTTTCCCACCGTCCGCGCCTGGTGATTCAGGCGTTCGCGGTCGCCGCGCTGTTGTGCGGTGGCCCGGTCGTTTGGGCGGCGACGTATTACGTGCATGCCTCCGCGGGAGATGACGCGGGCGCGGGAACTTCGGTGGAGGCGCCGTGGAAGACGCTCGAAAGAGCCAACGCGGTGCGCCTGCAGCCTGGCGACCGCCTGTTGCTGGCGGCCGGGCAAACGTTTCAAGGGCAACTGGCCTTTGCCGGCCTCGCCGGGACGGCGGCACAGCCCATCGAGTTTTCCAGCTACGGCGCCGCACCCGCTAGGAGCGTCGCCCGGGCAACCATCGATGGCCGCGGCTATCTGGCCGCGGTGCATCTGAAGAACATCCGGCACGTCCGCATCAGCGATCTCGTGCTCACGGCCGACGGCGGCGGGATGCTCCGCGGGCAGCCCAAAGCGGATATGCGCTGTGGTGTTTTGGTCGAAGCCGATGCAACGGGGCGCTACGAAGGCGTGCAGCTCGCTAATCTCATCGTGCGTGAGGTCTCGTATCAGGAGCCGGGCTACGTGCGGCCCTCGGCGGACGTCAACACCGCCAACGGCACTGCGCGCTACGGCTGGGGAATCCGGTTCATCGTAAAATCGCCCGACGCGCAGATTCACCGCATCGCCGTCACCGATTGTCAGATCGAAAACGTCAACCACACCGGCTTAAAATTCACCGCACCCACCAACGGCATTCAGGACGTGCGCGTCGAGCGTGTGCGGGTGCTGCGCGCCGGCGGACCCGGCGTGCAATTATCCGGGGTGCGCGGTGGACGCTTTAGCGAGCTTTATGTCGACCACTCCGGCAGCGCGCGCGATTCACGTAACTGGGGGCGCGGCAGCGGTCTTTGGACGTGGGGTTCGAGCGATGTGGTGATCGAGAAAAGCCAGTTTCTGAATGCCAACGGACCGGGCGATTCCGCCGGCGTGCACATCGACTACAACTGCCGCAACGTCGTCGTTCAGCATAATTTCAGCGCGAACAACGCGGGCGGTTTTTGTGCGGTGCTCGGCAATAACTTCAACTGCGCCTACCGCTACAACGTGAGCGTCAACGACGGCCACCGCATCAAGGGCAAGGGCGGAGCGTTTCAGGAGGGAAAGACGTTTTGGCTCAGTGGCTACGTCGGCAAGGGACCTCGCCGCGGACCTTACCATACCTATTTCTATAACAACACGATCTATGTGTCGGCAGAGATCGTCGCCAAGATGGCGGTGGGACCCACGGCCGAGGGTGTGCTGATCGCGAACAATATTTTCTGCATCCGGGGGCTTACCCAAATGGTCGAAGGAGATCAGTTCAGCGCCGATCGCGCGGCGGAGCGACCGTTGAACGATGTCGTGTTCGAAAATAATCTCTTCCTCCGCGCCGACAACTGGCCCGCAGCGGTGGGGATTCACGACCGGGCACCTCTGATCGGTGACCCAATGCTGGCGAACGCCGGTGGCCTGAAACTGGAAGACTACCTGCCGGGCAACTCCGCCCTCGTGAAGAATCGCGGGGTGCGCATTGCGAAGATCCCGGGGGACAAAACCGGTCTGACGGTCGGGTTCGGCGTGGAGCGCGATATCCTCGGGCGACCGATCGTAGGCCTCCCCGATCTCGGCGCGATCGAACTGCCGTAGAGCACGGCGGGTGCTCATTTTTCATGAAACTCCCTTCCATCGCATGCCGTTCATTTTTCGTGGGGCTCGTCCTTTCGGTCCTCGCTGCGCAGGCCGCTTTCGGGGCTGAGACGAGGCCGAACATCATCGTGATGCTCGCCGATGACATGGGTTTCGGTGATCCGCATTGCTACAATCCCGCCTCAAAAATCCCGACCCCCAATATGGATCGGCTCGCGGCGGAGGGGCAGCGGTTCACCGATGCGCATACGCCCGCCGCTGTCTGCACGCCGACGCGCTACGGTTTTTTGACCGGCCGTTACTCGTGGCGAACGCGTCTGCAAAACATGGTGCTCTGGAGCGAATACGAGGAGCCACTGATCGAGCCGACGCGTGAGACCGTTGCGCGGGTGTTGCAGCGTGCCGGGTATCGCACGGCCGCGTTCGGCAAGTGGCACCTGGGACTTAACTTCGCGAAACCCGGCGGCGGTTTTGTTCGCGGCAAGACGGGTCACCTGAACGGGGCGGGCGGTACGCGCGAGGTGGATTTCACGCAGCCGGTGCAGGGCGGACCGCTCGCGCTCGGTTTCGACACGAGTTTCCTTTTACCGGGGGGCATCAACCTTGAGCCGCACTTCTGGCTCGCCGACGAGCGGGTGGTGGGAAAATCCGCCGTATGGCGCGCGGCCGGCGCGCCCACGCGCCCTGGCACCTCCGGCCTCGAAGTGCATGAAGGCTGGATGGCGGAAGGCTGGAGCGACGAGGCCGTCGGCCCGACGCTCACGGAAAAAGCCGAGGCTTTCCTTTCGGCGAGTGCGGCCGCGAAAAAGCCCTTCTTCCTCTACTTCGCCTCGCAGGCGCCGCACCGCAACTGCACGCCGCCCGACTTTGTCCGCGGCAAGAGTCAGGCCGGGGTGCGCGGCGACATGGTTTACGAATTCGATTGGGCCGTCGGCCGCTTGCTCGCGAAACTCGACGAACTTGGTCTCGCGCACAACACCCTCGTGATCGTCACGAGCGACAACGGCGCCGTCCCGAAGAGCGACGAGGGCGACGACTTCGGGCACAAGGCCAACGGCGATCTGCGCGGGGCCAAGGGCGGTCTCTTCGAAGGCGGCCACCGCGTCCCGTTTCTCGTGCGCTGGCCCGGACAGGCACCGGCCGGACAAACCAACGCCTCGCTCGTGGTGCTCACCGATTTGATGGCGACCTTCGCGGAGCTCGCCGGCGCTAAACTCCCGCCCGGCGCCGGCCCCGACAGCTTCAGCGTGCGGCCCGCCCTGCGCGGCGCCGCGATGGACGCGACTGCGCGCCCGGCCGTCGTGCTGCATTCGGGTGGCGGACTTTTCGCCATCCGCCAAGGACCGTGGAAGCTGATTTTCGACGCGAAACTGAAGCCGGCGCAGCTCTTCCACCTTGGGCGCGATCCGCAGGAAGCGACCAACGAACTCGTCGGCGAACCGCAGCGGGTGACCGAAATGCAGGCCGAGCTGGCCCGTATCCGGGCCGCACCGTTCTGAGGGGCGGCGCAAACTCGGCTTGAGGCCCGGCCAAGCTGGCCGGGCATTGACGCGGCGGCGCCCACGTGCGATGGATGTCCGGGATGAATCTCAAGTCGTGCCTTCTTCCCGGGTGCCTCGCCGGCCTCGTTTTTGTCTCCGCCGCCCGGGCCGAAAAGCCACTCGCGCTCGTCAACGGCGATTTTGAAGGCCAGCTCGCCGGCTGGACTGCGGCCGGCGACAACGGCATGAGCGCCGC
>CANHJG010000168.1 GCA_947461205.1 Opitutia bacterium
CAGCCCGCAGCGCGCGGCGAAGACGACGCCGTTGGGCATGAGTCCGTTTGGGGTCGCGGTGAACGGGGTGGTCTTTGATCCCGGGGCGAACGAGTGGTGGAACGACGACCGCTCGACCGGTTGGCAATACGAGGCGCTGGGCGGCGGGCGCAACTTGGGCATCGATACCGAGCACGCGCACGTGCAGCCGAATGGGGCCTATCACTACCACGGGATGCCGACGTCACTCGTGAACCGGCTCACCGCCGGGAAAAACCAGCTGGTGCTGGTCGGCTGGGCGGCGGACGGATTTCCGGTCTATGGGCCGTGGATTCCGACGGACGCGAACGACGCGAACTCGGCGCTGAAGCGCGCGACGCCGAGCTACCGGCTGAAAGCGGGCCTCCGTCCGGAGGGGCCCGGCGGTGCGTACGACGGAAAGTTCGGCCAAGACTGGGAGTTTGTTGCGGGCGCCGGCGACCTCGACGAATGCAACGGCCGCTTCGGGCAAACCCCGGAGTTTCCCGCGGGCACCTACTACTATGTGCTGACGGAGGGCTATCCGTTTGTGCCGCGGCTGTGGCGCGGCACGCCCGACGCGAGTTTCCTCCGGCGCCGGCCGCCGCCGGGCGGGGGCCCGGAGGGCGGCCAGGGCAAGAAACAGAAGCGCGGGCCGTAGGCTGGGTGGGCGGCGGGCGACGGGAGCGAGGAGTTGTCGCGGGCGGGCCCCTCGCCGGCGCTCGCGGCTACGGGATCATGCAGGACACGGGGCGGGGCACAGGGGCTACAGTCCGGCCACCTCAAAGCCCTTCCGGTAGGTCCGGCGGACGTAGGCGTTGGCGGCTTGCTCGTTGTCGAAGGAGAGCTTCGCGGCGTTCCACTGGAGCGTGGTCTGCGGGAAGCGGACGGCGACACTGCCGAGGAGGACGGACTCGGTGAGCGGGCCGGAATAGCCGAAATGCGCCGAGGGTTTGCCGGGGCCGCCGACGATGGCTTCGGCCCAGTCGGCCCAGTGGTTGGTGCCGGCGATGTCGGGCAGCTTGTAGTCTTTGAATTTAACCTCCGGGAAAAGTTTCGGTGGGGCGATGTGGGGGACGGAGAGCACGCCTTCGGTGCCGATGATGATCGAGCCCTGGTCGGGTTCGGCGCTCGCGGCGCGTTTCTTTTTCACGACCTTGCCGGCGTCGTCGACTTGGGTGACTTCGGCGGGTCTCGCGGCAGCGATGAGGGCACGGATCTCGGCCGGCGGGCGGGCGTCGCCGTCATACCACGTCACGGGAACGGTGTTGCCGGCGGTGAATTTCGTGCCGGGGAAGACGTAACGGATGACGGCGTTGACGGCCCAGTTCCACTGGTCGGGGGCGGGGCCCTCGGAGCGGACGGAGATCGGGGCGGTGAGGGCGAGGGCGTCGAAGACGGGATCGAAGATGTGGCAGCCCATGTCGCCAAACGTGCCGGTGCCGAAATCGAGGCGCTTGCGCCAATTGCCGGGGTGATAGTGACCGGTGACGAAGGGGCGTTCGGCGGCGTTGCCGAGCCAGAGATTCCAGTCGAGGCTGGAGGGGATGGGATCCTTGCGGTCCGGCGGAGCGCCGACGTCGCCCCATTTTTTGTTACTCCAGGTGTGGACTTCTTTCACTTTGCCGATGGCGCCGCTCTGCACGATCGCGACGGCCTGGCGGTAAACCTTCATGGAGTGAATCTGGATGCCCATCTGGGTGATGAGCTTTTTTTCGCGGGCGATCTCGGTGAGTTTGCGCGTCTCGTAGATGTTGTGGGCGAGGGGCTTTTGGCCGTAGACATGTTTGCCGAGCTGCATCGCGGAGTAGCCGATGGGTGCGTGCATGTGGTCGGGCACGGAGACGTTAACGGAGTCGATATTGTTGGCCTCCTTATCGAGGAGTTGGCGCCAGTCCTGATAGATGCGCACATCGGGGAAGCGGGCCTTGACCTCGGCGACTTTGCCGAGGTCGACGTCGGCGACTGCGACGAGCTTCACGAATTCGTTGGCGGCGATAGCCTGGATGTCGGACCACGCCATGCCGGAGGCGCCGAAGCTGGCGTGACGGAGAACCTTGCTTGGCGCGGCGGCGTGGGCGGTGCGGGCGAAATAGGGGAACGCGACACCGGCGGCGGCACCGGTGCCGAGGGTCTTGAGGAAGGTGCGACGGGGGAGTTGGGGGGAGGGCATGAGCGGAAGACGGAGGGGAGGGGGAAGACGGGGAAGACGGGGGAGACGGGGGAAGACGGGGGAGACCGGGGAGCCCGGGGAGACCGGGGAGAGCGGGAAGACGGGGGAGACGGGGGGGACGGGGAAGACGGGGAAGACGGGGGAGACCGGGGAGCGAAAAGTAAGGTGTGGTTACCGGCGCGGGGTTGGCAATCTTCGGATGGGAAGGAAGGGCGACTTAGACCGGTTCGTTAATGACGGGGTTGGTGAGCGTGCCGATTTTTTCGATTTCGATGCTCACGGTGTCGCCGGCCTTGAGCCAGATTGGGGGAGTGCGGGCAAAGCCGACGCCGTGGGGCGTGCCGGTGAGGATCACCGTGCCGGGTAGAAGCGTCGTGCTGGCGCTCAGGAATTCGATGATCGCGGGGACGTCGAAAATCATGTCGTCGGTGTTCCAATCCTGCAGCGTGTCGCCGTTGAGGATGGTGCGGATGCGCAGGGCGTTAGGGTTCGGGATTTCGTCGCGGGTGACGAGCACGGGGCCGAGGGGGGCGAAGGTGTCGAAGGTCTTGCCGCGGCACCATTGGCCGCCGCCGCCGTTGCGCTGCCAGTCGCGGGCGGAGACATCGTTGGCACAGGTGTAGCCGAGGACGTAGTTGAGGGCGTCGGCACGGGAGACGTTTTTGCAACGCCGGCCCATGACGACGGCGAGCTCGCACTCGTAGTCGACGGACGTGCTCGGGAGTTTGACGGGGATTTCGATGGGGTCGCCGGGGTTTTGGGCGCAGGCGGGGTTCTTCACGAAGAGCACGGGGTGGGGCGGGGTGGGGCTGTTGCTCTCGGCGGCGTGCCGCTTGTAGTTGAGGCCGATGCACGGCAGGTAGACGGGCACGACGGGGGTGAGGAGTTTGCCGGGGGTGACGACGCGGTCGGTGACGTGGAAGTCGCCGTAGAGGTCGCCGGTGATTTCGCGGGCGGAGCCGTCGGGTTGGAGGGAGGCGTAGGCGGGGCCGGCGGGGGTGAGGTGGCGGATGATTTTCATTGGGATTTCGGAGAAATGATGTCGATCCCGCGCAGTCCGAAGTGGGACGCGGCGGCGAGGAGGTGCCGGTCGTGGCTGTAAATTTCCTTCAGGCCGGCGTCGGCGGCACAGGCGAGGTGCAAAGCGTCGGCGGCGCGGAGGACGGCGGTGGGAGGGAGTTTGGCCATGCGTGCGCAAGCCGTGCGAATCAACGCGAGGTCGAGGGGCAACCAGCGGAGCAAGCCGATGGCCTCGTCCTGCTCGTGCGTGCGAATCAGAGCACCGAGCTGCGTAGGGGTGATAGCGCCCTCTCGTTGCTTGCGCTTAAACGTCGCGACCAATTCGAGCCGACCGTGGGCCGCGCACACGAAATCGCCCTTGCCTTCAGCCCAAGACACGACGGCTGGCGCATCAGCCTCGTCGAGGTAGAACTTCGCCAGGTAAGAAGTGTCGAGGTAGATCACCGGGCGTCGCGATCCTCGGAGATCAGGACGGTCGAATCGCCGGAAACTTTCGGACGCGGCTTGCGTCCCGCGAGGGTGAACACCGGTCGGGGGAGGTCGGATTTCTCCCGGGAATTCAGGACGGCGACCTCCTCGCCGTGGTCCGTCACGATGACCGGTGAGGTACGGGAGGCTCGGACCCAGCGGCCGGTCTGCGCATGGAGCTGCTTGATCGAAATGGTCTTCACGGCGACGAAGGTGTCACCGGTTACTCTTGGGTCAAGTCGGAGGTCGTCGAGAGGTTGTCGGGACTACGCCTTCGTCTCCGTGTAGGCCTCCATGCCGAGGCAGGAGCAGACGAGGTTGCGGTCGCCGTAGACGTTGTCGACGCGGCCGACGCTGGGCCAGAACTTGCTCGCGCGGGTGAAGCGGTCGGGGAAGGCGGCGGTATCGCGACTATACGGGCGGTCCCACGTGTCGGAGCAGACGGCCTTCGCGGTGTGCGGGGCGTGCTTAAGCGGATTATTTGCTTTGTCGGACTCGCCATTAACCACCGCCTGCATCTCTCCGTGGATCGAAATCATCGCTTCGCAGAAGCGGTCGAGCTCTCTCATCGCTTCGCTTTCGGTGGGCTCGATCATGAGCGTGCCGGGGACGGGGAAGGACATGGTGGGCGCGTGATAGCCGTAGTCCATGAGGCGCTTCGCAGCGTCCTCGACCTCCAGGCCGTGTTTTTTCCACGCCCGAAAATCAATGATGCACTCGTGGGCGATCAGGCCAGCGTTGCCGCGGTAAAGCACAGGGAAATAAGGCGAGAGACGGGCGGCGACGTAGTTGGCTTTGAGGATCGCGTGTTTGGTCGCTTCGGTCAGGCCGTCGGGGCCCATCATGCGAATATACATCCACGAGATGACGAGGATGCTGGCGCTGCCGTAAGGCGCGGCGGAGACTGCGCCGATGGACGAGCGACCGTGACCGGTCGCGGAGGCGACGGGTGTGACCGGGTGCGACGGGAGAAAAGGCGCGAGGTGCGCGGCGACGCCGATGGGGCCCATGCCGGGTCCGCCGCCGCCGTGCGGAATGCAGAAGGTTTTGTGGAGATTGAGGTGGCAGACGTCGGCGCCGATGTGACCGGGGGAGGTGAGGCCGACTTGGGCGTTCATGTTGGCTCCGTCCATGTAAACTTGGCCGCCGTGGGCGTGGATCGTGGCACAGATGTCCTTAATGGAAGATTCGAAGACACCGTGCGTGGACGGGTAGGTGACCATCAGCGCGGCGAGGGCGTGGGCGTGGGCGCCGGCTTTGGCGGTGAGGTCGGCGACGTCGATATTGCCGTTGGCGTCGCAGGCGACGGGGACGACTTTGAAGCCGCACATGGCGGCGCTGGCGGGATTGGTGCCGTGAGCGCTGGTGGGGATGAGGCAGATGTTACGGTGGCCCTCGTGGCGGGATTCGTGATACGCGCGGATGACCAGGAGGCCGGCATACTCGCCCTGCGAGCCGGCGTTGGGCTGGAGGGAGACGGCGGCGAAGCCGGTGATTTCGGCGAGCCACGTCTCGAGGTTTTGGAAGAGTTTGGCGTAGCCGCGCGTCTGCTCGGCGGGGGCGAACGGGTGGAGTTTGCCGAACTCGGGCCACGAGACGGGGAACATCTCGGAGGCGGAGTTGAGTTTCATCGTGCACGACCCGAGCGAGATCATCGAGTGGCAGAGGGAAAGATCCTTCGCCTCGAGCCGCTTGATGTAGCGGAGCATCTCGTGCTCGGTGTGGTAGCGGTGGAACGTCGGGTGCGTGAGGAACGACGAAGTGCGGGCGTGGGGCGCTGCGAAGGCGGCAAGTGGGAGCGTGGACGTTGAAGCGGAAAGATCCGTGCTCGCGGACTCGCTGAAGCACGAGAGCAGCGTCGAGAGGTCTTCGACGGTGGTCGTCTCATCGAGGGAAATGCCGACGGTGTAGGCGTCGATCCGACGGAGGTTGAATTTTTTCGCGGCGGCGGCGGCGTGGACCCGTTCGGCCCCGACGTTGGATACGGTGAGGGTGTCGAAGACGGGCTCGGCGTTGATTTTAGCTCCGAGTTTGACGAGGCCGTCGGCGAGGAGGGCGGTGAGGAGTTTGACGCGGCGCGCGATTTTTTTCAGGCCGTCGGGACCGTGGTAGACGGCATACATCGACGCCATGACGGCGAGGAGCACCTGGGCGGTGCAGATGTTGGAGGTGGCCTTGTCGCGGCGGATGTGTTGCTCGCGCGTGCCGAGGGCGAGGCGCATGGCGGGGTCGCCGGCGTTGTCCTTGGAGACCCCGACGAGGCGGCCGGGCATCTGGCGTTTGAAGGCGTCCTTGGTGGCGAGGAAACCGGCGTGCGGTCCGCCGAAGCCGAGCGGGACGCCGAAGCGTTGGGCGGAGCCGACAGCGACATCGGCGCCGAATTCGCCGGGGGCGCGGAGCAGGGTGAGCGCGAGGAGATCGGCGGCGACGATGGTGAAGGCGCCGGCGGCATGGGCGGCGACAAAGAAGCTGGCGAAGTCGTGGATCGATCCGGTGGTGTCGGGGTATTGCACGAGCACACCGAAGCACCGCGCGGTGGGCTGAAAGGTGCGGTGGTCGCCGACGACGACGTCGATGCCGAGGGGTTTCGCGCGGGTGCGCACGATGTCGATGGTCTGCGGATGGCAGGCGGCGGAGACGAAGAAGGTGTTGTTGGTTTCGGCAGCGCCTTCCTTGAGGCGGTGGCACATCATCATGGCCTCGGCGGCGGCGGTGCCCTCGTCGAGCATGGAGCCGTTGGCGATTTCAAGACCGGTGAGGTCGGTGACGAGCGTCTGGAAATTCAAAATGGCCTCGAGGCGGCCCTGGGAAATTTCGGCCTGGTAAGGCGTGTAGGCGGTATACCAGCCCGGGTTTTCGAGAATGGTGCGTTGGATGACGCCGGGCGTGAAGGTGTCGGAGTAGCCGAGGCCGATGGCGGTGCGGAAAACTTTGTTTTCGGTGGCGAGGGCGCGGAGTTCGGCGAGGGCGGCGCTCTCGCCGAGGGCGGACGGGAGCGTCATGGCACCGCGGCGGATGTGGGGCGGCACGGCGGCGTCCACGAGGGCGTCGACGGACGCATGGCCGAGGAGTGCGAGCATCGCGGCGGTATCGGGGGCGTGGTCACCGGTGTGGCGGCGGGCGAAGGTGTCGGTGGGGGCCAGGAGGTCGCGGAGCGTGGACATGGGGGAAGCGTGCAGGGTAGGGCGGAGCGGAGTTCGCGCAACCGCGATTTGGGAGAAAGGCGGCACAAAAGGGTTTGTTTCGCGGGGCGAAGCGGGTCTGTTTTCGGCGCATGACGACGAAGCAGGAGCGGGCGGCATGGATCGATGGACGCTTGGCGGAGCTTTACCCGCAGACGCCGGTGCCGTTGGACCATCGCGACGCCTTTACGCTACTCGTGGCGGTGCTGCTCTCGGCGCAATGCACGGACAAACGGGTGAATCTGGTCACGCCGCACCTGTGGGCGTTGGGCGACACGCCGGAGAAACTGCGGCGTGTGCCGGTGGCGGAGATCCAGCGGGTGATTCGGCCCTGCGGGCTCTCGCCGCAAAAGGCGAAGGCGATTGCAGGGCTGTCGCAGATTTTGGTGGAGCAGCACAGCGGGGCCGTGCCGCGGACTTTCGAGGAATTGGAGGAGTTGCCCGGTGTCGGGCACAAGACGGCGAGTGTGGTGATGGCGCAGGCGTTCGGGGTGCCGGCGTTTCCGGTGGACACGCACATCCACCGGCTGGCGCAGCGATGGAAGTTGACCAACGGGAAAAACGTGGAGCAGACCGAAGCAGATTTGAAGAAACTGTTCCCGCGCGAGCACTGGAACGCCTTGCACCTGCGAATTATCTTTTATGGCCGTGAGCATTGCTCGGCGCATGGCTGCGATGGGACGGTGTGTGAAATTTGCCGGACGGTGGTGCCCGGGCGCAAGCGGGCGGTGAAGACGAAGAAGTAGCGCGGTCCAAATTAGCGCTAGAGCGTTTCAAACATCGTTGGAGCCGTAAGAGGCCGGTGGAGAGAGGAGGGATGAAAAGCAGATATCGCTGGATTTGAGGGAGAGAATCGTGGCGGCGTGCGATGCGCAGGAGGGCACGAGGGAAGAGGTGGCGAAGCGGTTCAAGGTGTCGCTGGGGATGGTAAAGAAGCTCTTGGCGCAGAGGGCGCGGACAGGGGATTTACGAGCGAGATATCGGGATTGCGGCCGCAAGGCGAAGTTGCCGCCGGAGCGCTGCGGGGAAATGAAGCAACGGGTGGTCAAGGAGCCGGATCTGACGCTGGCGGAAATCAAGCAGCGCTTGGGATTGGGATCCGAGGTGGCGGCCATCCACTGGGTTTTGGCCAAGATGGGACCAACCTATGCAAAAACGCTTGATACGGCCGAACAGAACCGTCCCATGTTGCGCCAGCGCGCCGGCGTTGGAGGTGCCGCCAAGGTGGGCTCGATCCGGCGCGACGGGTCTTCATCGATGAGTCGGCGGCCAAAACCAACATGACGCGGCTGCGTGGCCGTGCGCCCAAAGGCGGACGGCTGATCTGCCCCGCCCCGCAGGGGCACTGGCAAACCAACACCCTGATTTCCTCCGTCCGGCTCGACGGCTCAAGCGCCTGCATGACGGTCGAAAGGGCGACCAATCCCGAGGTCTTTCGTGCCTCGGGGTGCGAGATCCTCGTGCCGGCGCTTCGGCTAGGGGACATCGTGGTGATGGACAACCTCGGAGCCCATAAAAACGAACCCACCCTCGAACGCATCCGACGAGCCGGTGCCGAGGTGCGTTTCCTCCCGGCCTAATCGCCCGACCTCAACCCCATCGAAATGATGGGGAGCAAAGTGAACGCACTGCTCCGCAAGGCTCACGCTCGCAACCACTCCAATCTCCTCACGGCCATCGCCGCCGCACTCTGCGCGGTCCCATCCCAGGACGCCCTCGGTTGGTTTGCTGACTGCGACTATAACTTCATTTAAAATGCTTTAGGGTCGAGTGACCTCGACGTTCACGGTGCTGGCGTCGCCGCTGACGTATTTCACTGCTACGCTGTTGAAGGTGAGCGTCTGCCCCACGCTCAATGGGGCGGTGAGTTTGCGGGTGTCGGTCTCGTCGATGGGGAGAACTTTAACGACGCCATTGCCGGTGGCGATCGAGGTGTCGATGAAGTAGACGAGCGGTCCGGATTTCGTGAGCGCGCGATCGAGTCCGAGGGGACGTCGGCTTTCAACGACCACGGCGGTGGTGGCGCCGGTGGGCACGACGATCATCTTCTTGCCGCCGGCTGTCTCCAAGGGCGTGAGGGCAAACGTGGTC
>CANHJG010000169.1 GCA_947461205.1 Opitutia bacterium
CTGCGCACCACCGCGAAGGGTCCGTCGGGCAGCCTCCCGCTCAACGCTGCGACGCTCCCCGGCATGGCCAGCGGCGATCTCTTCGGCATGACGCAAAACGCCGGCATGGGCTGGTCGCCCGCCGCGCTGCTCGGAAAACAATTCCTCATCCTTTCCACGCAGGGCGGCATCCGCGCGCCCGACGGCTCGCCCATCGCGCTCGGCTACCACACCGGCCATTGGGAGGTCGGCCTGCTCATGGAGGAGGCCGCGCGCACGTTCACCGCGCACGGCGCAATCCCCTTCGCCGGCTACGTCAGCGATCCCTGCGACGGCCGCACCAACGGCACCGCCGGCATGCTCGACTCCCTCGCTTACCGCAACGACGCCGCCATCGTCTTCCGCCGCCTGATCCGCTCGCTCCCCACCCGCCGCGGCGTCCTCGGCGTCGCCACCTGCGACAAAGGCCTCCCCGCGATGCTCCTCGCCCTGGCCGGCTCGCCCGATCTTCCGACCATCCTCGTGCCCGGCGGCGTCACGCTGCTCTCCGAAGACGCCGAGGACACCGGCAAGGTCCAGACGCTCGCGACGCGTTTCGCCCGCGACGAGGTCACCCTCGCACACGCCGCCGAGATGGGCTGCAAGGCCTGCGGTTCCCCCGGGGGCGGTTGCCAGTTCATGGGCACGGCCGCCACGAGCCAGGTCGTCGCCGAAGCCCTCGGCCTCACGCTTCCGCACGGCGCGCTCGCGCCCTCCGGTGCCGCGATCTGGCTCGACCTCGCCCGCCGCTCCGCCCTCGCCCTCCTCGAACTCGAAAAAGCCGGCACCGCCACGCGCGACCTCCTCTCCGCCGATTCGATTCACAACGCTCTCGTCACCCACGCGGCCTTCGGCGGCTCCACCAATCTCACGCTCCACATCCCCGCCATCGCGCACGCCGCCGGCCTCCCCCGCCCCACCGTCGACGACTGGGCGCGCATCAACCGCGCCGTCCCGCGCCTCGTCGATGTCCTCCCGAATGGTCCGCAGCACTACGCCACCGTGCAGGTCTTCCTCGCCGGCGGCGTGCCCGAGGTGATGCTCCACCTCCGCGACGCCGGTCTCCTCAAGCTCGACGCCCGCACCGTCACCGGCCGCACCCTCGGCGAAAATCTCGCGTGGTGGGAAACCTCCGAGCGCCGCACGCGCCTCCGCGCGAAACTCACCGCCCTCGACGGCATCGATCCCGACGATGTCATCATGTCGCCGATCCGCGCGCGCGAACGCGGCCTCACGAGCACGATCACGTTTCTCCGCGGCAACCTCGCCCCCGAGGGCGCGCTCGTGAAGAGCACCGCCATCGCCCCCGACGTGATCGGCGCCGACGGCGTTTACCTCCACGAAGGCCCCGCGCGCGTCTTCACGACCGAGGCCCGCGCCATCGCCGCGCTCAAATCCGGCAGCGTGAAAGCCGGCGACACGATGGTCCTCATCGGCCTCGGCCCCGGCATCGGCATGCCCGAGACCTATCAGATCACCTCGGCGCTCAAATACGTGAAGGAAGGCAAACGCATCGCGCTCGTGACCGACGGCCGCTTCTCCGGCGTATCCACGGGAGCCTGCCTCGGCCACGTTTCGCCCGAAGCCTGGGCCGGCGGCCCCATCGGCAAAGTCCGCAACGGCGACCTCATCCGCGTCCGCGTCGACACCCGCACGCTCGAAGGCTCCGTCGATGTCCTCAACGTCCCGGAAGCCGAATTCGCGGCGCGGCCGATGCACCCGGACCTCGCGATGGACCCGCGCGTCCCCGCCGACACCCGCCTCTGGGCCGCGCTCCAAAACGCCAGCGGCGGCCCCTGGGGCGGCTGCGTTTACGACGTGGACGAAATCGTGAAACGCCTCGGTTCGCCGTAGGGCGCGGCCTTCGGCCCGCCCTTTCAGTTCACTGAAAGCAGAGCCATTTTCTCTCTACGCACTTTCAATCAGTCGGCGTTTCATTTTCAATCAGTCAGCCCTTTACTTTCAATCAGTCGGGCGCTTTTCTGCCCTCGTCCCGCCGGCCGCCATGCACCCCCGCTTCATCGAGAGCCGCATCCAGACCTCGCTGTCCGACACCCGGGTGGTGCTGCTCTCCGGGCCACGGCAATCCGGCAAGTCCACGCTCGCGCAGCACCTCGCCGCCGACGGTCGCCCGTTTCTCACCCTCGACGACGCCACCACCCTTACCGCCGCGCAGCGCGACCCCGTGGGCTTCATCCGCGGTCTTGACCGCGCCGTGATCGACGAGATCCAGCGCGCACCCGAAGTGCTCCTCGCCATCAAGCAGAGCGTCGATACCGACCGCCGCCCCGGCCGCTTCCTCCTCACCGGCTCCGCCAACCTCATGACGCTCCCGCGCGTCGCCGATTCCCTCGCCGGCCGCATGGCGACCATCGATCTCCTCCCGCTCTCGCCGGCCGAGATCCGCGGCACGCCCTCGACGTTTCTCGCGCAGGCTTTCCGCGGTCGCGCGCCCAAAGCCGGCCCCGCCATCACCGGCCCCGACCTCGTCGCCACCGTGCTCGCGGGCGGCTACCCGGAGGCCCTGAAACGCACCTCGTGGCCGCGCCGCCAAGAGTGGCACCTCGACTACGTGCGCGCCATCGTGCAGCGCGACGTGCGCGACCTCGCGCAGATCGACCGCCTCAGCCAGATGCCGCGCCTCCTCCGCATTCTCGCGCAGCACTCCGGCCAGCTCGTCAACTACTCCAGCCTCGGCGCGTCCCTCGGCGTCTCGCATCCGACGATGCAAAAATACGTCGGCCTCTTCGAGCAGCTCTTCCTCATCCGCACGCTGCCCCCGTGGTTCACCAACAAGCTCAAGCGCCTGATCAAGACCCCGAAACTCACCTTCCTCGACTCCGGCCTCCTCGCGTCGTTGCGCGGCCTCACGCCCGCCCGCATCGCCGCCGACCGCGGCCCCTTCGGCGCGCTGCTCGAGACCTTCGTCCTCTCCGAGGCCCTCAAGCTCGCGAGCTGGTCCGACGACGGCCCGTTCGAGTTTTTCCACTTCCGCGACAAAGAGCAGAACGAGGTCGATGTCGTGATCGAGCGCCCCGACGGCCAACTCATCGGCCTCGAGGTTAAAGCCGCCGCCAGCGTCACCGCCTCCGACTTCAGCGGTCTCCGCAAACTTGCCGCGGCCTCCGGCAAACGCTTCGCCGCCGGCTTCGTGCTCTACGATCACCACCAGACCGTGCCCTTCGGCGACCGCCTCTTCGCCGTCCCGATCTCGTCACTCTGGACATAATTTTCTATTTTCAAAAACCGCCGTTTTCACTCTACTCACTTTCAATTGGTCAGACTTTCACTTTCAAACGGTCGGAGCCCAGTCCGCCCCGATTTCCTCCGCATTTTACCCTCCCGCCCTCACCGCTCACCGTCTACCGCCACCGCCCCACACCCATAAAACGCCTCCTGCTCCTCGCCCTGTTCGCCGTCGCCCGCGCCACCGCCGCCGAGCCCGCCGCCACGATCGACACCGCTATCGCCAAGGGCGACACCGCCGAGGTGCAGCGCCTGCTCACCGCCCAACCCGAACTCGTCCGCACCCCCGGCGCCGGGAAAATGCTCCCGCTCCACCAGGCCATCCTCCGCAAGAAGGCCGACATCGTCGCGCTCCTCCTTGAGCGCGGCGCCGACGTCAACGCCCCCGATCCCTCGCTCCGCACCCCGCTCCACCTCGCCGTCGAACGCAGCGACGCCGCCCTCGTCAAAACC
This sequence comes from Opitutia bacterium, assembly GCA_947461205.1. Classification (GTDB taxonomy): domain Bacteria; phylum Verrucomicrobiota; class Verrucomicrobiia; order Opitutales; family Opitutaceae; genus GAS368. Next base: position 3,718 of record CANHJG010000169.1, read on the forward strand.
CTCCTCGCGCGCCGCGCCGATACCCGCGGCCGTGATCGCATGGGCTGGACGCCCCTCCATCACGCCGCCGCCAAGGACAAAATCGAGCTCGCCCGCCTCCTCCTTGACGGCGGCGCCCAGCCCAATTTTCTCAGCGGACTGGGCGGCACGCCGTTGCACGAAGCCGCCGCCGGCGCCAGCGCCGCGATGGTGCAACTCCTCCTCGACCGCGGCACCGATCCCACCATCCGCTCCAAGCCCGGCGTCACCGCCCTCGATCTCGCCCGAGAATTCAAAAATACCGCGGCCATGGCGATTCTGGAGAAGGCGAAGCACTGAGCCTACTCCGGCCGCTGCCGTGCGGTGGCACGGGCTTTCCAGCCCGTGTCCGGGGTCACCGCACGCACGGGCTGGAAAGCCCGAGCCCCTTCCGCCGGCGCAAGCCACTGTGTCCCTTGCGCGCGCCCGAACTCCGCCGGCACCGGCGCGTTCGCCGCGGTCGCCGCGTCAGTTACGACTGGCGCGCGGAGGGTGGCCGCCGCACCGATGCTGCCCTCAATTCGCCTTGCGCGTCGACCCGCCCGCACCGCCGCGGCTGCGCCGCCCGCCGCCCATCGTTTGGGCGAGCTCGGCCAGATCCGCGTCGTTCCACGGCTCTTCGCGGCTGGCCGTCATCGTGCGCACCCGCGCCACCGTCTCCGGCGCCACCGCCCCGGCGGCGTGGCCCCACGAGTTGCGCACAAACGTCAGCACGTTGGCGATCGCGTCGTCGTCGAGTACCGCCTTCAGGGTCGGCATCACCAGATTTTCCTGCGATTTGCCGTTGAGCACGATGCTGGCAAGGACGCGCTCGTCGGCCAGCACCCAACGCGAATACACCAGCGGCGGCGCGAGGCCGACGAGCCCCTGCCCTTCGGGCTGATGACACGCCGCACACAGCGCCGCGAATTGCGCTTTGCCCTTGTCGAACCGCACTTGGTCGGCCGGGGCGAGCTTCACCACGGCGACCGCCGCCATGCCCGGTTTGCCGGGCCAGCGCAGCGCCGCGAGGAGCTTCGTCGCACGCTCGGACTCCGGGCTGCCGCCCCGAGCCGCGAGCGCCACGAGCGGCTTCGGCTCCGCCGAGAGCGTCGCCGGGATCGCCTTGCCATCGAACATCCGCGGCATCGCCCGGTCCACGCCTTCGAGCACCGCCGTCCGGGCCCAGGCGGGCGCCTTCGCGTCCGCCGCGACCGCGAGAATGCGGTCGAGCCGCGCGGTGTCGTTCGCTTTCACCGCCCCCGCGGTCGCGGCGCTGACCGCATTCTTCACCGCCGGGCCGCCGTCTTGGGCCTCGCGCAGGATCGCCTCGACAAAATCCGCCTCGCGCCGCGCCAACCCGCTCACCACCGCGTCGACGAGATACGGCTGCTCGCCCGCCGCGATCAGCAGCGCCCGCACGGCCGCATCGGCCGCGGGCGTCTTCGCCTCGCCGAGCGACAACGCGAGCTGCAGGCGCACGGCCGGCTCGGGCCGCGCCGCCAGCGACACCAGTTTGCCCACGATCGCCGCGTCCGCCGTCGGTTTCAAAAATTTCTCCGCGACGCGCACGGCCGCCGCACACACCCCCGTATCTGGATTGCCGAGCGCGGCCAGGACCGTGGCTTGGTCGAGCCCGCCCACGCCGTCCAACGTCCAGAGCGCATGCACGCGCGCGAGCGGCTGGGCGGCCGCGCGGGCTGCTTGGCGCAACAGCGCCGCCGCCGCCGGATCGCGTTTTTCGACGAGCAGGCGCTGCGCGGTGTCGCGCACCCACCCGCTCGGATCGCCAAGTTTCTCCACGAGCTGCGCGGTCGTCGCGCCGGCGAGGCCGGACTTGAAATTCGCCTTCGGCGCGCCGTCGGGCACGATGCGCCAGATGCGGCCGAGCCCGATGCCCTGGCCCAGGTTGCGCTCCTCGATCTGCTTGCGCAGGTAGCTGGTGACGTAAGTGCGGTGCTGCAAAATGCCGCGATAGAGATCGACCACGTAGAGCGCACCGTCCGGCCCGTTGAACAGGTTCACCGGCCGGAAACGCTCATCCGTCGAGGTGAGAAACTCGCTCCCCTCGTAGGCGTTGGTCCCCGTGACGGCCCCGTCCTTTTCCGTGAGCTTGATCCGCTTGATCAGGTTGCCCGACGGCTCCGCGATAAACGCGTCGCCGCGAAACTCCGCCGGAAACAATCCGCCGCGGTAAATCACCGGCCCGCAGGCCGCCGTCACCGACATCAGTTTCCCCTCTTGGTCGAGGGTGTTGTAGCCGCGGTTGATGCCGGGGGTCACGCGGCCGGGAAACGTCGGGAGCCGCGCGGGAGTGACCTTCACGTTCGTCCCCGTCGCCGTGAAATTGGGGTTGCGGCGCAAATAGGCCGAGGGCACCGCATCGATCCGCAACGGGTCGCTGTTGCTATTATAGTAAATGCGGCCTGTATCGTCCTGCGCGATACCCCACTGGCCCCGGGTGATCGTGCCGTCGCGCAAGAATTTACCGGCCCCTTCATAGCGGAATCGCGCCGTGGCGTTCGCGGAGTAAATCCAGTTGTCCATCATCCACGCGAGCCCGTTGGCGTTGTGCTCGTGATTACCCGAGGTCGCGTAGTCCTTCGCGACCGCCGTCTTCTCGTCGGCGGCGCCGTCGCCGTTCGTGTCGCGCAAAAACCACAGGTGCGGCGGCTCGGCCACGAGCAAGCCGTCGCCGACGAGCGAGATCGCGCGCGGCATGACGAGGTCCTGCGCAAACACCGTGCGCCGGTCCATCCGCCCGTCGCCGTCGGTGTCTTCGAGCACGGCGATCACCCCGAGCGGCTGGTCTTCGCCCTTGCCATCGACGTCGTTCATGTAGCCGCGCATCTCGAGCACCCAGAGCTTTCCGTCCGGCGCGATCTGCATCGCGATTGGATCGCCGACGAGCGGGTCGGCCGCCACGAGCTCAACGTGAAACCCTTGGGCCACCGTAAAGGTCTTCAACGCCTGGTCGGCGGTGAGCACGGGGGCGGGCGGGATCACGATGTGGGCCGGCGGCGGCGCCTGGACCTCACCGGCCCGGTCGCCCCGCTGGGCGAGCAGGGGCGAAACAAAAACAAGGGCGAAAGCGGCCAGGCGGACGGGGCGGGGAATCATGGTGTGGGAAGGCGCCAAGACGTGCCGCCCCGGAAAAGGTGTCAATGGCGCGCACCAAACCACCGCTGCAGGCCGCGGGGCGGCGACGTCTCAATACGGCCCGCGGATGTGCGCCGCCACGTCCCGCGCGTAGAACTCCGCGAGGCGCGCGTGCAGCGCAAACCCCAGCGGTGGCAGGGCCGATACCCGCGCATTGGCCCGCGCCTGCTCCGGATTCCGCGCGCCGGGAATGATCGTGCTCACCGCGTCAAAATCGAGACACCACCGCAACGCCAGCTCGCTCAGCGTCTGTCCCGCAGGTACCAGCGGCTTCAACGCGTCCGCGAGTTCTACGCCCTTGGCAAACGGCAATCCCGCAAAGGTCTCGCCCACGTTAAACTGCTGCCCGTCGCGGTTGAAATTCCGGTGATCGTTCGCCGGAAACGTCATGCTCTTCGTCATCGTGCCGCCGAGCAACCCGCTCGCCAGCGGCAGCCGCACCAAGAGCGCCACCTGCCGCTGTTTCGCCTCGGCGAAGAGGGTGTGAATCGGTTTCTGGCGAAAAATGTTAAAGATGATCTGCAGCGCCGCCACCCCCTCCGTGCGCACGCAAAAATCCGCCTCTTCCATCGACTCCACGCTCACCCCGAAATCGCGGATCTTCCCCTCCCGTTTCAATTCGCGCAGATGCGCGAACACCTCGCCCTGGCGCAGCACCGCGAACGGCACGCAATGCAGCTGCGTCAGATCGAGCGCCTCGACGCCCAGCCGCGTCAACGACGCCTCCGTATGGGCGCGAATCCCCGCGCGCGAAAAATTCTCCGGCCACCCCGGCGGCGAAAACCGCCCGAGCTTCGTCGCCACATAAACCTGCCCGCGCGCCGCCGGCGTTTCCGCCAAAAATTTCCCGATCAACGTCTCCGCGCGTCCCATCCCATACACATCCGCCGTGTCGAAGAGCGTCGTCCCCGCGGCCCACGCCGCCCGCAACGTCGCGAGCGCCGCCTCGTCCGTGACGTCGCCCCACCCCGCCCCAAGCTGCCAGGTGCCGAGCCCGACTTCGCCGACGCTGCGGCCCGTGCGACCGAAAATCCGTGTGTTCATGCCGGGCCAAGGTGGGCCGCCCATTTTTCAAGGCAAGCCCTCCAGCTGCCCCTCGGCTTCTGCGCCCATCTTTGCCGGTGGCTGGAAAGTCGCCCCTCCCCCCGAACCACCAACCCGCAGCTGCGCCCGGCGTCTGCGCACCTGGCTCCGCACTTCCATCCCGCAACTGGATGCCCTGACATCCAGCAATCAGACGCTCCCCTCTCCAGCAATCAGACGGAGTCCAATCCCGCCAATGGACGCATCCGCCAAACTCTACCTCCGTCCGCTGCATCCCCGCCTCACCGAGGCGCTGGCGGACACCCCCGTCGTCGCGCTACTCGGCGCGCGGCAATGCGGCAAGAGCGCCCTCGCGCAACTCGGCCGCCCCGGCCGAAAACGACATCAGCTTCGACGACGAGACCCTCCTTCGCACCGCCCGCGACGACCCCGCGGGCTTCGTCGCCACGCTGCCGGACTCGGTGACGCTCGACGAGGTCCAGCGCGTCCCGGAGCTCTTCCGTGCGATCAAGCTCTCCGTTGACCGCGATCGCCGCCCCGGCCGTTTCCTCCTCACCGGCTCCGCCGATCTCCTCCTCCTGCCCCGCCTCAACGAGTCCCTCGCCGGCCGCATCGAGATCCTCTCCCTGCACCCGCTCACGGAGGCGGAGAAAAACCGCGCCCCCGGTGCCTTCCTCGCCGCGCTGCTCGCCGGCGACCTCAAGTGAGAGATCCGCGGCGAGTCGCGCCCCGCCTCGCCCACGCTGGCGGAGCGACTCGTCGCCGGCGGCTATCCCGAGCCCCTCACGCGCGCGCCCGACCGCACCCGCCCCTTGGCACCGCGCCTACCTGCGCACCCTCGTCGAGCGCGACGGGCAAGACATCGCGCGCGTCAAAGACGCCACCATCGTCGCCCGCCTCCTCGAGCTGCTCGCCCTCCGCGCCGCCGAACGCCTCAACACCTCCAACCTGAGCCAAGATCTCGGCCTCGATCGCCAGACCGTCGAAAACTA
>CANHJG010000170.1 GCA_947461205.1 Opitutia bacterium
GGGGCGTCAGCCGCGTGAGGCCCGGGCGCGGAGCGCTTCGATCGCCTCGACCTCGGTGTTGAGGACGGAGCGGTAGACGGCGAGTTGGGCGGGCGTGAGGAAAACAGACGAGGCCACGAGAATGCCTTCATTGTTCCCTTTGCGGCGGGCCACGGCGGCATCGATGTCGCGCGTCGTGGGGTTGGCCGGGACGGGCTCGATCCGGCTGACCATGAGGATGGCGAGCAGATCCGGAGTCTGCGGATCGGCCGGGGGCTGGCCGGCGCCGACGAGCGCGGCGTTGAAGGCGGCGACCAGCGCGCGCTCCCGGGCGGCGGGTTCGCCGGCGAATTTGCTGCGCTGACCGGACGGCTTGGTGCCCCGGTTGCCGGGGACGTCGAAAGTGGGCGAGATGATGACCGAGCCAGAGCCGATGGCTTCCGTGGGGACCTTCGCGCGGTGGCGGAGCAGCCAGCCGCCGGCGAGGGCGGCGATCACCGCCGCGGTGACGACGGAGACGAGAAGAGCAGATTTGCGCGAGGGTGGGGCGGGAGGCATGGGAGCGGTCGGGAGAGGGTGGGAACGCGACGCGGTTGATTCAAATGCGAAGAGGCGCGGGCGAAACCCGCGGGCGGCAGGGCGGCGGAGAGGGGCCGACCACCGCAAGTCCCGGGTCGCGCACGGTGACTCGGGTTTTCAGTTCGTCGGCGACGCCGGGTTGGCTGCCGGAGAAACAGGGGGAACGGCCGGCGTCGTAAACGGCCAGCATGAGGCCGGGGCCGTCGACGCGGGCGAAGCCGGGCGGGCCGAGCCAAACGAGGGGCAGGTCGTCAGGTGGGGTGAGCCAGGAGGTGTTGAGGCTGCGGCGGAAGGACGGATCAGCGCGGGCTTCGTCCACGTCGTGGACCGTGGCTAGGCCGATGGAACGGCCGCGGGTATCGCGGTTCCCGCGCACCCCGACCACGAGGTCGCTCGCCGTCGCGAACGAGAGGGCGGAAACGCCGACGCCGAGGACGTGGTCGCGCGGAGGGGGAATCGACCGGGAGCGCAACGCCGGCCTTGCGCTGGGCGGGGGGCGGTGTGCAAGCTGTTCGGTTCCCATGGCCATTGTCAGTCTTCTTGATGTCTCCCTGAGCTTCGGTGGCGCGCCGTTGCTCGATAAGGTCAATCTCCAGATTGACCGGGGCGAACGCGTGTGTCTCGTCGGCCGCAACGGGGCGGGCAAGTCCACGTTGATGAAAGTCATCACGGGGGAATTGAACGCCGATGTTGGCCAGGTGTTCCGCCAGGCGGGCGCGGTGTTTGCGAGCCTGCGGCAGGAAGTGCCGGCAGGGCTGACAGGCACGGTTCGCACGGTGGTCGAGGGCGAAGGCGGCGCGTATGAAGTGCACAACGACTGGGAGCGCCACGACCGCGTCGAGCGCCTGCTCGAAGGCATGGGGCTGCCGGCGGACCACGCGTTCGCGGCGCTGTCGGCGGGGCAGAAGCGCCGCGTTTTGCTGGCGCGCGGCCTGGTCGAGGAACCGCAGTTGCTGCTGCTCGACGAGCCGACGAACCATCTGGATTTGGAGTCCATCGAGTGGCTCGAGGAATTTTTGCTGGAGTGGGGCGGGGCGCTGCTATTCGTGACGCACGACCGGGCCTTCCTGCGGAAGCTCGCGACGCGCATCGTCGAGGTCGACCGCGGCAAGCTGGTCGGCTGGGCGTGCGACTACGACACGTTCCTGGTGCGGAAAGAGGCCGTGCTGGAGGCCGAGGAGGTGGAGCGCGCGCAGTTCGACAAGAAGCTGGCGCAGGAAGAAGTGTGGATCCGCCGCGGGGTGAAGGCGCAGCGTTCGCGGGCGAGCAACCGCATCCATGCGTTGGAAAAGATGCGGGCTGAGCGGGCCGCGCGCCGCGACCGCACGGGCAAGGCGACGATCACGGCGCAGGAAGCGGACCGCAGCGGCTTTAAGGTGATCGAGTGCAAGGAGGCGGGCTACCGCTACGCGGACGACGGGCGCTGGATCGTGCGCGACCTGAGCGTGCGCATCGAGCGCGGGGACAAGATTGGCATCGTGGGCCCGAACGGGGCGGGCAAGACGACTTTGCTGCGGCTGCTGCTCGGCCAGTTGGCGCCGAAGGTCGGCGCGATCGAGCAGGGTACGCGGCTGGAGGTGGTCTATTTCGACCAGCTGCGCGCACAGCTCGACGAGACGTTGCGCGTGCAGGATGCGGTGGCGGACGGCAATCCGACGGTGACGATCAACGGCAAGACGCGCCACGTGATCTCGTACCTCGAAGACTTTCTCTTTGATCCGACGCGGGCGCGCACGCCGATCAAGGCGCTGTCGGGCGGCGAACGGAACCGGCTGCTGCTTGCCCGGCTTTTCACGAAGCCGTGCAACGTGCTCGTGCTCGATGAGCCGACCAACGATTTGGACGCGGAGACGCTCGAGTTACTGGAGGATTTGCTGGTGGAATTCGGCGGCACGCTCCTGCTGGTGAGCCACGACCGGGCGTTTTTGAACGAGGTGTGCACGAGCCTGCTGGTTTTCGAAGGCGAAGGGCGCGTGGTGGAATATTTCGGCGGTTACGACGACTGGCAGAAGGAAAAAGCGGCGAAGGCCGCCGCGGCCCTCGCGGCCGAAGAAAAAGCCAAGCGCGACGCGAAAGACGCGGCCGAAGCGGCGGCGGGACCGGCGAAGAAAGTACGCAAGCTCTCGAACAAAGAGCGTGCGGAGTTGGACGCGCTGCCGAAGGTGATTGAGAGGCTGGAGAACGAGCAGACGAACCTGGCGACGAAGCTGCAGGATCCGTTGTTCTTCAAGAAATCGCCGGTGGAGGTGACGCACGCGACGGAGCGGTTGCACGAGATCGAGGCGGAGCTGGCGAAGTCGTTTGCTCGCTGGGCGGAGCTGGAGTGAGGCGGCCGGTGCCGCCGTCCGACGGTCCGGGTGGGTCTGCCGGCCGCCGCCGCCGTTCCGGCGCGCGCGCGTCAGGCGGCGCCTGACAGGCGAATGCGGCGCGGCCCGACAGACGGCGACGGAGGGATGGGGTAGGGTGAAGAGGTTGGGCGTAACCCCGCTCCTTTCACTCCGATTCTGCGTTCCTGCTCCATGAAAACCCTGCAAGAGATTTACTGCGTAGAGAACACCTGCCGTGTGGTCCAGTTCAGGCGCCTGATGTGGTGGAAAACGATGCCCGTTTTCGGCTGGCCGTGCGTGATCCTGTTGGGCGGTATCCGCTCGCCCCGCTTCGAGGCGGAGCGCCGCATGCTCGACGGCTTGGCGCTGGCCGAGGACTTGCGCGACGTGCGCTCACTGATCAACGACTATCTGGGAGACACGGCGGATCGCGGGTGGCTGCGCCCTGTGATGGGCACCCAAATTTCCGTCCGGCGGTTGAAGAACGTGGCGCGCGCCTACCTGCCCGGAGCCATCAGCCACGGTTCCAGTGCGTTTCAGATTTTTCAGAAGATGGAGCCGTGATCGTCGGGAGAAGGGGCCGCGGCCGTGACGAGGCGGACGTGGAGAAAATGGCGCCGGTTGAACTTCACGGCGCGAAAAAGTGCGCGGCGGCGGCCGGAGCCATAAGGGTGTTGCTGTGGGCGACGCCGGGGACGGTGGCGATCTTCCACCCGAACGGGACGCCGAGACGGACCGTTTGCTCGGTCGCGAGGCGGAAATAATTTAGGCCGCGGGAGAAACGGTGGAGGCCTTGCGCGTTCGCTTCGGGCGTGCGCGGCATCGGGCGATGGTTGGGGTCGATGTCGGCTTCGCCCAAGAGCACGAGGACCGGGCGCGTGAGGGCGGTCTTTAGATCCGCCGCGGTGACGCCGGAGCTGCCGAGGCCGTAGGGATGCACGGTCTTGAAATCGGGGAGCATGTAGGCCCCGGCGTTGGCGGAGATGACGCGGGCGGCGCGGGCGTCGGGGAGAAAGAAAAAGAGGCGGTGGACGAATTGCGCGCCGGCGGAGTGGCCGTAGATGAAGTAGGTGGGGGCGGTGAGGCCGGCGGTGGCTTTCACGTGGTCGAAGAGGCGCTCGATGGCGGTGAAGGCCCATTGGCCGGCGGGACGGCGGGCGCCGTCGGGGGCGATGACGTTGCCGTAGTTGAAGCTCTCGAAGCCGGGGAAGTCGCGATTGCCGGAGGTCGGGACGAGGAGGAGAAATCCGTAGCGCGCGGCGAGTTCGCTCCATTGGTCGCGATACTCGTCACCGTTGCGGGCTTGTCCGTGCATTACAAATACGAGGGGCGTCGTGGGGGTGACCTTCGCCGGGGCGTGAAAATAGACGGGAAGCGGCGGGCCGTCCCACGCCGAGAAGGTGAACAGGCCATCGCCGGCGGGGAATTTTTCCGGGGCGGCGGCGAAGGCGCGGACCGTGGCGAGGAGCGCGAGGAGAAAGGTGCGCGCGAGGGCGCAGGGGAGGAAGCGCGCGAGGAGCAGGGGGCGCACGCGGCGGAAGGCTGGCAGGAGCATCGAGGTAGCGTGGGGTTTCGGATCGCGAGTGCGAGCCACGGAAACGGCGGCGTGTTTGGCGCGGCGGGCGCAGCGCTGGCGAATGGCCGCGGACCCGGGCTTGGGCGCGAAGACGTCTCCGGCGGCGCCAAGAACGGGCCGGTGGGTTTTCGATCGCGGTTTTTTTACGGGGGCCGGAAGACAGGAGGGCGGGATTTCGAAACGAGATCCAGGGGATGGCGCGTCCGCCCTCGGCGTCGACGGGCCAAGGCGCAATTCAGGGAGTTTATTTCTTCGACGGTTGGTAGCCCTGCCAGAGCCATTCGAGTGCGTGGGGCAGGGTGGCGGCGATGACGTGGCGGTCGGTGTGACCGGAGGCGACCGAGTAAACGAACTGGTAGGCGTAGCCCTTTGTTTTCAGCACCGACGCCATGCGTTGGTTTGCGCTCACCCAATTGCGCATGGCTGTCGGAGAGTGGCGCGCACCGTTGTCGTTTTCGCTGACGTGCAGCCAGACCCGGAGGGGCTTCGGCGCGGTTTTCGGAATCCAGTTCTCGTGGTATTCCCAGGCGCCGTGGGGTGACGCGGGATTTTCGGGTGACTGATTGTTGGTGTAGGTGCCGGAATAGCTCAGCACCCGGCGATACCACTCGGGATGAAACCACGCCATCGTGAAGGCCACGGCCGCGCCCGAGCTGCCGCCCATCGTGGCGCGGCCAGCGGGGTCTTGGGTGAGCGTCACGCCGTAATTTATTTCCACTACGGGCAACACTTCAGCCTGGATGAATTCAGCATATTTGCCGGAGACGGTGTCGTATTCCAGGCCGCGCTCGCTGCCGCGCCCGTCGCCGCCGCCTGAAGGTACCATAATCGCGATCATCGCGGGCAGCCGGCGGTCGGCGATCATGTTGTCGAGAATGGTGGGGAGCTGGTCGTTGCGCGCGCCGTAGGCGTCGTGCGTGACGATGAAGGGCGCGGGTGTGCCGGCCACATACTGGCTGGGAATATAAACGGTGATCTCGCGGGTGGGTTTCGCGTCGCGCATGCCGGTGCCGGGATAAAATTTACTGTCGGCGGCATTGAGGGTGAAGCGCTGAATCTTTCCTTTCGGTACATCGGCGCGCGGTATTTGCTCCGGGGCTGCGACAAACGGGGGCTTGATGAGATAGTCGCCGTTGCCGGCTTTCGGCGTGAGCACGGGAAGCTCCATGAGCTTGGCCAGCTCGGCGAGCTCGTCGAGCGATGCGGGCGCGCCGCGATTGCCTTTCTGGGTATTCGCGGAAGCGGGCGCGGGAGCGGCTGCAGCGGAAGCGGGCGCGGTCGGCGCATCGGCGCCGAACAGTGGAGAGGCGACGGCGAAGAGAGCGAGCAAGGCGGCGCCGAGCGCGCGCGGTTTATTTTTTGGGAACATGGGAATAAGGGGATGGCGTGCGACCGTCTCGCCCAACGTCGGCCGGATTCAATGGGGAAGGTGCGTCGGTGCCATCGGACGGCAGAGCGTATCCACGAAGCACGTGCAAACATCCGTCGGGGGCCGAACCGGTGATTACGTTCGCCGCGGCATCCCGTCCATCAGTGATGATGGTGATCGTGGTGATCGTGGTGGTCGTGGTGATCTTGCCGGCGGGGTTTGGCCGTGGACCGAGGGGCGGGGCGCTCGATCGTGGCTGCACGCACAAAAGGGTCGGTGCTGAGAACAATGCAGCGGCGGATCGGCTCACCGGAAGCGGGATGTTTCGTCAGCGGGGCATCTTTGATTGATTGGCGGAGTTCGTAACGCTTGGCCGCTTTTCCAGCGCGCGGCAGGGTTTCATAGATGTAGGTGAGCATGGTGGAGGGGCGGTGGGGGGGGCGGGGGGACCTGCCGTGCAACGTGGAGATGTCGGGCGCGGAGGCCAGATTTTCCGATTTATTCTAGGCCAGACCCACCGGTGACTGAGCCAGACTTAAGCCGTGGGCGTTTGCACAGGGCCCTACGGGTCGAAACGGCGCGGACTTCTCGGTGACAAAAACCGATTTTCTATCCTCTTTATTCGCACGCGGAAGCTGAGGCAACCTTTAGCCCCAACTGTAAAAGCGACTTTTGCCCGTGACGGGAGTAAACACCGATTCCTCGAGTTCGTAGTCCCGTTTTTAGACGGAAAGTTTGACGGATTCCGCCTGAAGGCGGGACGACGAACAAGGAGCTGTTTCTTGAGAGTGGCGCTCGGGGCTACGAACCAAAGCGCGTGATCAGCTGGGCGAGCGTCACGTCCGCGAGGGACGCGACGCGGAGGTCGGCGTGCGAAAAATCGTGGTGCGCGGTGGAGGGGCCGGGACAGACGACGGTGTGCAGGTGGGCGCGTTTGGCGGCGAGACTGCCCGTGAAGGAATCTTCGAAGGCGATGGCTTCGTGGCCGCGGAGGCCGAAGCGGTTTAAGACGAGTTTGTAGAGATCGGGTTCGGGCTTCGGCGATGGGACGTCTTCGCGGCAGGCGAGGAAAGTGAAGCGGTCAAAGAGGCCGAGGCGGGTGAGGTGGGCGTCGCACCACGAGTGCGGCGAGTTGGACGCGAGACCGATCGGGAGCGAGAGCGTGCGGGCGGCGTCGAAGAGCGCGAGGATGCCGGGGAGAAGGGGCTGCCGGAGCATGAGCGGGTCTTTGAGGGCGCGGCGTTCGAGCTCGAGGGCGGCGCGATCGGCGTGGGGACTGAAGCCGTGCCACGGATCGAAGGCGTAGTCGGCGTGGCCGACGCTGCGCAAAAAGAGGGGACGATCGAAGGGCACGCCGTGCCGGGTGTGGACGAGGCCGTAGGCGTCGATGAGCGGAGTTTCGGTGTCGAGGATGAGACCGTCGAAGTCGAAGATGAGGGCGCGGATCATGGGAAAAAAGTGGCGGGGAGCGGAGGGCTGGGAGCGGAGGGTGGAGAGCGGAGAGTGGGAGGGGGTGAAAAGGGCGGGGCGGAGCCGCCGCCCTCGTTCTCGGTGAGGCCGGTGGGGCGGCCGTCGATGCTGCGGAGGTTGTGTTGGGTGCGGTAGGCGGCCATGCCGGCGGGGCCTTTTTTCTCGGCGTAGTCGAGGAGCGTGGGGCGTTCGCCGGTGTAGTCGAAAAACGGGACGCCGAAGCCGCAGGACGTCTGGATGCTCTCGATTTCGGCGAGGACGAGTTGGCGCTCGCCGGCGAGGGGTGGGCCGAACAGCGGGCGGAGTTGGGGCCAGTCGGCGCCGGAGGGTTGGACAACGCGGCCGCGGCCGTAAATACGAAAGATGAGCGGCGCGGCGGTGAACGAACACATCATCAGCGTGACGCGGCCGTTTTCGAGGAGATGGGCGGCGGTTTCGTTACCGCTGCCGGTGACGTCGAGGTAGCCGACGCGGGTGGTGGAGAGGACGCGAAAGGTGTCCATGCCCTTGGGCGAGAGGTTGACGCGGCCATGGGCGGGCGCGGAGGCGACGAAGTAGATTTTCTGCGCGGCGATGAACGCGAGGTGGGCGGGGGTGAGCGTGGAGGCGAATTTGGCCATGGGGAGAGGAGGAAGGATTTGTTGGCTCACGCCAAGGCCGCGGAGGGCGCGGAGCGGTTCGTTCATCGCGGAAGCGCCGAGGAAAGAGAATCGACGGGGAGACGGAAGCGCGGAGTGGGGACGCGGGCGGGCGGCGAAAAGGGCCGGCGGGTGGGGCGTGCGCTCCGCGTGCGGTTCCGCAAGTCGCGCCCCGCACCGCGATCCGCCGCCCGCGGCGCGGCCGGCCCACCTCGGGCGGTGCTGGCCGGAAGGGAAAAGGCGTCCGTCGGACAGGGGGCGGCGGAAGTGGGCGGCGGGCGTGCCGGGGGCTTGATCTTTCGGGGGCGATGCGGCGTGCTGGGCGGAATCCCCGAATTCTTATGCGTTTCTCCAAAACAGTGGTGTCCGGCGTGTGGCTGGCGGCGGCGGTGGCGGCGTTCAGTCCCCAGGCGCCGGCGCAACTGGCGGCGCGGTCGACCGAAGAGTGGTTGAAGACCCTCGATGCGGCGAACCGCGTGGCGAAGTTGCGCATCGACGACGTGGTGGCGGCATTGAAGCTGAAGCCGGACAGCGTGGTGGCCGACATCGGCGCGGGGTCAGGGGTGTTTACGGTGCCGCTCGCGAAGGTGCTCACGGCGGGGAAAGTTTATGCGGTCGATATCGAGCAGGGCCTGGTTGATCACATCACGAAGAAGGCGGTCGATGCGAAACTCACGAACGTGGCGGGCGTGCTGGGGAAATTTACGGATGCGAACCTGCCGGCGAAGGACGTGGATCTCGCGCTGATTTTCGACGTGCTGCACCACATCGAAAACCGCGCGGAGTATTTGAAGAACTTGGTGCCGTATCTGAAGCAGGCCGGACGGATCGCGGTGATCGATTTTCACCCCGAGCTCGGGCCGCACAAAAACGATCCGACGTTGCAGGTGACCAAGGCGCAGTCGGACGCGTGGTTCGCGGCGATCGGTTTCAAGCCGGTGGCGGAGCATGCCCTCTA
>CANHJG010000171.1 GCA_947461205.1 Opitutia bacterium
CACCACATCGGCAAACTCCACGAGCGACAGGCCCGCCTGCAGGCCCGCCGGCATGAGCGAGACGGGACTGCCGCGTTGGGCTTTGATCGTCGCCCGGGGCACGCTCACTAACTGCCCGTCCGCCCCCCTCAATGCCACGGCCTCGGCGTTGGACTGCTTGATGACGCCGGAGAAGGTCTCGCCGGAGTTCGTCTCCACGATCGTCGCATCGTAGCCCACCGCGATCGCCGCCGAGGGCTCAAGGATGGCGTCGATCAACTCGCGTCGCGAAAATACGTCGCCGATCGCGCGCAAGTCGGGCCCGGCCTTCCCGCCCTGCCCGTCCACGGTGTGGCACGCCGCGCAGGCGGCTTTTTCGGTCGAAGCAAACAACGCCCGCCCGCGCCCGGCATCGCCGTCGCGGCGCAGGGCGTAGTCGCGATAGTCTTTCAACGGACGAGCCGTCTGGCCTTGCGCGACCGCCGCCGCCATGAGCTCCACTCCAGCCAGAAAAAAAACGCGATTCATCGCTCGGCAGGAAAACGGCGCTACTCCTGCTTGGCCCGCTTCGCCTTTTGCGCCGCAGGCGACGGTAGCTCCTTCGCCGGGGCCGACAGCGCGAGCTGCACCGTCGCCTCCAGGTGTTGCGTCCACCTCGCTTCGAGCTCGCGCACTTTGGCCGGATGCTCCGCCGCGAGATTGGTCGACTCCCCGCGATCCACCGCGAGGTTGTAGAGTTCCCAATCCCCTTTCGCCAGCGCCACGATTTTCCAATCGCCGGCGCGGAGCGCCCGGTTCCCTTCGTGTTCCCACCAGAGAAAATCATGGGCGACCGTCACATCCTTTTTCAGCGCCGCGGCGAAACTCCGGCCCGGCGAGGGCGGCACCGGGAAGCCCTTGATCTCGGCCGGGATCTTCGCTCCGGCGAGTTCGAGGACCGTCGGCACAACATCGATGAGGTGCGTCGGGCTTTTGCGCAGTTCCCCGCGCGCCGCGATGCCGGCGGGCCAATGCGCGATCAGCGGCGTCGCAATCCCACCCTCGTGCACCCACGTTTTATGCCGGCGAAACGGCGTATTCGCCGCACTCGACCACCCGGGGCCGATGCAGAGAAACGAGTTCGCCGAACCCATGGGCACCGCCGGGTCATGGCCGTCGCCGCGCACCATCATCTCAGCGCTCGCCCCGTTGTCGGAGGCGAAGAGAATCAGCGTGTTTTCGTACGCGCCCATGGCCTTCAATTGCGCGATCACGCGGCCGATTTCCTGGTCCATGCGGTCGACCATCGCGGCGTGGATGGCCATCTTCGCGGCCTGAAACAGCTGCTGCGAACCCGTCAGCTCGCTCCACGGCACCGGGCGGTTCACCTCGTCGGGCCCGAGCTTCTTGATGTCCTCGGGAAACGCATAGGGCGGGCCGACGTCGCGCTCCATCGGGGGCCGGGCGTGCGTCACGATCCCCAGCTGCCTGAGGCGGGCGTAGCGGGCCTCGGCGATGGCGTTCCAGCCCTTGCCGTAGGTGTCGCGATATTTGGCGACGTCCGCTTCCGGCGCGTGCAGCGGAAAATGCGGGGCCGTGAAACACAGGTAGTGGAAGAACGGCTGCCCGCCGAACTTCGCCGCATGCTCCTGCAGATACTTCACGGAGTGATCGGCCGTGGCCGTCGTCACGTAGTAGTCGGGCGTCTGCACGTTCGGCACGCCGTCGTCGGTGTTGCCGCCGGCTTTGAAAAAACTGTTCTGGCCTCCGCCGATTTCGAAGCTGTGGTCGAAGGCGTTGCCCAGCGGGCGGCCGTCGATGTGCCATTTGCCCGCGTGGTAATTCCGATAGCCGGCCGCGCGCAGAA
The DNA here is from genome assembly GCA_947461205.1 of Opitutia bacterium. Taxonomy (GTDB): domain Bacteria; phylum Verrucomicrobiota; class Verrucomicrobiia; order Opitutales; family Opitutaceae; genus GAS368. The sequence continues at coordinate 1,826 of CANHJG010000171.1, forward strand.
ATTCCGTCATGAGCGGCGCCCACGCGGGACGGATGCCACGGTTGCCGCCGCCGCTCGCGATCCCGGGCACGATATCGCGGCGCACCTGCTGGGCATAGTAGCCCGTCATCACCGCCGCGCGCGACGGCCAGCAGCGGGCCGTGTTGTACGCCTGCGTGAACCGTAAGCCGCCCTGCGCGAGCGCATCGAGATGCGGCGTCGCAATCTCGCCGCCGTAGCAGCCGAGATCCGAGTAACCGAGATCGTCGGCCATAATGACCACGATATTCGGCGGCGCCGCGACCGCGGAGGTTCCGACCAGGAGCAACACAAACAGGACAGCAGGGAGTTTCATCGGGGAAGAAAAGGGGCTCGTCGATGAACACCGCCGGCCCGCCCGAACGCAAGTGCGCGCAACGCCCTCCCCTCCCCAACGCGCCCGCCGCTGAGAAAACAGTCGCGCCCGGCCCCGGGCCGCGATTTTCATCGGACATGCGCCGGTTACTCCTTGCCACCCTGCCCCTCCTCGCCGCGGCCGGCCTCGCGCCCGCCCAGACCATGTCGATCGAAGAGTTCGAACCCAAGTCCACCCTCCGCGGGCCCGAGCACAAACCGACGCGGGCGAAGTTCCCGTTCATCGACGTGCACAATCACCAGCGGGACGTCAGTCCGGCCAAGCTCAAGCAGCTGATCAAAGACATGGACAGCCTCAATCTGGGCCTGCTGATCAACTCGCCGGTCAGCCGCGGATACGGCAAATGGGTCGCCGACGCTGTCACCGCGATGAAGGGCCACGCGCCGGGTCGCTTCGCGGTCATGACCAACCTCGACGAATCAAATCTTGAAGACCCGAACTACCCGGCCCGCGCCGCGGCCCAACTCGAGGCCGACATCAAGGCCGGCGCGATCGGCCTGAAAATCTGGAAGCACTTCGGGATGACGCTCAGCGACAGCCAGGGCCGCATCAAGGTCGACGATCCGCGCTTCGACGCCGTGTGGGCGGTGTGCGCCAAGCACAAAATCCCCGTGCTGATTCACACCGCCGATCCGTGGGGGTTGTTTCAGCCCATGGACAAGCACAACGAGCGTTGGCTCGAATTGAAACTCCAGGTCCGGCGCAACCAGTCGCAACAGACCGCGTTCACGTGGGAAGAACTGATCGAGGAACAGCACCGGCTATTCGCGAAGCATCCGCAGACGACCTTTATCAACGCCCACCTCGGTTGGCTGGGCCACGACCTCGGCCGGCTCGGCGAGCTCTTGGACCGCCTGCCCAACGTCTACGCCGAGATCGGCGCCGTCACGAGCGAGCTCGGCCGCCAGCCGCGCGCGGCCCACCGCTTCTTCGTGAAATACCAGGACCGTATTCTCTTCGGCAAAGACGCCTACAACGTCAGCGAATACCACGTTTATTTTCGCCTGCTTGAGACCGAGGACGAGCATTTTGACCCGATCCGGAAGTATCACGGCATCTGGAAACTTTACGGCCTCGCGCTGCCGGACGACGTACTGAAAAAACTTTACTATAAAAACGCGCTGCGGATTTTCCCCGGCCTGCCGTCGGACGGATTTCCGCCGTAAGCACGCCGTGCGCCCGCCCGCTATTTCTTCTTCTTCGCCGCGGCTTTAGCGGCGGCCTCGGCCGCGGCAGCGCGTTTGTCGTCAAGGTTGAGTTCGAGCTGGGCGGGGTCGAGGGCGACTTGCAGGCCGTTGGCCGGAACGGGCAGGCGGGCGGACCACAGGATACCGTTGAGCACGAGGGTGCGTTGGCTCGGGTAGACCCAGCTCTGGTGCAGATCGGCGCCCGTGAAACTGAAACCGCGGCCACCGTCGGGCCGCGTGTAGGCCCAGGCGATGACTTCATCGCGGCCGAGGTGTTTCTTGGCATCGGCCGTGGAGCGGGACTTGTCGGGCACCGCGCCGACGAGCAGCGGGACGACGCCGTTTCCGGCGAAATGCAGATTGTAGAGCCAGCCGTCCCCAGGCGCGGCGAAGGGCGTCACGCCGCGGGTGACCTCGTGGGCGGCGACGGTCTTGAACTCCATGTCCCAGTGGCCGCGGCTGCCGATGTCGCTGTGGAACACGCCGCCGAGCCAGCCCTTGATCGTGTCGCCGTCCGGGCCTTTGGGGAAATCCATCGCCTGATGCAGCAGCACGAGGCCGGCGCCGCTCTCCATGAGTTGGGTGAGCTTCGCCCAGCGCGCGGGGGTGGCGAAGGGCTGTTTGCCGCCGCCGTCGCCGAAATACACGACGCACTTCGCGCCCTCGAGCACGCGCTCGTTGGCGGGCCAGTCGCGCGCCAGCACCGGCCACACGCCGGGCTGTTGTTTCAGCCAATCCATGAGCAGGACGCAGCCCGCGAAATATTCGTGCGCCATCGCCTTGCTGCTCGGCCCGCCCGCGAGCAGGACAATCTTGGTCAGGCCTGGCTTAGGGGCATCGACCTCCAGGGGGACGCGCGATTGGTCGTAGGACGGCGCGGCGAGGACGCAGAACGGAAGCGCGAGGAAGGCGAGGAGCGGGGCGAGCGATTTCATTTTTTAATAAAACATTTTTGGCCCCGAGATCAGGGAGGACCGATCCGACGCCCGGGGGACCGGGGCTCGCGCCGTGGCTGCGGGGCAGCCGCCGTGGCCGCGGGGTTCACCCGTTTTCAATTTCATTTGGCTCACAGCAAAATATCCTTCACCACGTGCCCGTGGACGTCGGTGAGGCGGAAGTCGCGGCCGTCGTGGCGGAAGGTGAGTTTCTCGTGGTCGAGGCCGAGCTGATGCATAATCGTCGCGTGGAGATCGTGCATGTGGACTTTGTTCTCAATCGCGAAGTGACCGAAGTCGTCGGTCTCGCCATAGGCGAATCCGGGCTTGAAACCGCCCCCGGCAAGCAGCACGGAAAAGCCCGTGGGGTTGTGGTCGCGACCCGTGCCGTTGCGCTCGGCGTAGGGCGTGCGGCCAAACTCGCTCCCCCACCACACGATCGTGTCTTCCAACAGGCCACGGGCCTTCAAATCCTGGAGCAGGCCGGCGACCGGCTTGTCGACGCGCACGGCGTGGTCCTTGTGCTTCGGCAAATTGGAGTGCTGGTCCCACGCCGGATTGTTCGTGTTGTCGGAGTAGTTGACCTGGATGTAGCGCACACCGGATTCGGCGAGCCGGCGCGCCTGAAGACACTGCCGGCCGTAGTCGTCGGTCGGCTCCTCGCCGATCCCGTAAAGGGCGAGCGTCGCCGCGGATTCCTTCGAAAGATCGAGCGCGTCGGGGGCGTGGTTTTGCAGGCGCCAGCCGAGCTCGAAGGAACTGGCCGCCGCCTCGAGCTCGTAGTCGCCGGGTTTCGCGCGGAGCTGCTCTTCGTTCAGCGCGCGCACGAGCTCGAACTGCCGCTGTTGCTCGGCGGCGGTGCGCGTCGGGTGCCGGACATTGCGCAGACCGGCCTCGATCGCTTTCTGCCCGGCCCGGCCGATCGCCGTGCCCTGGTAGACCGCCGGGAGAAACGCGCTGCCGTAGTTGCGCGGGCCGCCGTTGGCGAGCGTCGGACTGAGCGAGACGAAGGCGGGGAGATTTTCGTTTTCCGAACCGAGCCCATACGTGATCCACGAACCCATCGAGGGGCGGATCTGGTTCGTCGCGCCGGTGTGGAGAAAGAGCGTCGCGGGGCCGTGCGCCACGCCGTCGGTGTGCATCGACCGGACCACGCAATAGTCGTCGGCGAGCTCCGCCATGTGCGGAAACAGCTCGGACACCCAGCGTCCGCATTGGCCGCGCTGCTTGAAGTCCCACATCGGCTTCATGACGCGGCCGGTCGCGCCCATGCCGGTCTTGGCGATCGCGCGCTGATCGAGGAAATCCAGCATCTGGCCGTCGCGGGCGTAGAGGGTCGGCTTGTAGTCGAAGCTATCGAGGTGGCTCACGCCGCCGCCCATAAACAGAAAGATCACGCGCTTGGCCCGGGGTGCGAGATGACCGGCGCGGGCCGAGAGCGGATTCGTCGCGCTGCGGGCGGCCGCCTGCGCGGCGAGGCCGGCAAACGCCATATAGCCGAAACCGCACGCGAGCTGTTGCAACGCCTGACGACGGGTGAGAAACGGGGGGTAATTCATGGGCGGGGAGAGCGCGCGGGTGGCCGGATCAGTGGAGGTAACGAAAATCGACGCTGGCGAAAATCGCCTGGTGCAGCTGCGCCCAGCCCTCGACGGGCGCATCGCCGCCGCCCCCCCGGAGAAACTCGCCCGCCAGCGCCCGCTCCCTGGCCGTGGGCCCGCGGCCGAGCGCGCTCCGGTACGCGAGCTCGATGCGGCCGGCATCGTCGGGCACGGCGGCGGCGAGCGTGCGCCGGGCGGCGAGCTTCGCCTGCTCGGTGACAAACGGGTGGTTCATCAAAAAGAGCGCCTGCGTGGCGACCGTCGTCGTCGCGCGCTGGCCGATGGGCGCGTTGATGTCGGCGAAATCGAACACCTCGAAGAGCTCGAGCCGGCGGTTGCGAAACGCCGGCGTGTAGACGCTGCGGCGGGTGTCGGTGAAGACGTAGGTGTATTCGCTGGTCACCGGCGCGGCGCCGGGCGCGCCGATGTTGGGCCCACCGAAGGCCAGATCCAGTTGCCCGCTGACCGCGAGCATCGCGTCGCGGATTTCTTCCGCCTCGAGCCGGCGGCGGTTCGCGTGGGAGAACAGGCGGTTGTCGGGATCGAGGCGCGCGGCGTCGGGCGACGCGGTCGCGGCGAGCTGGTAGGTGCGCGACAGCATGATCGCCCGGACGAGGCGCTTGATCGACCAGCCGTCGGCGACGAACTGCCGCGCGAGGTGATCGAGCAGTTCCGGGTGCGAGGGGCGTTCGCCGGTGGTGCCGAAATTTTCAACCGTCCGCACGAGGCCTGCACCCATCAGCCACGCCCAGGTGCGGTTCACGATCACGCGAGCGGTCAGCGGATTCGCCTCGCTCGCGATCCAGTCGGCGAGTTCCCGGCGTCCGCTCTCCGCAGCGGAAAACGTCGGCGCGGGCCCGGTCAGCGCGACCTGCAGCAGGCCCCGCGGGACCTTCGGGCCGAGGCTGCGTGCGATGCCGCGAATACGGATTTCCGTATCCCCGATCTCGCCCGCGGCCTCCCGCACGCCCATCGCCTGCGCGCGCTTCGGACCTGCGGCAGCAAGTTTTTTCAGCTCGGCCTCCAGCGTGCGGAGTTCGGCGGCGGCCTTGCGCGCTGCCGGATCGGCGGGCTCACGGACCGTCTTCTTGGCGGCCCGTTTCGGATCCTCGCTGCTGCCGGCCACGGCCACGGGGGCCGCGGCCTCGGCGACGATGAGCTGCAACGCGTCGACAATCACAAAGCCATCGGTGCCCTCGTTCGAGATGAGCACGTAACCGGCGCCGTCTTTCTCGAAGCGAAACGTCCCGAGGCTCACGAAGTGACCGCCGAGCGGCGGCGCTACCCGCTCATTGACGACCACGGTGTTCTCGCCGTCGGCGTGGAGGATGGTCACCGGGACGTTGCTCGCGCGGTTCGAGTGCGCGGTGTAGGCGAAGCGCACTTCGTAGCGGCCCGATTGTGGAATGGCCGGCGTGAAGGTGACGCTCCCCTGCCCTTTGCCCGTGTTGTTATCCGTTAGGTAGCCGGTACCGACGAACGGCGGAACCGTGGCCGACGTGCTCCACGCCCCGACGACTTTCGCCTGCCCGTCGTCGAGGACGATGCCGGGCAGCGAGGTGGGCGGGATATTCTGGCCCGTCGCCGCAACGCTGGAGGTCGCGCGAAGTTTTTTGATCTGCTTTTCCAGAGCGGCGACCTTGGCCTCATGGGCGGCGACTTCCTTTTCCGCCTCGGCGCCCAGGGGCAGCGCGACGTCGACCCACTTCGCGACGTTGTCGGTGTAATTGTGCAGCGTGTGTGTGCTGCGCAAGATGCCGGCGAGCGCGTAATAGTCGCGCGTGGGAATCGGATCGAATTTGTGGTCGTGGCAGCGGGCGCAGCCCACCGTCATCCCGAGAAAGGCCTTGCCCAGCGTGTCGAGCTGTTCGTCGACGACGTCCATGCGGAGCGCGTCCTTGTTCTGCTCCTCGTAATTGGTCGGACCGAGGGCGAGAAAGGCCGTCGCCGTGATCTGGCGACGTTTTTCCTCGGGCGTTGCCGCCGGGAGGAGATCACCCGCGAGCTGTTCGCGGATGAAGCGGTCGAAGGGCAGGTCGGCGTTGAAGGCTTCGATCACGTAGTCGCGGTAACGCCAGGCGTCTTTGAACAGCAGGGTGCGCCCGCCGCCGCTCGACTCGGCGAAGCGCGCGACATCCAGCCAGTGGCGCCCCCAGCGCTCGCCGAAGTGTGGCGAAGCCAGCAGGGCCTCGACGGCCGCAGCGAAAGCCTGCGGGGTCGGGCGCGCATCCCGCACAAACGCGTCGAGGCTCGCGGGCGTCGGCGGCAGTCCGGTCAGATCGAACGACGCCCGACGAAACAGCGCCGTGCGATCGGCATCGGCGGCGGGCGGCAGCCCCTTCGCCGCCCAGGGTGCGGCGATGAAGCGGTCGACGTCGGTGCGCGGCCAATCGCGCGCGGCGGCGAGCGCGGCTGCTGCGGGCACCGGCGGCGCGGCTGGCGGAACGAAGGCCCAGAATTTTCGACCCTCTTCAAGCGAGAGGCCGACTTGCTTCGGTTTCGCGTCGGCCTGAGCCATGATCGCCCCCGCGGTCGCGGGCGCCGGTGCCCCCCGTTTCACCCACTCCTCCAACAACGCGATTTCCTCGCGCGCCAACGAACTTTTCGGGGGCATCGCCTCGAAATCCAGTCCCGTGTAGCGGATGGCCTTAATCAAAGGGCTCTGGTCCACCTGGCCCGGAATCACTGCCGGCCCGGAGTCTCCGCCGGTCAGCCAACCCGCGGCCTGATCGAGGCGCAGCCCGGCTTTGATCTTATTCCCCGGCTCAGCCGAGTGGCACTCGTAGCACCGCTCCGCGAGCAAGGGCCGGATCTTCTTTTCGAAAAACTCAAGGTCCCCGGCGCTCGGCTCGGCGCGCAAAGTTCCGCCGGCCAGCAACAGCCAGCCGGCGAGCACGAAGTGAGGGGCACGGGGAATCATGGGGGG
>CANHJG010000172.1 GCA_947461205.1 Opitutia bacterium
CCCGCCATCATCCTCGCGAACCCGACGCTCTTCCCCGGGTTCGTGGACCGCGCCGCGCCCACCGCGAGCGACACCACCAACAACCTCCCCGGCGAACTCATCCGCATTCGCCAGGTCATCGGGAATTTTGGCACGGCCGTCACCCAGGGTCTCGACCTGAGCGCCGAGTATCGCGTCACGACGAAGCATCTCGGCAAGTTCACCGCCCGCGCCGTGGGGAGCACGATCTACCACGCGATCATCAAGACCCGCCCCGACCTCGCCGCCGTGGAGACCGTGCGCACGTTTGAAGTCCCGCACTTCCGCGGCAACGGCAGCCTCGCGTGGAGCTACCAAAAGTTCGGCGCGGCCGTCACCGCCGACTACATTGCCGGCTTCCCTGACGCCGCCCCGAGCACGCTGCGCGTGAAGCAGCAGACCGTGACGGGCCTCCAGCTCAGTTACGACCTGCCCTCCGCCACGAAGGTCACGATCGGCGCCAACAACCTCTTCGACAAAAACCCGCCGCGCACGGCGTCCTCGACCGGCTACGCCGAAGCGACGAGCTATTTCCTCCCGCGCTTCCTCTACGTCGACATCACGAAGAAATTCTAAACCTCCAGGCAGGGACGGCTCTCCGGGCCGTCCGCGACTTTTCCCTCGCGCGCCACCCTCACCGGTGGCGCGCTTTTTGTTTCGCCGTCGGTCGGTAGCCGCGAGCGCCAGCGAGTGGTCCGAACGGAGGGGCGCTTTCCTCAGCGCCTCTCGGCGGTCGGAAACCGCCGCTCCTCCCGCCCCGCCTCACGGCCGATACTTCACGGTTCCGTTCGGATCCGTCGTGTAGCCCCACTTCGCCACATACTCCGGTCCGCGCAGAAAGGCGTCGCCGTTGGCTTGCAATTTCCGGTTCAGCCACGCCTCGAGCTCCGCCTGCAGTTTCGCGTGCGCCGGCTCGGCGCTGCCGACCAGATTTTTCATCTGATACGGGTCGGTCTCGTTATCGAAAAGCAGCCACGGCCCGTTCAGGTCGCGCACATAGGTGTAGCGCGTCGTGCGAATTCCGCGGTATTCCTTCCCGCCCACCCGCCGCTCGAATTCTCCGAAGGGCGACACACACGTGAGCACCGTCGCCCCGTCGCCGGGGTTTTTCCCGCCCCGCGCGTAGCCGCTGTAGTCCAGCCCCTCGACGCTCCCCGGCACCGTTAGCCCCGCGAACCCGAGCAGCGTCGGCATCAAATCCTCCGAATTGATCGGTGCATCGAGCACGCGTCCCTTTTTTCCCATCCCCGCCGGCCAGCGCATCAGCATCGGCACCCGCGCCGACTCATCGTAGGGCTTCTGTTTCCGAATCATCCCCTGCGAACCGAGCATGTCGCCGTGGTCCGCGGTGAAGACGACGATCGTGTTCTCCTCCAGCCCGGTCTCGCGCAACGTCGCCAGCAAGTCCCCGACGGCATCGTCGAGCGCCGCCGCGTGCGCGTAGTAGCCCGCGAGATCCTTGCGCGTCGCCGCCGCAAACGCCTCCGGCACATTCGGCCGCAGCTGCATTTTCTCCGGATCGAAGCGCACGCGATAGTTCTCCGGCGCCGTGCCGTAGGGATTGTGCGGCGGGCCCCACGCGAGCCAGAGGAGAAACGGCTTCGTGTTTTTCTCCTGCGCGCGCGTGCGCAGGAACGCCGTCGCCGCCTTCGTCTGGTCAAACGCATCGTAGCCCTCCCATTTTTTCTGCTCCGGGGTGTCGCCGTAGTAAGGCGAGTTGTGATAGGCGTGCGTGCACTCCAGCACCTGCCAGTAGTCAAAACCTTGCCGCCGCTCGCGCGGGATGAAGCTGGAGCGTCCGTGCCCGTCGATGTGCCACTTGCCGATGGCGCCCGTGTCGTAGCCCGCCGATTTCAGTACCTTCGGCAGCGTCACCGCCTCCAGGCTCAACTGCACGTCGTTGAGGAAAATCCCGTGCGTGAGCGGCTTCTGCCCCGTGAGCAGCGACGCCCGCGTCGGCGAACAGACTGGCATACCCGCGACGGCATGCGTGAACCGCACGCTCTCGGCCGCGAGCCGGTCGAGCACCGGCGTCTGCGCGTTGGGATCGCCGGCAAAACCGAACGCCTGCGTCCGCCACTGGTCGGCGAGCACGAAGAGAATGTTCGGCGGCGCGCCGCGCTCGGCGGCGGCGAGCGACGTCACCGCCAGCCAACTGCACAGCCACACAGCCAGAGACCAATGCGGGGTTTTCATACGAGCGTGCCCGGCAGTCTCGGCGCCGCCCGCCCGATGGAAACAAAAATCTCCGCCCCTGTCCCTCCCGGGCGCGTTTCCGTTTCTGGCCGCGCTCAGTTTCCCGGGGTGGGCCGTGCGCTCCGCGCGCGGCTCAGCGAGTCACGCCCTGACCTGCGCTCCGCCGCCCGCGAAGCGGCCGCCCCACCTCGGGCGGTGTTGGCCGGAAAGTGAGCTGCGCCCATCCCGCCCGCTGGCACGCCGTCAGCTCTGCCTTCTCCCCGTGCACCATTTTTCCTTTAATCCCCCGGTTGGTTACCGCTCACTGCCCGCCATGAAAACCGTTCGGCCCACCGGTCCTCTGTTAGCGCGCGCGTGCGTCGCAGTTGGCCTCGGCCTCCTCCTCCCGTTTTTCCTGCGTGGCCCCGCAGCGGCCGCCGAACCCACTGCGGTCATCGCCGGCCGCGTGACCAACCTCTCCACCGGCGATGTCCTCACGAGCGTCGTCGTCGCCCTCGAAGGCACCGACGTTCGCACCACCACCGACCGTGACGGCAACTACCGCCTGCCCGTCCCGGCTGGCACGCCGCGCCTGGTCGTCACCTATCCCGGCCTCGACGACCAACGCCTCACGCTCGCCGCCGCCGCCGGCCAGACCGTCGTCCGCGACATCGCGCTCAATTCCGTCATCTACAAAACCGAAAAATTTGTCGTGAAGGGCCTTCGCGAGGGCCAGGCCGCCGCGATCCAGGAGGAGCGCCAGTCCGCCAACGTCCGCACCGTCGCCGCCATCGACGCCTTCGGCAACCCCGGCGCCGCCGTGGGTGAAATGCTCCAGCGTCTCCCCGGCGTTTCCGTCGACGGCTCCGGCGGTGAGGTCGGCGCGATCTACATCCGCGGCATGACGCAGGATTTTTCGTCGCTCCTCGTCGACGGTTCGCAGATTGCCGTCTCCGGCGGCACCGCGATCAGCAACGGCAACGTTTACTTCGGCCAGGTCAGCACCGGCACGCTCGCCTCCGCGGAAATCATCAAGTCCCCCACACCCGATATGGATGGCAACGCCATCGCCGGCTACATGAACCTCCGCACCAAGCGCGCCTACGACCGCACGCCCGGCCGCCTCATCACGCTTACCGCCGGCACCGCCTGGGCCAACAGCTACGAGCACCGCAGCGTCCCTTACCACGACCGCCCCGAACTCGACCTCCTCAACCTCAGCTACTCCGACGTCTTCAGTGTCTTTGGTGGCACGAACAATCTCGGCGTCGTCGGCACGTTCCAGCGCAACATCGGCAACGGCCTCATCACCGAGGTCGGCCCGCGCCAGGCCGCCGCCGCGCAGACGGGGTTCTTCGTCTCCGCCGCGGCCCCCAACGAGCCCCTCCAGCGCGCCTACGGCGCCGGCCAGTGGGGCTCCCTCGGCCACCAGTCGCCCACGCTCAACCTCGGCCTCAACGCCGACTACAAACTCAGCCCCGACACCACACTCTTCGTCAAGACCACCTACAACCGCGTGAAGCGCCGCAGCGGCTCCTCGCCCTCCTATTTCCGCTGGAAACTCTTCAACACCGCTGCCGCCGCCAATTTTCTCCCCGGCAGCACCTACGAGGTCGTCGAAGCCCGCAACGGCACCGTCGACCTCGAGTCCGTCCTCTACATCCGCGAGAGCGAAAGCACCACGGTCTCCGGCGGCCTCGAACAACGCCTCTTCGGCGGCAGCGGCAAACTCACCGTCGATCTCAACTACTCGAAAAACCGCACGATGTATCCGCAGCTCAACCAGCTCTTCGCCCGCCTCTCCGGCGTGAGCTGGCGCCTCGACCGCCGCGGCCACGCGGACTGGGACCCCGCCGTCATCCAGACCGGCGGTCCCGACTGGACCGACCCCGTCAACTACGCCGTCCGCCCCGACTCCCAGCTCATCACCTACTCCGCGCCCGCGCAGCGCTGGGGCGGTCGCGCCGACCTCGAAAACACCTTCGCCACCGCCGTTCCGCTCATGCTCAAAGTCGGCGTGAAGCAGGCCGGCTTTTACCAGAAGGCGAACCGGGACCTGAACTACTACACCTACGCCGGCCCGCCCACCACCCCCGCCACCGGCGGCATCACGCCGTGGCTCGGGTACCCCATGCGCATGTCCGGCGGCCGCTACGGCCCGTTCCCCTTCCTCCAACTCCCGCAGACCGGCCTCGCCCACGATGTCTGGGCCAACTCCGCCAACTGGACCCAGTCCGCCTCCGACGTCTGGAACACCCTCTACAACTCGCGCGTCAACGACGCCGAATTCGACGAGACGATCAACGCCGCCTACGTCCAGGGCAGCCTCAAGTTCCGCCGCCTCCGCGTCCTCACCGGCCTACGCTGGGAGCAGACGTCGACCAACGGCAGCAACCTGATCCGCGTTTCGAATACCACCAACAACAACCTCGCCACCGCGACGCCCGAGGTGAATGCCGCCCGCGCCCTCGCCAACTTCCGCGGCAAAGCCACCGCCGGCACCAGCTACAACAACACCTTTCCCGGCGTGCACTTCGTTTATGACGTTTCCCCAAACGTCCTCGCTCGCGCCAGCTACTCGAAGTCCATCACCCGCCCCGTGCCCACCAGCCTCCTGCCCACGCTCGTCCCCAACGAGACCAACCAGACCCTCTCCGGCGGCAATCCCGACCTGAAGCCCTACACCTCCGACAATTTCGACGTCACGATCGCCAAATATTTCACCGGGATCGGCCAGCTCTCCGCCGGCGTTTTCCTCAAACAGATCACGAACTATTTCCGCTCCTTCCAATCGACCGTCCCCGCGGGCGCCGACAACGGTTTCGGCGGCGACTACGCCGGCTGGACGCTCACCCAAAACCGCAACATCGGCTCGGCCCGCATCCGCGGCCTCGAGCTCAATCACCAGCAGCAATACACGGCTCTGCCCGGCGCCCTGCGCGGCCTCGGCTCCTTCGCCAACTTCACCTACCTCGACACCAAGGGCGACTTCGGCTCCGCCCAGACCACCACGCGTCTCCCGAACCTCACGCCCCGCAGCGCCAACGCCGGCCTCACCTGGCGCGGCTACGGCCTCGATCTGCGCGTGATGATGAACTATCGCAGCGAATTCTTCCGCAGTTCCACCTCGGGCACCTTCGGCTCCGGCGCCGGCGTCCTCCCCGGCACGATGCTCTACGATGTGTTCCAGCACGCCCGCACCCTCTGGGATTTCAAAGCCCAGTATAATTTCAGCCGCACCTACAGCGTCTACTTTGATATTTATAACCTGACGAACGACTGGACGAACAACGACTACGTCCACGCCTTCGGCCGCGAGATCCCGTCCTACGCCTCCGGCGCCGGCACGAGCTACAAACTCGGGGTCACCGCGCGGTTCTGACCGCCTTCGTCGCCCGCCTCGTGAGAGGCGGGACGAACCACCCCCCGCGCCACGCGCGCATTCCCTGCTCTCACGAGCAGGGCTCCTTCGTACCGCTCCTCCGTCGCGATGACGCGCGACCTGCAATGCCGCGCTTGTAACCGCCCGGTGCGTCTCGCAAGGTTCGCCCCGTTCGGCCGGTTTTCGTTCCCCCCTTCGCCTCGCCCCCACGTGATCATCATGCCCCCACACCCGCTCCGCACCCTGCTCGCCCTCCTCTGCGCCGCGCTCCTGACCGCGTTGCCCGCCCTCGCCCAATCTGCCACCGGCACCATCGTCGGCCAGGTTTTTAATCCCTCTACTGGCGAGTATCTCCGCAACGCCCAGATCCGCATCGTCGAGAGCGGCGAGACCAGCGTCTCCGCTGACGAGGGACTGTTCCGTCTCTCGCCGGTCCCGGCCGGTCGCGTCACCCTTGAGGTGACCTACACCGGTTACCGGAAAGTCACCGCCACCGTTGACGTCGCCGCGGGCGCCACCGCCACGAGAAACTTTGAACTCGTCAGCACGCTCCAAGACTCCGCCAAGAGTACGACGGCCCCCGACGGAACCGTCAAACTCCAGGCGTTCACCGTCTCCTCCGAGCGCGAGGGCAACGCCAAAGCCATCATGGACCAGCGTAATTCCATGAACATCACCAACACCGTCGCCTCCGACGCGTTTGGTGACAACGCCGAGGGCAACGTCGGCGAATTTCTCAAGCATCTTCCTGGCGTCGAACTTGATCTGTTCTACGGCGAAGTCCGCACCGTCCGCCTCGGCGGTCTCGGCTCCGAATACACCTCCGTCACCATGGACGGCATTTCCCTCGCCAGCACCGATGCCAATAACTCGGGCTCCGGCGCCGCCCGCTCGTTCACCATGGAAATGGCCTCCCTCAATTCGATGGAATCCATCGAGGTCAACAAGACCGTCAGCGCCGATGTCGATGCCAACGCGCCCGCCGGCACCATCAATCTCCGCACCAAGCGCGCCTTCGACCGCTCCGGCCGCCGCATCTCGTGGCAGGCCAATGTCGAGGCCCACTCCGAAGCCATGAAGCTCGGCCAGTCCCTCGGGCCCGACGAAGACCGCACCCGCCAAAAAATCCGCCCGGGCGGCATCTTCGAATACTCCGACGTCTTCCTGAACAAACGCCTCGGCCTCGTCCTCAATCTCAGCGAGTCCAACGTCTATCAGGAAGCGCTCATCACCTCCTCGGCCTACAGCACCGCCGTCACCCCCGCCGACCCGCGTCCGCTCGTTCCCACTACCCTCAACTTCCAGTGGGCCCCGCGCTTCAACAAGCGCTTCGCCACCACCCTCACCACCGATTTTAAATTCAACCGTGAACTCAACTTCGGCCTCGGCATCGTCTACAACTACGCCGACCTCTGGACCCCCCAGCGCACCGTGATTTTCAACTCCAGCACCGGCGCCCGCAGCCAGGTGGTCGGCACCGATCCGCTGCTCAGTTTCACGTCCGCCGCGAGCGGTACCGTCACGGTCAATCCCGTCGCCGTCTCCAAGATGGGCGAGACCTTCACCCTCATCCCGCGCGCCGAATTCAAACGCGGCAATTTCGAACTCGAGGCCAAGGGCGCCTACTCCGACTCCACGAGCTGGTATGACCCGATGGGCCGCCACCAATCGATCCGCGACACCAACTCCCCGGTCGCCAACGGCATCACCTACCGCGCCGAACGCTCCTCGCTCATGGCGAGCGATTGGCGGTTCACCCAGGTCGCCGGCCCCGACATCGCCCGCGGCGCCAGTTACTCCAACCCCACGTTCACCGCCAACGACGGCCGCTTCGGCCGCACGGTCCAGTACAGCGGCGAAATCATCGCCACGCTCAAGACCACTCAATGGCTCCCCGTAATTTGGAAGAGCGGTCTGAAAACGCGTCAGCAGATCCAAAAATTCGAAGACGACCAACTCGCCAAACGCTACGACTACGCCCCCGGTGGCGTCATTCCCGCCCGCGGCGCTTGGGATGCCTATCGCTCCCCGTGGGACTATTCGCTCGGGATGGTGGACGGCAGCACCGCGTCACTCTCCGGCGCCACCGTCTTCATGCCTAACCTCCGCGCCCTCGGAGATCTCTATAACAACAACCGCGCGGACTTCCGCCAGAGCTGGGGCACCAACGCCGACAACTACTACCAGTCCTACGTTGCGCGCCGCCGCCGTTACTACGAACAAATCGACGCCGGCTACCTTATGGGCACCGGTAAATTCAAAGGCGCCACCTTCCGTGCCGGCCTGCGTTGGGAAAAGACCGCCACCGAAGCCAGCGAAGCCGATACCCGCACTCCCTCCGAAGTCCGCGCCGCCGGCTACACGCTCAGCGCCGCCGGGGTCGCTAATACCATTCCCGGCATCGACTACCAATTCCTCTCGCAACCGCGCGTCAAACGCACCGGCGATTACGACAACCTCTTCCCGAGTGCGTCGCTGAAGTATAACCTCATCCGCAACCTCGACCTCCACCTCGGCTACAGCTCCACCATCCGCCGCCCCTCCTACGTGAACCTCGCTGGCGTCTGGATCATCAACGAGACCGCGAAGACCGTCACACTCCCCAATCCCGGCCTCACCCCGGAGACGGCAGACAACGTGTCCGGCCGGCTCGCTTACTACTTCGAGCCGGTTGGCCAGCTCGCGGCCACCTTTACGCAACGCAATGTGAAGAAACTCTTCATCGGCGACAGCCTCACCGCCGAGGAATTTGGCTACACCGGCGACGACGAACTGCAGGGCTATCTCTTCAACACCACCACCAACAGCACTGACCGCATTAAAATCCGCAGCATGGAGCTGGAGTATAACCAGAGCCTCTCCTTTCTCGGTCAGTTGTTCAAACGCCTCTCCGTGCGTGGCAGCTATACGCGTCTCTACGCTGAAGTCCCCCGCGCCAATCTCACGCCCCACCTCGCGTCCGGCGGAATCAACTACACGCTCAACAAGCTGAACGTTTACGGAAACTGGAATTGGTCCGACGACGTGAACACCAACCTCGCCGGCACCACCTACCGCCGCCACCGCACCAACCTCGATGCCGGCGCCAGCTGGCGTTTGAACAATACCTACAGCCTCGCGCTCAGCGCCCGCAACCTCCTCGATACGCCTTACATCAACATGCAGAAATTCGTCACCGGCCCGACCGCGATCACTCGCAGCGAAACCGTCGGCGTCTCCTGGACCTTCGCCATCAAAGGCGCCTACTGAGCCAAACGGAGCGGCGGTTTCCCTCCC
>CANHJG010000173.1 GCA_947461205.1 Opitutia bacterium
ACGATTCGTGCCAGAGCGAGCGCCGGTTGAGGCTTATTTTTGGAACCGGCGGGCGAGTTCGCCGTGGCTGAGCTCGATGTAGGTCGGGCGGCCGGCGGGATTGGTAAGCGGCGTACGCGTGGCGAGCAACTGCGCCACGAGCGCGAGCAACTCCGTCTGATTGGCGTGCTCGGGCAGCCGGACGGCCTTGGTGACCGCGAGGCGGGCGAGCTCCTCGTGGGCCAGCTCGGTGTCCTGGTCGGGCAGGCGGCCGTCGCGAAAGGCCCCGAGCAAATCGCGCAGGAACGGCTCCGCGTCGGCCGGCTCCATCCACGCGGGCACGGCCTCGACGCGGAAAAAATTGCGGCCAAACTCCCCGACCTCGAAACCGTGGGCGTGGAGAAACGTGAGCCGGTCGAGGAGGAGTGCAGCGGCGACGGGATCAAGTTCGAGGGGCACCGGCAGGAGGAGACGCTGGCTCGGCACGGCGCCAGAGCGGAATTCGTCCCGCAGGCGCTCAAACCAGACGCGTTCGTGCGCGGCGCGCCGGTCGAGCAGCACGAGCCCGGCGGCGGTTTCAAACACCGCGTAACTGCCATGAGCCAGCGCGAGAAAACGCCACGGGGGCGTGACCACCTCGGCCCGGCGGCTCGCGCTCGGCACGGGCGCGGGCCCGGCCGGGCCCGGAAGGCGCGGGGCGACCGCCGCCGGGGCGCCGGGCGGCCCGGCGGTGGCGCGGCCGGCGACGCCCAGGGCCTGGTGGACCGGCGCGATTTTGAGCGGCTCCGGGATGTCTCGACCGAAGACGGGACCCGGAACGGCCGCGGGCGCGGCTGGCACCGACGGCGCCGTGGAACCGCCCAATTCGCGCAGGCGCTGCAGCACGGAGCGGATCACGAAGCCGCGCACCAGCGGTTCGCTGCGAAAACGCACTTCGCGTTTGGCCGGGTGCACATTCACGTCGACCCAGGCGGGGTCGCACTCGAAGAACACGAAGGCGAGCGGGTAGCGGCCTTTCGGGAGGGACTCGTGGTAGCTCTCGATCAGCGCGTAGTTGAGCGTGCGGCTGTCGACCGGCCGCTGGTTGACGAACACGATCATCTCGTGGCGCGTCGACCGCCCTACCCCGGGTCGGCCGATGAGCCCGTGCAGCCCCATACCCTCTTCGGCGGTGTCGATGGGCACGAGCGCCTCCGCGGTCTGGCGACCGAAAATCTCGGCGACGCGCTCGGCGAGCGTCGCACACTCGGGCGAGCGAAACACGACCCGGCCGTCCTCGATCAGCGTGAACGACGTGCGGGGGCACGCGAGGGCATAGAGCCGCACGCATTGCACGATGTGGGCCGCTTCGGTCTGGTCCGTCTTGAGAAACTTGCGACGCGCGGGCACCGAGTTGAACAGATGGGTAACCTCGATCCGCGTGCCGACGGGGCGCCCGCAGTCGCGCACGTGGACGAACTTCCCGCCGTTGACGAGAATCTCGGTGCCCACATCGCTCCCCTGCTCCCGCGTCTGCACCTCGAAGCGCGACACGCTCGCGATCGAGGGCAAGGCCTCGCCGCGGAAACCGTAGCTCGCGAGCCGGTCGAGGTCGGCCGCCTCGACGATCTTGCTCGTGGCGTGGCGCTCGAGCGACAGGAGCGCATCGTCCCGCGACATGCCGTGCCCGTTGTCCTCGATGCGCATGAGGGAGCGCCCGCCATGGCGAAACTCGACTTCGACCCGGGTGGCGCCGGCATCGAGCGCGTTTTCCACGAGTTCCTTCACCACGGCCGCCGGGCGCTCAATCACCTCGCCGGCGGCGATCTGGTTGGCGACCCGGTCAGGAAGGATGCGGACTTTGGCCATGCGCGATGGATGACAGGCTTTACGCCCGACACGTCAACCGTCCGCTGGGCGGACGTAAAGCCCGCTCCATGCGGCGGGCCGCGCAACCCTATTTTTTCACGTCGGGCGGGGGCGCGGCCGGGCGCGCGGGAGGGCGGACGTCGATGAGGGTGACGAGGTGCGACGCCGCACGAAACGGGTTGAGGAGAGCGTGGCCGATGATGAGGGGTTCGACCGACGTCGTGGCCTCCTCGTGCAGTCGCGCCATCAGCACCGAAAGCACGCCGGCACTCACGAGCACGCTCGCGAAGAACCACTGGAAAACGCCGGCATCGATCCCCGGCGCGCCGCCCGGACCGGTGCTCTCGAGCACGAGGCCCCACAGAATGGGCGCGCAGCCGCCGATGCAGGACGTGGCGGCGCCGTGGATGGAAATCAACAGCGCACGCTCGCCGGCCGGGGCCACTTTCGGGAGGTAGTTGAGATTGGCGATCGTCCAACCCACGGCCCCAAGCCCGACGGTGAAGTAGATCGCGAACATCGTGATCCGGCCCTCGACGAGGTGCCTCAGGTAGAGCCACCAAACCACGGCCACCAGGGTGGTCAGGCCGAGGGTGACGAGGAAAAACGGTTTCGCCCCGGCTGCGTCGATCCGCGGTCGCAGCACCCAGGCCCCGAAAATCACGCCACAGTAACGCACCACCTCGAACTGCATGATCTGCCCCGCGGAGAAATGCCCCCCGACCTTGAGAAAATAGGCCGCGAACGGCGGAATCGGGGTCGTGATGGCGGCATACCAGACCGCCAGCCAGAGATAGTGGCGAAACGGGGACGGCGAAAACAAATGGCGCGGCGTATCGCGCCAGACCGACCCAAGGCTGATCGCAGCCGGACGCGGAATGTCGGGCAGCTGTTTGAGCGAGTAGTAGCTCAACGTGGAGCCGATGAGCGCGATGACGTACTGGGTCAGCAGGGCCGTATAAATCGGCAGGAGGGCAAACAGCGCCGAGCAGGCGACCAGCGTCCCCACCCCCGCGATGCCCGAGAGAAACTGGTCGCTGGCAAAATACCGTCCGCGCACGGCGGGCGGGACCAGGCCCATGAACCACGCCGTCATCGCCGCCGCCCCGAGCGAGCGAAACAGACAGAAGAAAAACACGCTCCAGATGAGGGTCGCGACCATCCAGGGCCGGCCGGTCTCGGGCGCGAGGAGCGACAGCCAGATCGGCACCGCCAGAAACAGGCTGCGGGCGCCCCACCCCCCGAGCGACACGCGCTTGAAACCGTAGTGCGGCAGCAGCGCCGTGGCCACGACCTGGACGGGCGTGAGCAAAAAAACAAACGAGTAGGCCAACCCGACTTGCAACGACGACGCACCGAGGCGTTCGGCGAAGAGCACCATCGGCGTGCCGATGCCAATCTGCCACGTCAGGGCATTAAAAAACCCGAAGAGGAGACCGGCGCGGTAGGGCGCGAGGGCCGGGTCGGATTTGGCGGTGGGAAAAAGCGGCACGGTGGCGCGAATCGCACGAGCAGACCGGCGGCTGAAGCCGGCGGCCGGCCGGCGCTACTTCAACCGCTTTTTCCAGCGGGCGAACTGTCTCGCGACCTGCAACGGTCCGGGCATGCCGGTGCCGGTGCGCTTCGCGAGCGCGCGGCGGAGATCGAAGACCTCCACCCAGTCGGCACCGAACGCGGCGTGGATTTTCTGCACTTCCTCCGTCGGCAACTGGTCGAGCGCCACCGAGTTTTCCTCCGCCAGGCGGACCACCGCACCAACGGCGTGGTGCGCATCGCGGAAGGCCACGCCGCGGAGCACGAGGTAGTCGGCGAGATCCGTCGCAAGCAGCGCGGGGTCCGCGACCGCGGCGGCACAGCGTTCACGGTAAAAGGTCATGCCGGCCAACGTGCCGCCGAGCACGTCGGCGCAAATCGCGGTCTGGTCGAAGCTGTCGAACACCGGCGGCTTGTCCTCCTGGAGATCGCGATTGTAAGTGAGCGGCAGGCCCTTCGTGAGCGTGAGCAGCGTGTGCAGATTGCCCTGCAGCCGCGCCGATTTTCCGCGCAGCAATTCGCACGAG
Source organism: Opitutia bacterium (assembly GCA_947461205.1). Classification (GTDB taxonomy): domain Bacteria; phylum Verrucomicrobiota; class Verrucomicrobiia; order Opitutales; family Opitutaceae; genus GAS368. The sequence goes on from CANHJG010000173.1 coordinate 3,888, forward strand.
TCGGGATTTTTCTTCTGCGGCATCAACGACGAGCCGGTGCAAAACGCATCGGGCAGCTCAATGAATTTGAACTCGGTGCTGCTCCACAGAATGAGGTCTTCTGCGATGCGCGAGGCGTGGACGCCAAAGGTCGCGCACGCGGCGGCGAACTCGATAAAGAGATCGCGGTCAGCGACGGTGTCCATCGAGTTTTGGGTGACCTGCGGACGGCCCTTGGCATCGACGAACCCGAGGGCCTTCGCGGTGAATTCGCGGTCGATGGGGAGCGTGGTGCCGGCGATGGCCCCGGAGCCGAGCGGGCTCCAGTTGGCGTGCGCGGCGACGTCGGCGAGACGCGCACGGTCGCGGTCGAGCATTTCCATCCAGGCGAACAGATGATGCGAGAGAAAGACCGGCTGGGCGCGCTGGAGGTGGGTGTAACCGGGGATGAGCACGTCGCGGTTGGCCTCGGCGACGGCGAGCAGGGCGCGCTGGGCGCCGAGGATTTTTTCCCCGAGGGCGGCGCAGGCATATTTGAACCACAGGCGCATATCGGTCGCGACCTGGTCATTGCGGCTGCGCGCGGTGTGGAGCTTAGCGGCGGCCGGCACGCGCTGCGTGAGGGCCTGCTCGATGTTCATATGCACATCTTCGAGCTTCGTCTCCCAGGTGAACTTGCCGGCGTGCACCTCGGCCAAAATGGCATCGAGGCCGGCGTGGATGGCGTCACGCTCCTTCGGCGTGATGAGGCCGACGTGCGCCAGCATGGCCGAGTGGGCCTTGCTGCCCGCAATGTCGAACGGCGCGAGCCGGCGGTCGAACGAGACGGACTCGCTGAACTGCAACATCAACTCGGCGGGGCCCGCGGTGAAGCGTCCGCCCCAGGTCACATGAGAGTTTTTCTTGGCCATACGCGTCCGAGCTGACGGCGCGCCGCGATGGGGTGCAACGCGAAAGAGGGTTGCCCGCGGAATCGGCCCCCGCACATTCGCGTCATGTTGCGCCCTGCGTTCGCCTCCCTGCTTTGCGCCCTCGGACTCGCGCTCGCACTCGGCGCCGCCGAGGCGCCCCTCGGCACCTTTGACCGGGTGACGATCGCGCCGACGAAGACCTCAATTTACATCGGCACGGTGGCGCTGACGATGCCCACCTTCGCGCGGAAGAACGGTACCTACCACTCGAGTTACGCCGCGAAAGTGTTTCCGTATTTTTTTTCCAACGAAAAAGGCGCCCTCGCGATCACGCTCTCCGACGAGAGTCTGCGCAAACTGGAGCGGGGCGAGACGGTGGAGTTTTCCGGCCGCGCCGTGAATACCGACGGCGAGGAGCGCCGCGTCGAAGGCAAAGCCACGCCGGCCGATGCGCTCAGCGGAAAAATCAAGGTGCGGGTGTTGGTCGCGAAGCACCTCGAGCTCATTTTCAACACGAGCTACCGGTTTGGCGAGCAGGGGTAGAACCACTTGGGCCTACCCAACAAAAACCGCCGGTCGCGAGACCGGCGGTTGGAGCAAAAACCGCGAGACGGGCGCCGCTTAGAACTGGCCTGTGACGCCAAACTTCAGTGTGCGCGGAACCACCCATTGCGAGCGCAGGCGAGTTTCCGTGAACATATACTGCCGGGCGCCTTCTTGCGCGATATTGTTGACGTTCAGGAACAGCGTGGCTTCCGGGCGCACCCGATAGGTGACACCGGCGTTCATGGTCTTCCAAGCATCGCGATAGATGTTCGAATTGCCGGGCGAGGTCAGGCTGAAACCAACCGGATATTTTCCGGTGTAATTCATGTCGAAAGACGCACCAAATTTCTTATAGGCGTAAAGCAGCCCCGCGTTGTAAGCCCGCGGAATGAACCCGGCGACCTGGCCGTTTTTCAGGTCGGTGGTGCCGGCGAACTTCCCGGAGGTCTCAAGGTAGGTATAGTTCGCGCGGACCGTCAGGCCTTTGAGGGCGCCGGGAAGGAACGAAAGACGCTCGCGGAAATCGAACTGCAAGCCGGTGAGCTTGGCATTACCGAGATTGGACGCCTGGGAAATTTCGTAGCCGCTGTAGAGGCCGTCAAACCCGTTGTCCGCACCGTCGGCAATGATCTGTCCCGACCGACCGACCGCCCCGATGTATTCCTTGATGTTCTTGCGATAGGCGTGGATCTCAAACTTGCCGGAATTACTGAAATAGTATTCGAGCTTCACGTCGATCGCGTCGGCCACCTGCGGTTTGAGCGCTGGATTGCCCATCGTCACAGTGCGGGTGGTGTCGTTGGCGCTGGGAGCCGCCACCAGATTGGCGAGCGCCGGACGGCCATAGGTGTTGGACCAGCTCGCGCGGGCTTTCAGATTCCGCGTGATGTCATAGCCAAGGTGGAGGCTCGGGAAAAACTTGTGATAGCCGCCGTCCCGCGACAGCCGGGCAAAATCCAAGGCCGCCCGCTTGAAGTGATCCGGCTCGGCCGCGACCGGCGTGGTACGCGCCCGGAAATAAGTAAAGGTGTCGGTCGACACCCACTCGCCGCGCACACCTCCGACCACCGTCAACTGGCCGAGCTTCGTCTGACCTTGGAGATAGGCGGCATCGACACCTTCTTCGAAGATGCGGCGGTTGGTATACTGCTGGGTCGCGGTGAAATTCACGTCCTCATACCAAAGCGCGGTGTTGCCCAAACTCGTGCTGATCGCCGCCGGCTCGACGACCGGCAGCCGCCGCCCGCCGTTGAGCAGTTCGAACTCAGTCAGCGGCATGAGCGCATTCGACGGGAGCACAGAACCGACCACGCCGTACCAGCGGCGAGGATAGACCGGGCGGTTGTTGACGCGACGGTTCACGGTATCGAGTCCGGTCTTGAGCGTGATCGCGTGTTGGGTCGGAAGCAGGTAGGACGCGTTGATCGTGGCGCTGACCTCGTTGGTATCGGTGACGGTATCGCGTTTGTTGAAGACGGTCGACGTGATGGGCACCGGCTGCGTTGTCGTGTTGGCGGCGGTGATGACGAAGGGCGTGTAGCTCGCGATATCGTAAACGCTCGCGCCGGAGGTCTGGGTGAACACCCGCCCCTGAGGGTCGGCGTTGTCGAGGATGAAGCCCACCGCATCCCGCGTGCGCATGCCGACGGTGCCGTTCTCGCGCTCGCGCCCGGCGCCGGAGTCCCAGTGGGTGTTGCTCCACCGGTAGGCGTGGTCGACTTTCAAGGGGCCCCAATTGTGATCGAACGTCAGCGTGCCCGTCGGGTTCTTGCTGGTAAACGAATAGCGCTGGGGATTGAGGCGCATCTGCGCCGCGCCAACCGCCACGCCGCCGGGTTGGAGCGCCGTGTTGTTGACTGGCAGAATTTCGATGCGATTGGCCGTGTAGCCCGCTTTGATAGCGCCATTCGGATTGGTCACGGGATCATTGACCGTGAGGTTGGTCGAAACCCAGGGATTGACCGCCGTGTAATGGAAGAAGGGTTCGGATCCGGCATTGTAGAGGAAGCGGAGGGACGCCGTCGTCGCTTGCGACACACGGTAATCGATGCGCCCGCTGAACGCGGTGAGGAACCGATCGTTCAGGCCGCTCGTGCGCGTGTAGTCGCGCAATTGGGCGACCGGGTTCACGGTGTTTTCGTAGAGATTGGTATCCCAATTATGGGGATTGAGGACTTCCTGGTAGGAGGCACTGACCACGACGCCCAAATTGCGGGTTCCACCGAACGCATCAAACACCTCGGTGTGGCTCACGGTGAAATCCGGGCGCCATGGGCGTTCGGCGACCGCAAAATTCCGGTCGGACCATTTCGGAAAATATCGGCCCGACGCGGTGTAGCTCGTGCGCCGGCGCTCCGACATGGCGAACGACGAGCGGGTTTTCAGATTGATCTGGCCGCCGAGCGAATCGGCCCGTTTGTCGGGGGTTTGCCCGTTGATGATTTCGATCTGCTCGTAATTCGAGGCGGAAAACGAATGCAGCGTAGCCGTGCGTCCGTCGCCTCCGACGCCCGTCGTGGACATGCCATCGACGTTGAGCCGCGTGTAGCTGGCCGGCTGGCCGCCGATACTGATGTTGTTGATCAACTGGTCTTCGTCGGTCGTGAACGTGATCCCGGGCAGACGGGAAGCGAGTTCGCCGACATTTTGCGTCGGGAGCACGCCCCATTCGTCGAACGCCGTAACATTTTTCACGTTGAACGCATTGCGTTGCTCGGTAATCGCCAGGGCCTGCCCCTCCTTCACGCTCTCCACCGTAAACGCCTGCATCGTGACGATGTCGGACGTCTTCAACTCGAGGTCGGCTTGGCTCTGCGTCCCAGCCGTCACGGAAACTTTTTGGCGGCCCTCGTTAAATCCGGAATAGGTGACGACGACATCGACGGCGCCGGCCGGCACGCCCTTCATCACGAAGCGGCCCGCATTGTCCGTAAATTCGACGAGGTTCAGCGCGGGGACTGACACCGTGGCGCCCTGGAGGGCGTTGCGGGTGCTCGCGCTCGTCACCGTGCCCGAGATGGAGCCGGTGGACGTGGATTGGGCCTGCGCAGCCGAAACGGCCAACGCGGCGAGGAGGACAAATAGGCTCGTGGGCAGACGCCACAGCCGGGGAATTGCACTGACAACACGGGAGTAGTTCATGGTTCAGACGGGTTCGCCGAAGGATCAGCGGTCTCCTTCCGCAGCTTGGGTAGTTCCGAGATTAGGAGAGTGTCATATGGCCCCGGCCCGCTGCGAGTCCATGATTTTCTGGCGCGCCCCTTTCCCGCAAAAGGACCCAAAGGATGTGCTGGCGTGCCCCGCGTCGGTCGCCAAATGTTCCCGTCCGATGCAAGCTCACCCCTGCCGCCTGTCCGCGTCGCCCCGGTTTTGCGCGCTGCGGCGCGCCGCCCGCGTCGGTCTGTTCCTCGCCGCCACGTCCCTCGG
>CANHJG010000174.1 GCA_947461205.1 Opitutia bacterium
ACAAGGTGCGGTGGGCGCGGTTCGCTGACGGGGACGGAGCTAGCGCGGGCGACGGGGAGAGAGCGGGCGGGGGAGCCGGGGCGACGGACGCGAGGGCGAAGGCGAGAAGGGCGACGGCGAGGTTGAGCGCGGCGGCGCACCAGGTGGCTGTGTCCAGATCGTGGAGACGGAGGAGGTAAAAGCCGGCGAGGAGACAGCCGGCGACGGCGCCGGCGGTGTTACCGCAGTAGAAGAAGCCGAGCCATGAGATGCCACGCGGTGTGGCCTCGACCCAGCGCGCGATGGCCGGGAGGGTGGCGCCCATCAGCATGGTCGGAGGGAGGAGGCAGACGGCGCAGATGAAGCCGCGGAGCACGAGGCCGGTCCAACCGTGGCCGGCGTAGGCCAGGTAAAAGCGAGTGAGGGCCGGCATCGCGGAGAGCACCGCGAGGCCGGAAACGGCCAGGCCGAGTTCTAGCAGGGCGTAAACGCGGAGCGGGTGGCGGGCCGAGGACACGAAGCGCGGGAGCGCGAGGCTGCCGAGGCACATGCCGCCCATGAAGGTGCCCAGCAGTACGGCGAGCGAAACGGCGGAGGAGCCGATGACGAATTGGAGGAGTTGAAACCAGACCAGTTCGTAAATCAGCGCGGCGCAGCCGCTGCCGACGAAGAGCACGAGCAGCAAAGGGAGCAGGCGCGACGACGCGGAGGCGGCGGCCGAATGGCTCATCGGGCAACGGGCGGGAGGCCGCGGCGAAAGAGGCAGAGGTGGGGCATGGGGGAACGGACGCGCGGGGTGGCGCGACGTTTCGGAGAATCGGGTTGGGCCGGAGACCCGACCGATCGGGAGGCGGCGCGCAGTTTCGCGATGAGGGCGGGTCGGACTTCAAGGGCGGTGCCGTGAGGCAGGCGGGCGGGCGAGCCTTCGGCGGGGAAGTGACGTTTTGCCGTCACATCTCCCCCTGGCGTGAGATCGCGGGAGCGCAGGGCGCCGTCGTGTTTTTTGCTACGCTTCAATGTCGACCCCAGTGTCAGCACCGACCTGGGGGGGCGTCGGGCTTTCGACTCGCCGCCCGGAGGCGTGAACGCGGGGGCCGGGAGGTGGGGATGGAGACGGGTCGTGAAAGCCGTCGGCGCTCCGGGTGAGATAGAGGCCGTCTTCGCCGTTTTTGGTGAAGGAGGTGAAGAGGTCGGCAGTGGTGGACTCGGCGGCGTGGGCGGCGGTGACCAGCGACAACAGAATGAGGAGCGCGCGAAGGAAAACTATGGCTTGAGGTGGAGCGCGTTGACCCAACGGCCTGGTCGGCACACGCGACAGAAAGCGCGTTGGGGTCAACGCGCTCCACCTACGGACGAGGCCGTGTGGCGTCGTCGCCGAGGGGGCGTTGGTTGCTGAAGTTGGGACTGGCGGGGACGGCGAAGGCGGCGGGGTCGTCGGGACGGGCGGGGTCGAGGGGTTGGAACGCGGGAACAATGTGCCGGGCGAGCGGGAGATTTTGGTCGCGGATCGCCTGGACGATGAGTTTCGAGAGCGCGTAGCTGCCGTAGTTGTTGTGGTGGGTGTTGTCCTGACCGGCGAAGGCGTGGCGAGAGAACGCGGGGCCGCGGGATTCGAGGGCCTCGTAGAACGGCTGGGAGAGGGCGTGGAGGTCGATGAAGGCGACGCCGAGTTCGCGGGCGGACTGGCGGGCGGCCGCGGCGTAGTCGGCGAGGGAGGGAATCACTTTGCCGGTGGCGTCGAAGGCGCGGCGTTCCATCGGCGAGAGGATGAGCGGGGTGCCGCCGTGGAGCCGGACGGCGTCGACGTGTTTTTTGATCTCGGCTTGGTAGGTGGTGAACGGGGCGCCCGTTTTTTGGGCGATCTGCTTCTGGTCGTTGTGGCCGAACTGCATCAGCAGCCAGTCGCCGGGTTTCATCAGGCTGAGGATTTTGTCGAGGCGGCGGCGGCCGAGGGAATCGCGGTAGGTCTCGCCGGATTCGCCGTGATTGGCGACTGCGATATCGGGCTGGAACCAGTTGGGGAGCATCTGGCCCCAGCTGTTGTAGGGCTCCTTCGACTGGTCGCAAACGGTGGAATCGCCGAGGAGGAAAAGGGTGGGGGTGGCGGGCGCGGGCGTGAGTTCGAGGGCGGTGACGGCGGGACGGGCGCCGTTGAATTCGAGGGTGAGGAGGTTGTCCCAAGCCCAGGCTTCCTGGGTGGTTTCGCGGGGGGCTTTGAGTTTCACGATGCCGGCGGCGAGGGCGGGGGCGGTCGCGGTGGCGGGCGTCGCGGGGATTTGGGGCGTGCGCGTGTTGACGAGGAAGGTGCGCGTGACGGCGGGGTGGTCGGCGGGAACCACGACGTGTTCCACCATGAGGCGGCGGAGTTCGGCTTTGACGGTGGCGTCGGTGCCGGGTGGAAAGGTGACGGTGACGCGGTAGGTTCCCTCGGTGGGGACGGCGGCGGAGAAATAGAACGGGGCGGTGCTCGTGACCGCGGCGGGGGTGGCGGTGAGGGTGGCGCCGGGTTCGAAGCCGTAGCCGCGCGCCGCGTCGTAGAGCTGAGTGGCGTCGATGCGGCCGGAGGCGGAGCCGAAGAGGAACCGGAGCTCGGCGCTGAAGACGGCGGGGCTGGCTGCGAGCGCGAGGAGGGCGGTGAGTAGGCGGAGAATCGGGGGCACGCGGGGGAGAAGAGCAGATTGGCCGAGTCGTTGCACGGATGGAGCGTGACGGACGGTCAAACCGGAAGGCCGCGGCCGGCGCGCTCAGGGCAGTTCGTAGACCTCCACGAGGGCGACGCCGGTGGTGCCGTTGACGCCGCTGACTTGGGCGGTGTAGCTGCCCGGGGTGAGGGTGATGAGCAGCACCGCGTCGCGGGTGGCGGAGGCGGGCAGGGCGAAGGCGCCGACGCGGCTGAAGGTGGCGGCGAGCGCGGAGGTGGCGGCGGAGGTGGCGCTGGCGCTCCAGTTGTCGTTGGCGTAAAGCAGCGTCGAGCCCTGGTAAACCTCGAGCTGCGGATCGGCGAGGGCGCCGACGACGCCAAAGGCGGCGAGGGCGGAGCCGATGCCGCGCACGAGGACGGTGCGCGGGACGTTGCCTGAGAGGGTGAAGCCGGCGATGAGGATGTCGCCGCCGGTGCCGATCTGGGCGCGCGCGGAGACGTTGGTGAGGCGGCTGAGGGCGAGGCTGCTGCCTGGGTCGGCGTCGTAGAGTTCGACGAGGGTGACGCCGTTGGTACCGGTGGCGGCGGAGGCTTGCGCCGTGTAAGCGCCGACGGGGAGGGATTGCTGGAGGGCGGCGTCGCGGCCGGTGGGGTCGAGGGGAAAGGCGCCCACGGAGGCGAAGAGGGCGGAGAGCGCGGCTCCGCCACCCCAGTTGTCGTTGGAGGCGAGCGCGGTGGGGGCGGTGGAATTGAAGAGTTGGAGCTGGGGGTCGGCGAGAGCGCCGGGAACGCCGAGGGCGGTAAGGCCGGGGCCGATACCGCGGAGGAGGATATTTTTCGCCGAACCGGGACCGATGGCGAACCCGGTGATGAGGGTTTGGGCGCCGGCGCCGCCGACGGCGCGGACGGAAAGGTTGACGATGCGGCCGGGAGCCGGCGTTGCGACGCTGAGCGTGGTCGGGGCGCCGGTGGTCGAACCCTGCGGACCGGTGGCAATGAGGCGGTAGGTGCCGTTGTCGGTGGCATCGGCGCGCGGGATCGCGTAGACGGGAGACGTGGCGCCGGCGAGGGTGGCGCCGTCCTTGGTCCATTGGTAGCTGAGCGGAAAGGCGGAGGCGGCGGCGGAGGCCCCGAGGCTGACCGGGCCGCCGACCAGGGCGGCTTGGGGGGCCGGGGTGCTGACGACAGGCGCACCGGCGGCGAGGATGCCGGAATTTTCGCCGAGGAGGAAGAGCTCGTTGCCGAGGACGGCGCAGTCGAGCATCGCGTCGCCCGTGCCGGTGAAGCGGCCGGTCCACGTCGCGCCGTCGGAGGAAACGTAATACGTGCTGCCGGGGCCGGTGGCGATCCACTGGCCGAAGGCGGCGGTGACGGAGGTGAGGGCGTCGTTGGAGAAGCGGCGGTCGGTCCACGCGGCGCCGTCGGGGGAGGTCAGCACGGTGCCGCCGGTGCCGACGGCGACGAAGCGCCCGGCGGCGAAGACCACGTCGTTAAGGTTTTCGGGCGTGAGGCCGGCGGCGGGCGTCCACGCGATGCCGTCGGGCGAAGTGACGAGGGCGCCGGCGTTGCCGACGGCAACGAAGAGGCCGTGGCCGAAGGTGGCGCGGTTGAACGCGGCGGAGGTCGGGCCGTTGTAGCGCTGGGTCCAATCGAGGCCGTTGGCGGAAGTGAAGATGCGGCCGGAGGCGGCGGCGATCACCCAGAGGCCGTTGGCGAAGTGCACGCCGTTGAGGGTGACGTTGGCGGGCGCGGTCTGGCGGGACCAGGCGGTGCCGTCGGCGGAGGACAGGATGGTGCCGGCGTTGCCGACGGCGACGAAGCGGCCGGCGCCGCAGGCGACATCGTTCAGTTGCGTCGTGGTGCCGGAGGTGCGCGCGGTCCAGCGGGTGCCGTCGGTGGAATGGAGAACCGTGCCGGAGGTACCCACGGCGACGAGGGCGGAGGAGCTGGCGGCGGCGCCGCGGAGCGTGACGCCGATGGCACCGGCGCCGGCGATGCTCTCGCGCCAAGTGATGCCGTCGGTCGAGACGAGGAGCGCGCGACCGAGGGTGGCACTTTGGCCGGGGATCACATAGGTGCCGTGGCCGAAGGCGGCATTTTGGAGGTTGGTGCGGTTGCCGCCCGCACTGCGGGCGGTCCAGGTGAGTCCGTCGGGCGAGGTGCGGATGGCGCCGCCGGTGCCGACGGCCACGAACTGGCCGTTGATGAAATTGATGCCGAGAAGGAATTCCGCGGTGGCGGCGGAGCCGCCGGTCCAGGTGATGCCGTTAGTGGAGGTGAGCGTCTCGCCCGAGGCGCCGCCCGCGACGAGGCGGCCGGCGCCGTAGGCGATGCGCCGCATGCCGGCCGTCGGCGTGGTGAGGGACGTCCAGTTAACGCCGTCGGCGGTGCTGAAAATGCGACCGCTGACGGAGGAGACGGCGTGGAAGCGGTCGAAGGCGAACGCCACGCCGGTGAGGTCCTCGGTGGTGCCGGCGGTGCCCGAGGTCCAGTTGATCCCGTCGGTGGAGGTGCTCGTGAGGCCGGCGATCCCAACGGCGACGAGACGGCCGTCGCCGAGGGCGAGGTCCTGCAGGCCGCTGCCGGCGTCGCGGTGGACGGTGCCGGAATTGCGGGGGGTCCAGGTGAGCGTGTCGGGCGAAGTGAAGACGGCGCCGAGACTGCCGAGGGCGACGTAGAGGCCGTTGAAGAAATGGAAACTGAAGAGGTTGTTGGCAGCTGGGAGGGTGCGGGTGGTCCAGTTGAGGCCGTCGGGGGAGGTGAGGAGGGTGCCGCGGATGCCGCCGACGAGGAAGCGGCCGTTGACGAAGAAGGCGCGGGTGAGGCCGTTGCCGGTGGGGAGGGGATTGCGCCATTGCCAGCCGCCCTCCGGCGAAACGAACTGAGTGAACCCGGGGGAGATGACGGAGCCGGCGGGATTGGTGGCGACGACGCGGTAAACGCCGCCGTTGGTGGGTTGCCAATTACGGAGGAAATAGACGGGGCCGTCGGCGTCGGGCAGATCCACGCCGTCGAGTTGCCAGCGAAGCGTGAGGGGATCGGAGCCGCCGGTGAGGGACGCGGTGAGGTTTTGGTTGGTGCCGGCAGGAATGGCGCGGCCGAAGGAACTGACGATGGGGAACGGTCCGAACGAAGGGAGGGTCGGCGGCGCGGGCGTGCTGACGGCGAGCACGGCGGCGGCGCTGGTGGCGGAGCCGGCGCTGTTGGAGACGAGGCAGCGGTAGCGGTCGCCGTTCATGGCGACGGTGAGATTGGCGATCGAGACGGCCGCGGTGGCGGCGCCCGCGACGGTGGCGGAATCGGCGAGCGCGGTCCAGGTGTTACCGCCGTCGGTGGAGCGTTGCCAGGCGAAGGTGGTGGCGGGATTACCGCGGGCGAGGACGGCGAAGGTGGCGGAGTTGCCGGGGAACTGGGTTTGGTTTTCGGGCTCGTGCACGATCGCGGCGGCGAGGGGGGCGGCCGGGGCGGGGACGGTGCCGGTGATCGCGAAGGCGCCGATGCTGCCGTAGGCGGTGTAACCGGTCGGCTGATTCGCGAGCGGGGTGGCGATGCCGGTGCCGGCGACGCGGAGCCGGTAGGTGCCGGCGGGGAGCGTGGTCGAGAAGCTGGCGGACGGGGAATCGGGCGGATCGGAGCGGGCGATCACGGTGCCGGACTCATCGCGCAGCTCGGCGACGACGTCGAGGGAAGTTTTGTTGGAGAGGACGGTGGGATTGACCGATGCACCGATCTGCAGGGCCATGGGGCCGCCGGCGGTGGTGAACGTAAACGTGTCGTTGTCGCCGGTGGTCTCGAGCACGCCGCGGTGGGAGACGGCGGTCCCATTCACGATCAGGGGCGTGGCGGCGGCGTCGGTGCCGGCGTGGTCGTCGGGGCGGACGGTGAGTTTGGCGGCGATGAGGGCGAGATCGTCCTCGGGGTTGTTGGCATCGAAATATTCGCCCTTGGACCACTGGATGACGTTGCGCGTGGCGCTGCCCATGATCGGGCCCCAGGAGGTTTCGCCGCCGCCGTGGCCGGCGTAGTATTCGACGGCGGAGGTGCCGTCGTGGCTCAGGCCCATTTGGTGGCCGAGTTCGTGGGCGGCGACGCGCGCGATCTGGCTGTCGGTGAGGGTGGTTTGGTAAACGAAACAGATGTTATAGGTGGTGGCGAAGGACGCCGTGCCGAAGAAGTTCAGATAGGCGACGCCGCTGGCGGTGGCGGAGACGGGGGTGCGGACGCCTTTGGCATCGCGCTCTTGGGTGATGAGGACGCGCGCGGTCTGGTTGGTGAAGACGGCGGGTGGCTCGGTCGTGACGTCGACGTCGAAGGCGCGGAAGGCCTCAGCGACCCGTTCCCAGATGAGGACGATGCCGGCCTGCTCGGCGGGGCTGAACGTGCTGGTATTGGCATCCCGGTCGTAAGGCGTGCAGGTGTAGGAGGCCTGGGCGTCGGCGCCGGAATTCCACGCGGTGCCGGTGACGATGTGGCCGTTGAAATCGAGATAGATGGTCCGCGTGGAGCCGGGTTTGCTGTGGCGGATGGGTGGGTGCTCGACCGGAACGGCGACATCGAATCCGTCGACTGAGCCGGCGGCGGCGCGGGGCGGGAGGAGGCCGTCGTCGGCGGCGAGGCCGGCGGATTTCGCGCAGGCGAAGAAGAGTGCGCCCTCGGCGTCGACGTGCAGGGAGGCGACATTGTTGAGCGGAACGTGCAACGCGCCGAGCGCGGCCAGGGTGCGGGCGCGGGCGGGGGCGGAGACGGCGAGGAGTTCGTCGCGGAAGCGACCGGCGGGGATATCGGCCAGCGCGACAGGGCCGTTGGCGCCGAAGACGAGGACGCGCGGGAACGCGGGGGCGGGCGGGCGGGCGGGCGGGGTGGATGCGGCGGCGGCGAGGGCGGCGGGGTTCACTGACGGCGCGGCAGCGGACGGCGCGGAGGTGCGTGCGGCGGACGGCGGGGTCGTGGCGTCCGCGGGCCGCAGGGGCGGCGGCGCGGCGAACCAAAGGGTGGACGTGAGAACCGCGGCGACGACGAGAACGCTGAGGCCGAGTTTGGCGGACGGTGTCATGGGGCTTGAGCGGGGGCGGCTCCGGCTCAGCCGGAGCGAGCGGAGATTCCGGTCGAGGTGATCGCGGAGTGCGGAGGATTCACAGCGGCGAAGGTGTGTAGCCTCCGGAGTGAGGCAAGGGGCTTTCGCGCGACGCAGGCGGGGGAGGGCGCGGTCCGCCCCGCCCTATTTCGCGGGGATGAATTTGCGGTCGATGAGCCACTCGCGGAGGCGGTCGGGCCACGCGCCGGCCGGCGATTTGTTAGCGGCGCGGAGACCGAAGCCGTGGCCGGCGCCGGCGTAGAGGTGCAGTTCGGCGGGGACGCCGGCGCGTTTGAAACGCAGATACACTTCGGCGAGGCCCTCGGAGATATCGGTCCGGTCGCCGAATCCAGCGGCGAGGAAGACAGGTGGAGCGCCTTTTTCGGGCATGATCTGGCCGGATTTTCCAGGGTAAATGAGGGCTTGGAAATCGGGGCGCGCGGACTGGCGGTCGATGGGATCGGCGGCGGCGGTGTCGCCGGGAGCGGCGCGCATGGCGGTGAAGGCGACGACTTCGCCGCCGGCGGAGAAGCCGACCATGCCGACAGCCGCGGGATTGACGGACCACTCGGCAGCGCGGCGGCGGACGAGGCGGAGGGCGCGTTGGCCGTCGGCGACGGCGTCCCGTTCGATGGTGTAGGGTTGGGGTGTGCCGGCGGGCGTGGCGTCGTCTTTGGCGAGGCGATGTTTGAGCACGAAGGCGGCGATGCCGTGCTCGGCGAGCCAGGCGGCGACGCTGTAGCCTTCGTGTTCCATCACAAGTTTGGAGTGGCCGCCGCCGGGGACGACGATCATCGCGCAACCGGTGGCGACAGCGGGCGCAGGGAGATAGACGGTGAGCGTGGGGTGGTGGAGGTTGGAGACGTTGGCGCCGACGACTTTTTCGGGCTCGGTGTGGCGGGCTTCGGAGCCGGGGGCGCCGTTCGGCCAGAGGGGGATGATGGGGCGGTCAGTGGGG
>CANHJG010000175.1 GCA_947461205.1 Opitutia bacterium
ACGCCGGTGGCGGCCACGGGTGGCGCGGTTGCGCCGCTGATGGCCACGGGGTCGGCGGTGCGCAGGCGCAGGTGGCCGCCGAATTTCGCGCGCACGACGGCCCAGGTGAGTTTTCCCGTGGCCCATTCGAGGTCGACCTCGAAGCCGCCCCGCGCCTTCAGGCCGGTGACTCGGCCGTTTGGCCAGGCGGAGGGCAGGGCGGGCAGGAGATGCCGCCCGCCGGCATGGCTCTGGACGAGCAGTTCGGCGACGCCGGCGGTGTAGCCGAAATTGCCGTCGATCTGGAACGGCGGTTGGGCGTCGAACAGATTGCGATACAGTCCGCCGCGACCGAAGGCCCGAGGTCGCGAACCTAGCGGGCAGCCTCAGGTCCGATTTCATCCGCCCAGCTCACGCCAAACCTCCGCCGGTTTGAGCAGTTTTTCACCGCTTTTCACTTGGCGATCCCAAGCGGCGACGGCGGCGCGGTAGTCCATTTCGTCTTCGACCGCTTCGCGCACTTGGTGAATAAGGACGGCGAGGCGTTCGAGCTTCGCATCGTTGGCTACGGCGGGCCTGGTGCTGGCTCGGGCGGCCCGCTCGATCTAGGCGGCGGGACTGAGTCCGCTCTTGCGGGCGTCGTCGATCTTGCGTTTCTCGGCCGGCGTCAGGCGGATGGAGGTTGGGACAGTCGCGGAACCCGTGCGCGACAGGTGTCGTGCGGGCCCGGCGGGGTCAACGGTCGGGCCGGCAGCAGCGCAGGCAGGACCGTTTCCTTTCCTGCAGACGCCACCCGAGGTCGGCCGGCCGCTTCGCGGGCGGCGGAGGGGGAGGTCGAGTCGTGGCCTGCTGAGCCGCGTGGGGAGCGCACGGCTCGCCCCGGGGATATCGAGCGCTGCAAGCAACAGCGGTGCGCCTAGCGGGCTACCTCGGCAGTTTCACGGACGTGAATACCCGCAGGGCGGGGCGCCCCGGGGTGGCGGCCAGCTCGTCGAAGGCGACCTGGTGCAACGCGGCGGCCTGAGCCTGGGAGAAGCCGAGGTCGGCGGCGGCGCGTTCGGCTTTGCCGAGGGAACGCGGGTCGAGACCGGTGAGGTCGCCGAAAATCACCAGCGCCTCGAGGTAGTAGCCGTAGCTGCTGGCGTGATAGTGGTCGTTGGTCCAGAGGTCGACCTGCCCGAAGGCGATGCCGTCGTAGGGATTCGGGTCGGCCACGCCGGCTCTGAAGGCGCGGTTCCACGCTTCGCCGACCGGGAGCACGGCGCGGATCAGCGGGGTGCCGGCGGCGGCGAGGTCGCAGCCGCGGCGCACATCGAGCGCCATGGCTTCGATGGACTTTCCGTGCCAGGCCCCTTTTTCCGGATACGTCTGGTCGGCGCGGGACCACGTGGCGACGAGGCGGATGTCGACCCGCGGATTATGGCGGCTGAACAGCTCGGAAATCTGCTGGGTGGCGCGGACGAGTTTCGTGGGGTCGCCCGGCTTGAGGTTGTCGAGCATGCTCTGGCCGAGCATCACGACGCGGTCCCACGGGCGGCCGATCAGGTCGGCTTTTTTCTCGACGTGCAGATCGAGTCCGGAGCCGCCGACGGTTTCGAGGCTCACCGCGAAATCGAGGCCGGCCTGGTTGGCGAAGACCTTGAACAGCGCCGGCACGCCGCCCTGGCCCTCGCCGTTGAGATCGGTGACGGTGTGGGCGCGGTAGTAGCGCGCGGCCGAGCCCGAGCCAAACATGAAGCTGTTGCCGACGAAGAGAATCGTCTCGGTGCCGGCCGCGGTCGGCGCCGCGGGAGCCCCGTTGATCGTGGGGACCGAGGGGCGGGGAGGCGTTTGCGCCCACAAGGTCGACGAGGCGGTGAGCAGGAGCGCGATGCGGGCGAGGCGCAAGCAGCGGCGGCGGGGCAGGTTCATGGGGGCGCGCAGGAAGAACATCGGAGCAGCGAAAAGCGCTGGCCCGCCGTGTCAACGGCCGCCACTCGCGGGCGTCAGGGAAACAGCCACGGGGCCGGCCGCGCGGCGCCGGAGCGCACGAACATCCGGCGGTCGTGGTGGCGGAAGGGGCGTTGGTGCCAGAACTCGATTTTCTCCGGGACGACCCGGTAGCCCCACCCGTTGGCCGGCCGCGGCGCGGCGTCCGCGACGGCCTGCTGCCATTCGCAGCGGCCGCCCATCGACTGCGACGGGCGCGAGGCCCGGGCGCCGAGCTGGCTGAGCCGCGGGCGCGTCGCGAAACAGGCGTCGGCCTCGGCGTCGGGGACAGGCGTGACCATGCCCTCAATGCGTACCGGGCGCTCCCGTTTCGCCCCATGAAAACAGAGGGCGGCCCGCGGGTGGGCGGCGAGGTCGAGGCGGGTGGGGTGGGTGGAGAAAACAAACCGGCGCGGTTCCGCGGCCTTGGGCAAGACCAAGCGAACGGCGGGCCGGCCGGTGGCGGCGGCGGTGGCCGAAGGCTGCGCGTAAATGGCGGGCCGGCGGCGTGGCTTCCGGGAGTTTGACTCGCGCTCCGGCGCAGCGGTGTTTGGTGGGCGGAGCACGGCGCCGCGCCGACGAGCCGGAAAACCCCGTATCCGGGTGGGGCCGGCGTGCGTCTTCCGGTCTTTCCCCTTTCCCATGAACCCTCCTCGATTCCTCCGCCGCCTTCTGCCGTTGCTGTTGTTCCTCTGCGTGGTCCGCGGGGCGCCGACGGCCTCGGCGGCGGCGACCGAAACCCGCCCCAACATTCTCTTCATCATTTTCGACGACTGGGGGTGGCAGCACGCGGGAGCCTACGGGTCGACGTGGGTGAAGACGCCGAACTTCGACCGCGTCGCGCGCGAGGGCGTGCTGTTCAAGAACGCGTTCACGTCGAATCCGAAGTGCAGCCCGTGCCGTGCGACGATCCTCACGGGGCGCAACAGTTGGCAACTGAAGGAAGCTGTCTCGCACAACGGACTTTTTCCCGAGGGCTTCGAGGTGTATCCGGATTTGTTGGAGCGGGCGGGCTACGCGGTCGGGCTCACGGGCAAGGGCTGGGGGCCGGGGGATTTTAAGACCCAGGCCAAACGCACGCGCAATCCCGCGGGCCCCGGGTTCGACACGCAGACGAATTCGCCCGTGGCCAGCGGCATCAGCCGGAACGATTACGGGAAAAACTTCGACGCCTTCCTGCAGCAGCGCGAGGCCGGAAAGCCGTTTTGTTTTTGGATGGGTTTTCATGAACCGCACCGCGGCTATGAGTTGAACTCAGGCGTGCGCTTGGGTAAAAAACTGCCCGACGTCACCGTGCCCGGCTACCTGCCCGATACGGCGGTCGTGCGCGGCGATCTCGCCGACTACGCGATCGAGGTCGAGTGGGCGGACGCGTTTATCGGCCGGGCCCTCGCCACGCTCGAAGCGCGCGGCGAACTGGAGAACACGCTCGTCGTCGTGACGTCCGACCACGGCATGCCGTTTCCTTACGTGAAGGGCCAGATTCACGCGGATGGTTTCCGCCTGCCGCTCGCGATGCGCTGGGGCCAAGGCATCAAGCCGGGACGCGTCGTGGACGACTTCATCAACGTTCGTGATTTCGCGCCGACGTATCTGGAACTCGCCGGGTTGGCGCCGCACCCGCAGATCACGGGCCGGAGCCTCGCGGCGATTTTGCGTTCGCCCCAATCGGGGCTGATCGAGAACCGCACGGAGATGCTGATCGGCAAGGAGCGCCATGACCTCGGGCGGCCCAACGATCTCGGTTATCCGGTGCGCGCGCTGCAGACGAAGGAGTTTCTCTACGTGCACAATTTTCACCCCGACCGCTGGCCGGCGGGAAATCCCGAGACGGATTTCGGCAATTGCGACCCCAGTCCGACGAAGGAGTTCATCAAGGCGCTGGGCGGTCACTTCTTCGACCTGTCTTTGGGCAAGCGGCAACCGGACGAACTTTACGATCTGCGTCGCGATCCCGAGGGGATCAATAACCTCGCGCACGACTTGGCTTACGCCGCCACACTTGAGCTGCTGCGCGCCCGCATGATGAAGCTGCTCGTCGAGGAACAGGATCCGCGCGCGCTCGGCCACGGCGCGATCTTCGACACCTACCGCTACACGGCCGGCCGGCAAAAGGCCTACGACACCTGGCTGAAGGCGCAGGAGGAGAAAGTCGCGGGCACGGCTCCGGCTGGCGGGGCGGAGCCGGCGAAGAAGGCCGGCAAGAAAAAGCAGGCGGCGGCGAAGGAGAACTGAGGAACGGGCGCGGGCCACCTCCGCCGGATTTTCAACGGCGACGGCACACGCTGGATTTCTGGAACGGGTGGGCGTGCATTTCGACGCGGCTGATGCGATGGCCGTCTCATTGGCCGGCGAAATTCATGATCGCTACCGGTGTGCTGGGGAAAGCGGTTCCGGCTGACGGCGGATTTTCTCTCTGGCGCGCACGCCGTGGTGCGGGTGAAACGGCTGGCGACCAAAGCCGACGGATTTTCCGCGAATGGTTTTGGAAACGGGTGGTCGTGAGGCCGACCGCTGGGTAGATCCCGCCGAGAAACAGGGGGGGCTTTGTCCGATTCTTGGCGAAGGGGGCTAAGGCAGGTCCGAGTTGGAGCCGATGGGCTGGACACCGCAAAATGAGACGACGGCGCGATTTCCCGTGCGGGAGGCGGCGAGGTCGACGGTGAAGGTGGCTTCCCAGTCGTTTTGGTCGGCGGCGTCGATGAGGACCTGGGCGACGCGCCAGTGTTTGCCGGGGGCAGACGCACGGGGCGGGAGAGCTGTACCGGGGGCGCGTGGGAGTTCGGAGGCGGAAAGCGCGTTGGGGTCAACGCGCTCCACCTCGGACGGGAGGGTCTCGGTGGGCGTGGTGGTTTCTTCGGACCAGTGCGTGTGCTTCGCGCTGCGGCCTTCGGGGTCCAGCCGGAAGCGGGTGTGGGCGTCGAAGTAGGGTGCGAACGCGGCCTCAAGTTTGCGCGCGTCGGGGGAAACGGGATCGTGGTCGGCGGGGGCGGCGGCCTCGCCGGTGCGCAGGCGCGCCAGGGCGCTGTCGAATTCGCGCGCAGCCACGTCCTGCAGGAAACCGAAGATCGCGGTGCGCACGAGGCGCCGGAACGCGGGCGCGTCGCGCGTGAGGTCAAAGCTCGCGGGGCGCGCGGGTTGGTCGGCGCCGGTGGCGGCGGCGACGAAGTCGGGGTTCTTCAGGCGCTCCCACTCTTCGAGGAGACTGGAGTCGATGCCGCGGATGAGTTCGCGGAAGTAGTCTTCCATTTCGATGACCTCTTCGGTCTTCGCGGATTCGGGAACGGTTTGGCTGAGAACTTTCCAGACTTGGGAGAGGTGCCGGAGGAGGAGGCCTTCGGAGCGTTCGAGCCCGTAGTCCTTCACGTAGTCGGAGAACGAGCGGTAGCGCTCGAACATTTCGCGGGCGATGGATTTGGGGCGGACGTTTTCCTGGTTGATCCACGGATGCGCGGCGGCGAAGGCGTTGAAGGTCTCGTAAAGGAATTCGCGGAGCGGCTTCGGGTGCTCGATGGCTTCGAGTTTTTCCATGCGCTCCTCATAGGGGACGCCGGCCTCCTTCAGCTCCATGATTTTCTCGCCCTTCAGTTTGTCGATCTGGCGGCGGAGGATCTGGTCGGGGTCCTCGACGATGGACTCGCAGAGCGTGAGGACGTCGAAGGGGTAGTCGGAGGGGGACGGGGGGGCAGGCTCGGGAGACACGGGAGACTCGGGAGACGGGGCAGCAGGGGCGGAATCACGGGTCGGGAGACCCGTGCCACTGGCGGCGCGGGGGGCGCTGGGGAGGAGCGGGAGGGTGTCGATGAGGTAGAGCGAGAGGGCCTGGTGGAGAGAAAAATCGTCCTGGAGCTCCACGTTGACGCGGAGTTTGCGGCCGGAGGGAGCGGGCGGGATAAACTCAACGATCTGGCGGTCGAGGAGGGCGCGGAAAAGCTGCCAGGCGCGTTTGCGGAGCGCACGTTTCTTGTGCGGCGTCTCGTGGCAGTCGGCGATGAGCCGTTGCAGGGCGCGGCAGCCGTCGGATTCGCGGCTCAACACGAGGAGGAGCATGCCGTGCGAAATGTCGAAGCGGGAGACGAGGCCCTCGGAGGGCGCGGTCTGGAGGCGCTCGAAGGTTTTCACGTCCCAGCCGACGCTGCCCTCGGGGGCGCGCTGCTTGACGAGTTTTTTCTGCTTCTTCGGGTCGCCCGCGGCTTTCTCTTCCGCGCGCTTGTTTTCGACCATGTAGTCGGGCGCCTGGGCGATGACATAGCCCCGGTCGTCGTAGCCCTTGCGGCCGGCGCGGCCGGCGACCTGGCGGAAGTCGCGCACGGTGAGGACGGCGGCCTTGGTCCCGTCGTATTTCCAGAGCTGGGTGAAAACGACGGTGCGGATGGGGACGTTGATGCCGACGCCGAGGGTGTCGGTGCCGCAGATGAGTTTGAGGAGGCCTTTTTGCGCGAGCTGTTCGACGAGAATGCGGTATTTCGGGAGGAGGCCGGCGTGATGGACGCCGATGCCGTGTCGGAGCCAGCGGCGGACCTCCTTGCCGTAGGGGCTGTTGAAGCGGACGCCCTCGAGGGCGGCTTGCAGCGCGGCTTTTTCCTCCTTGGAGCAGACGTTGAGCGACATCAGCGACTGGGCCGCCTCGCTGGCGGAGCGCTGGGTAAAGTAAACCAGATAGACGGGGGCGCGTTTGGCCTCGAGGAGCGCTGCGACGCGCTCGGTGAGGGGCGTCTCGGAGTATTCGAATTCCAACGGCACGGGACGGCGGTCGCTGCGCACGGTGACGCTCGCTGCGCCGGTGACGCGGGTCATTTCCTTTTCGAAGAACTCCGTCGCCCCGAGCGTCGCGGACATGAGGAGGAAGCGCGCGCCGGGCATTGTGAGGAGCGGGACCTGCCACGCGTAGCCGCGTTCGGCGTCGGAGTAATAGTGGAACTCGTCCATGATCACCGCGCGCACGTCGCTTTCGGCGCCGCGGTGGAGGGCGAGGTTGGCGAGGATCTCGGCGGTGCAGCAGAGGATGCGCGCCTGCGGATTGACGGAGGCGTCGCCGGTCATCATGCCGACGTGCTCGGGGCCGAAGTCGCGGCAGAGGGAGAGGAATTTTTCGTTCACCAGCGCCTTGATAGGGCAGGTGTAGACGGAGCGTTCGCCGGCGCAGAGGGCCTTGAAGTGGAGGGCGGCGGCGACGAGGGATTTGCCGGAGCCGGTGGGGGTGTTGAGGACGACGTTGTGGCCGGCGAAGAGTTCGAGGATCGCCTCTTCCTGCTCGGGGTAGAGTTCGAGTCCGCGCGCGGCGGCGACGGCGAGGAAGCGGTCCATCACGGCGTCGGCCGTCGGCGAGCCGGGGAGGGGCGCGAGCGGGGCGGGCGGAGGCAGCGGGGCGGACGGTGACGACATTGCTGCCCACAAGGGACGGCGCGGGACAGCGAGACAAGGAGAAGCGCGGCGCGGCGTCGGCGGGGGGGGCGCCCGCCGCAAAATAGGCCGTAGCGTTCGGTGGGTTCGGGTGTCGGTGAAGGAAACGCCGCCGTGAAAAACCAACCGCTCACCGTCCAGGGAAAAATTGCGCTGAAAGACCTCGATCCGGCCGGCTGCGGCGGGCGGGAGAAGGCGCCCACGAAGAAGCTGACGGCGCGGCTGTGCCGCCGGATCGGCGAGCTGCAGCCGCTGCTTTACGCGAATGCGGCCCATGCGGTGCTCCTGATTTTCCAAGGCATGGACGCGAGCGGCAAGGATGGTTCGGTGCGCAGCGTGTTGCGGGCGGTGAATCCGGCAGGCGTGGAGGTCGCCAACTTCAAGGTGCCGTCGGCCGAGGAGAATGCGCACGATTTTCTGTGGCGGGTCCACCGGGTGGTGCCGCGGTATGGCCACATCGGCGTGTTCAATCGCTCGCACTACGAGGCGGTGCTGGCGGAGCGGGTACTGAACATCGTCCCGAAAAAAGTGTGGGCGCGGCGCTTTGGCCAGATCGTGGAGTTTGAGCGCATGTTGGTGGAAAATCACGTGATCGTGTTGAAGTTTCACCTGCACATCAGCCGCGAGGAGCAGGCGGAGCGCTTCCGGGAGCGGCTCGCGAATCCGGAGAAAAACTGGAAATTTTCGCACGCGGACCTTCAGACCCGGCAGCGGTGGGACGATTATATCGATGCCTACGAGGACATGATCAACGCGACCAGCCATCCGCTGGCGCGCTGGCACGTCGTGCCCTCCGACCGGAACTGGTATCGCGACTACGTCGTCGCCGACACCGTGGTGCGCGCGCTCGAAGGGTTGCGCCTGAAGTGGCCGAAGGCGGACGAGGACCTCACGAAGGTCCGGTTCACGTGAACCTCCGTGCAACGAAAGTCGCGGGGCGGGGATCGCCCCCGCCGGGGGCGATCGGCATTTTTGTTTTTTTTCGGAGGAAACTCCTGCGGTCGGTGCGGTTTGGATCGAATGAGTGACGTGGAGCGGTGTCCCGCCGCCTCTCTTCTTTCTCTGCACCGGCCTCTCCATCCTCATTCTGCCGCGTGGTCACGGTGGCCAACGCGCTGCTCATCGACGAACA
>CANHJG010000176.1 GCA_947461205.1 Opitutia bacterium
CTCCTCCAAGATCGCGCCGCACTCTACGTTTCCGGCGCCATGCCCGCGCCGGAACGGGAAAACTTCGAGCTGGTCCTCGATTTCCACGACGAACTGCGGGCGCACGTCGCCGGACTGCAGGAGACGGCGACGGCGGTCGTCCTGACCCAGGTGTCGCCGAGCGCCGCGCCGCCTGCGTCCCTGAAGGCCCGCCTCCTCGGCACGCTCGCGATGCTGCCCGAACCGGCTGAACCGGACGCCCTCGTTGTCACCGGCGGAGACGGACGCGTGGAGTGGGCCAATCCGGCCTTCACCGCGATGTGCGGCTTTTCCCTGGCGGAACTCACCGGGCAAAAGCCCGGGCACCTGTTGCAGGGCCCGGAGACCGATGCCGCCGCCGTGCAACGGATGCGCACGGCGCTCCAGCAGCGGCGCCCGTGCCGCGAGACCTTGGTCAACTATCACAAGAACGGCACGCGTTACCGCGTGAGCGTCGTGATCACGCCCGTCGTCGACGACGAGGCGCAGCCGCTCTGGTTCGTCGCGCAGGAACGGAAACTTCCGGCGGCGCCCGCCCAGGGCCTGGCCGTTTCCGGCCGGTAGTTGCCCGACCGACTCCGGCGGCGTGGCCGGACCGGGTTGGTCGCGCGCGACGTGTGCGGGCGGTGCCGGCTCTGCGCCGGTGCGATTTCAGCCGCACCGGCCATCCCCGCCCGCGCCCGCCAAGCCGTGCGGAGCTCGCGCCACCCACCCGCCGGATAACGCGCGGCCATCCCCGGCGCCGTGCCCCGCCCAACGTTGCCACGCCCCGCCACCCGCCCCACCCTGTTCCGCCCATGACCCCGCTCCTCCGTCCCCTGCTGCTGCTCCTCCTCGCGACCACCCTCACCGCCGCCGAGCCGCTGCGCGTGATGTCGTTCAACGTCCGCAACTCGAATTCCCGCGACGGCGAAAACGCCTGGCCCAAACGCACCGAGCTCTTCTTCGCCACCATCGCCGCCTTCGGGCCCGACCTCATCGGCTTCCAGGAAGTGCTCGCCGACCAATACGACACCATCGCCGCCCGCCTGGGCGACTACGCCTTTGCCGGCGTCGCGCGCGACGACGGCCAGCGCAAGGGCGAATGGTCCTCGATCGGCTACCGCCAGGCCCGCTTCACCGCCGTCGCTTCCGGCAACTTCTGGCTCTCAGAAACACCGGAAATCCCCGGCAGCAAATCTTGGGACGCCGCGCTCACCCGCCTCTGCTCCTGGGTGCGTCTCCGCGAAACGGCGACGGGCAAAGAGTTCGTCTACGCCAACACCCACTTCGACCACGTCGGCAAGATCGCCCGCCAGGAAGCCAGCAAGGTGATCTCGCAACGCGTCTCCGCGATCGCCGCCGGCGTGCCCGCGCTGCTCAGCGGCGACCTCAACATCAACGAGGACAACCCCGCCTACGCCGTCTTCGTGCAGCCCACGACGCCCGGCGCGATCCGCTGGACCGACGCCTTCCGCGCCGTGCATCCGGCCCGCGGCCCCGACGAAGCCAGCTTCAACGGCTTCAAAGGCACCACCCAGGGCTCGCGCATCGATTTCATCTTCCACACCGACCACTTCGTCGCCACGGCCGCCGCCATCGACCGCACGTCCAAGGACGGCCGCTACCCGTCCGATCATTATCCGGTGACCGCGGTAGTGCAGTGGAAGTGAACCCGCCCGGGCTTGCATCTGCCCGCCCGGCGCGTCTGAAGTCTCGCGCCCCACCCGTGGCCCGCCCACGCCCCCAATCCCGTTCGCCCCACCGCTCCACCCCATGACCCCCACCCCCGCTCCCGCGCCGCCAACCCGCCGCACCTTTCTGAAACACACCGCGCTCGCCGGCGCCGCGCTCGGGTTCCCGGCCGTCCTCCGCGCGGCCCAGCCCAATAGCCGCATCCAGCTTGCCGCCATCGGCGTCAGCGCCCGCGGCTATGCCGACCTGCACAGCATCGCCTCCCACCCCAAGGCGACGTTCGTCGCGTTCTGCGACATCGATCAGGCCCACTTCGCGAAGGCCGACGCCGACCATCCCGGCACGCCGCACTTCGCGGACTTTCGCGCGATGCTCGAAAAGCTCGGCGACACCGTCGACGCCGTCATCGTCGCCACGCCCGACCACCTGCATGCGCTCGCCGCCGTCGAGGCGATGCGCCGCGGCAAGCACGTGTATTGTGAAAAGCCGCTTGCGCACACCGTGTGGGAATGCCGCCAGTTGCGCCTCTGGGCGGAGAAGACGGGCGTCGTGACCCAGATGGGCAACCAGATTCACTCGTCGGTCGAATACCGCCTCGCCACGCGGCTCATTCGCGACGGCGTGATCGGCAAAGTGAAAGAGGTTCACTCGTGGCTCGCCTTCACCGGCAACGAGCGCACGCGCCTCCTCGAACCGCCCACCTCCGGTCCCGTGCCCCAGGGCGTCGACTGGGATCTCTGGCTCGGCGGCGCGCCGCACCGGCCCTTCGCGCCGAGGGTCTATCACCCGTTCGCGTGGCGCGACTGGCAGGATTTCGGCAGCGGCGCGCTCGGCGATTTTGGCGCCCACATCTTCGATCCGGTTTTCACCGCGCTGGGTCTCACCGCCCCGCTCACGGTCTCGGCCGACCACAGCGGCATCAACCGCCACATCTGGCCCACGCTCGAGACCGTCCGTTATGTTTTCCCCGGCACCGAATTCACCGCCGGCCCCACGCTCCCGCTCACGTGGAGCGACGGCGGCCTCCGCCCGAGCCGCAAGCTCGCGCAACTCCCGCCCGAGCTCGACCTGCCCCAGCATGGTTCGCTGTTCATCGGCGAAAAAGGTAATCTCGTGCTCCCGCACGTCGGTGGCCCCCGGCTCTACCCCGTAGAAAATTTCGCCGGCTTCGTTTATCCGAAAGACATCAAGGGCCTCAACCACCACCACGCGTGGGTCGACGCCATCCTCACCGGTGGTCGCACCAGTGCGGGCTTCCACTATGCCGGTCCGCTCAGTGAAACCGTGCAACTCGGCAACGTCGCCACCCGCGTCGCGCTCCCGCCGAGTCCCAAACGCGGCTCCAATGTCGCCACCCAGGCGCCCGCGCTCTCCTGGGACGCCGCCGCCCTCCGCATCACGAACCACCCCGCCGCGCAGGCCCTGCTCACGAAAACCTACCGCCCCGGCTGGGCAGTGCCGGCCGCGTAGGTCGACAGGGAATGGCTTGAGTTTCGGTTGCTGCACTACAGTGTAGCGCACATGGAAACAACCTCTCCATCGCGTCGTCACCCAAAATCATTTCGTCTCCCGGCTCAGCTCGTGGCGCGCGCCGCGCGCAAGGCCCGGCTCCATGGCAAAAGCGTGACCGACGTCGTCACCGAGTCGCTTGAGGCCTACGTCACGCGGAGTCCGTTGCTCGGGTGCTGCACCCATCTCGCGGCCAAAGGCTCGGCCATGCCGGTTGGAAAGCCCTCCATCCCGACGGAAGAATGGGGCTCGCTCGCGCGGTGAAATATCTCCTCGACACTCACATTTGGCATCGCGCCATCGACGATGCCAAACGCGCGCACGAACCGCTTTCGCCCGCCGTCCTTCGACTCATTGAGGATGAGCCCGAGCAGCTCGCAGTCTGCGACATCAGCCTGTTGGAGCTGGCCCGCCATCTCGCCGATTCGGGCAATCCCGAGTCGGTCTGCGCCGCAATCATCACGCTCGGTTCGGCGCCACTCCGGATCTTGCCTATTTCGCCTGCCATCGCGGTGCGATCCTACGCGTTGGACTGGCCGAAAAAGAGCGGCTCGGCGCAGCACCGCGATCCTGCAGACCGTTTGATCGTTGCGACCGCCATGCTGCACGGTCTCGTGCTCGTCACCGAGGATGGCGAGATGCACCACCGCGCGCCGCACTGGCATCTGCCGGTGCTGAAGTAGTAAAGCTCCGTGACTGCGCCGTCATCGGGCGTGACGAGCGGCTGGTTGCGGTTGTCGCGGGCGCAGAGCAGGCAGGCCAAAAAAATATCTGCGTTACTCGATCTTCTTCCAATCGTCCTTTGTTATCCCTGAGTAGTTTTGTTCCGCGAGCATTGCCTCTTCGATGTCGTCAAAGAACCAATCGCCGATAACTTCAAAATTTTCGTTCACTGAGAAGAGATAGATGCCTCTTCCTCCCGTGTATCCCGCCAAAGCCACGAAACAAATTTCAGTGTCCTCGCCACTGGATTCGTCCTGAACGACGAACCCAGTTGGGCATGCCGCGACAAAAATGACCCTCAGCTCATCAAGTTCCTTGGGGAAGTTGTCAGGAATGAACCTCATGTTCTTCGCCTACAGACGCGTTTCGTGGTGAACACTCGATTCACCCAAACCTCCCCAGCCGCGCCGCCACATCCGCCCGCAGATTCTCGATGTGCCGCAGGGTGAAATCCGCCACGCTCAGCGTGTCATCCTGCACGAGCGGCGTGAGATCCAGCGCAAAGGAAAGCGCGTTCGTCGTGTCGGTCGCGTGCGACGCAAAGAACGTCGCGTTCGACAGCCGGCGCCCCATCGCGGCGAGGTCGTAGCGTTTGCCCCCGGCGATCTGCGAGTCGAAGACCGCGACCAGTTTCTCGGCGAGCTCCGGGTTCGCGCTGGCATCCATCGCGACCTTGTCGGCGTCGGCCAGCCAATCGAGATTGCGCCAGCCTTCGACGCCCAGCACGCGCGCCGGACGCCGGTCGCGCGGCAGCGCGCGGATCGCCTCGATGCAGCGGAGAAAACAGCCGACGTGCGTGTCGTGCTTGTCGGCCGGCTGGTGCAGATAGACCACCGCCGGGCGGCAGCCGGAAAAAATCGCCGCGAGGTCGGCGGCGACGGCCGGGTGGCCGGACTTCTTCACGTCGGCGCTCGCGTGTGAAAGCTGAAGCTGGAGATTGAATTTTCCGAGCGTGGCCGCGGTGCGCTGCTCCTGCTTGCGGATCTCCTGCATCTGCGCGTCGGTCACGTGGCCGTATTTGCCGGTGCGGGCCGAGCCGGCGCCGTTGGTCATGACGACCCCCGTGAAAAACTTGTCGGTGCGCCCGTAGCACTCGGCGACCGCCGGGTAGGCGTTGATCTCAATGTCATCTTGGTGGGCGATCACGCACAGGTGCGTCGTGCGCGCGAGCGCTGCCGCGGGCGTCAGACCGGCGGAAACCTCCGGGAGGAAAACGTCGGAGTCGGGGCGGGCGAGTTTCATGGGAGAAATTGGGAACGCTAATCGACGCGAATCAACGCTGATTCTCGTGGCCAGGAAATCGGAATTTTTAACCGCGGAGGGCGCGGATGAAGCGGATCAAGGAACCGTCGGACGGAAATCTATCCGCGAGATCAGCGTAATCCGCGGTTAAAAATTCTCTCCGGTGCCGCGGCGGGCTGACGCGCCGCCCTGCTATGACCCGACCTCGGCCACGATGCGCTTCATCGCGCCGGCGTGGTCCTCGATGCTTTTCACGAGGGCAAATTGCGTGCGGGCGCGGTCGAGGTTGTGGTTCGGACGCTTGATCCGGAAATACACGTCGCCCTGCAAATGATCCGTCAGAAACCGCAGGCCGGTTTCAAAGGCGAGGAGCTTGCCGGCAAACCCCAAGTGCGCGCGTTCGACGGCATTCAACACGCTGCCCGCCGACTCGAGGTAGCCCTCGACCAGCGCCCGGAAATAGGGGAGCACGACGTGCATCTGGCCGGCGTCGGGATTGTCCTCCGTCGTCGAACTCGCCGCGGTGCGCACCATGTCGCCGAAATCGTAGAGCGAGAGGCCCGGCATCACCGTATCGAGGTCGATCACGGCCGCACAACGGCCGGTGACATCGTCGAGCATCACGTTGTTGATTTTGGTGTCGTTGTGCGTGACGCGCTCGGTGAGCTCGCCGCGGGCGAGGAGATCGAGCAGCACGTCGGTGTCGGCCTCGCGGGCATAGGCGAAATCAATCTCCGCGCGCACGCCCGCCGCCCGGCCCTGGGTATCTTCGTTCACGGCGCAGCGCAGCGACTCGAAGCGGCTGCGGGTGTGGTGGAAATTCGGAATCGTATCGTTCAGCCGCCCGCCCGGCAGATCGACCAGCAGCGCCTGATATTCGCCAAACGCCCGCGCCGCCTCGCGCGCCTGCGCTTCGGTGGTCACGCGTTCCACGGTATGGGCGCCCTCGACAAAATCGTAGAGGCGCCACCATTCGCCGGCCGCGCTGCGATGCGCGACCTCGCCGGCGCGCGTGGGCACGAGCGCGAGGGCGCGGGGCTGCTTGCCGCGCACATGCGCCGTCACGCGCGCAATGTTCTCCATGAGCGCCGGCACCTGCTTAAAAATCCGGTGGTTGATCTTCTGGAAAACGTAGCGGCGCTCGCCGGTCCCGGCCGCGACAATGGCAATATAGGTCTCGTTGATGTGACCGTTGCCATAGGGCGCGGCCGACACGATCGGGCCGGCCAACGGAAACGCAGCGGCAACGTCGGCAAAGTCAGGGGGAACGGCGGCGATACTCATGCAAAGGGAGGAGACGGACGTCGAAACACCGGCGGCGATCAACTGTAAACCCGCACTTCGCAAATTCGCGCGTGATCCAGGCCGTGGGTCGCGGTCACGACCACCCGGAGCGCCGCCACCGCACCCGCCGGCTCCGCCAGCCGATGCACCCGCCGCCGCTGATAGTTGCCCGCCTCCGCGTGCACCGTCCGCCACCGGCCCGCCACCTCCGCTTCGATCCGATAGTCGCACACGGTCTCCGGCTGCGGCCGGCCCCAGTCCATCCGCGCCGTGTAGCCGTCGGCCTGCGAAAGGGTGAGAAACCGGTGCAGCCCGGTGTCGAAGATGAGTTGGACTTCCCGCACCGCCACCGGCGTCGCCCACCGCAGCTCCACCTGCGCCGGCAGCCCCGCCGCCGGATCGCTCATCCACCGGTGCAGTCCCGGCCGCGCCCGTGCCGGCGGGGCACTGGTGTAGAGCGCGGTGGCCTTTCCGGTCGCGATCTCCTGGAGCACCGTCTCCCACTGGTTCGCGCCCGCCACCGGCCCGACCGCCGCCGGGCCGTGCACCGCGCGCGTTTGTGCCGAAAGCACGAGGGCCGCCTCGCCTCCCGCCTGCTCGCTGGAGGCGGTCACCGCCGCGCCCAACGCGAGGTCGTCCGCCTCCCCGCGCGCCACGCCGATGAGATAGGCGTCGTCCCGCAGGAGGCGCTGCTGGATCGACCGTAGCAGCGCCGGCGAACCCGCGATCGCCGCCGGCATCACGCCGGCCCGCCCCGCCAGCGCCGCCGCCGTGCCCACGCCCTGCCCGACCGCCGCACAGGTCGCCATCACGCGCGTCGACGCGAACGCCAGGTGCGTCGCGGACAGATTCCGGCCGGCAAAAAACAGATTCTGCACCGTACCCGCCACACAGCTACGCAGCGGAATGTCGTAGAGCCACGGCAGGTGGTTCTGCGTGCACGGCGCCGCGGTCGGCGCGTCGACCCCCTCGGGCGGATGCGTGTCGATCGGCCAGCCGCCATACGCGATCGCGTCGGAAAACGGGCGCGACTCCGTCAGGTCGCTCTCGCTCAACACGTGCTGGCCCACGAAGCGCCGGCTCTCCCGTTTGCCCGGCACCATGCCGATCCAGTCGAGCGCCCAGTGCGACACGTCGAGGCCCGACTCGTTCTTGATGTGGTTCCAGATCCCGAGCGTGATCCCGAGCAGCTCGTCGCGGATGCGCTCGTTGTCCTTCAAGGTATCGAGGCAGCCGCCCCACTCGATCCACCAGTAGCCGTATTCGAGCCCAAGGTCGGAGCCCTGCTTGCCGAAGGGCCGCAGCGCGAAATCCGCCGGCTGGAACTTCCGCACCCACGGCGGCGCGACATACGGCATCGCCCGGTCGTGCTTCTTCGCCTGAAAAAGGATCGTCGAGCCCAGCGTCTTCGCGTCGCCCTGCGCCGGCGCCAAGGTCTCGCCATAGGCCGCCTGCCCCTCGCGGCCCCGCATCACCGGCACGCCGGCCTCCGCGCCGAGCCGCCCGTCCCCCGTGCAATCGGCGAACATCGCCGCCACCAGCGTGAACCGGTCCTCGGTCGAAGGCCGCTCCGCGACGACTTCCACAATCCGGTCCCCTTCGACGCGCGCCGCGACCACCGTGGTATTGAGCAACAGTGTGAGCTTCGGCTCGGCGCGGCAGAGTTCGTAGAGAATCAGGTCGAACACGGCCGCCGAGCGCTGGGGATTGCGCACGGCCAGCTCGAGGCGGATTTCCTCGATGATCCCGCCCTCGCGCGGCTCGAGCAGCCGCGGCAGCCCCGCGTGCAGACCCGTCGCGCCGACAATGTGCATGCGGATCTCGCTCGAGGCGTTGCCCCCAAGCACCGCGCGGTCCTGCACCAAAATGACCTTCGTGCCGAGCCGCGCCGCCGCCAGCGCACAACAGACGCCCGCCATGCCGCCGCCGGCCACGAGCAGATCGCAGGTGAGCGTGTGTTCCGTAGTGAGGCTCATGGGCGGCGCGCGCTTCAGCTTTCGAACAACGCCGCGCCCAGGCGCCGC